>CAMDEA010000184.1 GCA_945893045.1 Planctomyces sp. SH-PL62
ATGGGCGGCGTGCTCTGGTTTCGCTGGGCACTGCTGATCTGGCTGCCGCAGGACGGACAGATGACATCGCTCTCCGGCGGCGCGTTTATGAGTTGAATGGCGATCTGGCAATGAGGGCATTGAAACTGCATCGGATGGACTCGCGCGGAGGTTCACGTCGGCCAATCGGAAGCGACGTTGTATCACCGTCAGTGACATTGCCAACCGAGGCGAGGGTCTGGGGCTTTTGCCGCAACAAGAAAAGTTTCCAGCGTGTCGCCACGCTCGGCGGCTTGTTGAAAATCGCGTAGTGCAAAAGCCCGCGAGCCACTGAGGCAAGCTCAGTGGGGTGAAATTCAACCGACTTTGGCGAGCGTGGCTACCGGTGTTTCATTTCCGACTCGTAGCCCTAGATCGTCGGTCTCCCCGAACGGTCTGGAAGCGTTTGCGGCTGGTTCGCGTCACGATTACTGTTCCGCCAGCGTTGCTCATTCGGATATTGGATTTCGAGTTTGGAACTTCGGACGTCTCAACCTCATGCCTTCTTGGCTGCTGCAACATTTTCTGAATCCTGGCTTTGTCATGGCCGGCACGGCGTTGATTGCAGCGCCGATCATCATTCATTTGATCAACCGGCTGCGGTTTCGCCGGGTGCGGTTCGCGGCGATGGAATTCTTGCTGGCGAGCCAGCAACGGAACCGCCGACGGGTGCTGATCGAGCAGTTGATTCTGTTGCTGCTGCGAATCCTGCTGGTGCTGGGGTTGATGTTGCTGATCGCTCGGCTGATTCTCGATCCGAGCCAGTTGTCGGTGTTTCGCGGAGCACGCACGCATCACATGGTCTTGCTGGACGACAGCGGTTCGATGCGCGATCGGATCGGGGACACGACGGCGTTTGGCGAGGGTGTGTCGGTCATCAAGAAGCTGGTGGCAGAAGGCTCGCGGCGGCCGGGAACGCAGATCTTCACGCTCGTGCTGCTGTCGAACCCGGAGCAACCGGTGTTCTCGCAGCGGGATGTCAGCGATTCGTTTGTCGCGGAACTGGACACGAAGCTGGAGAACCTCCGGCCTTCACACCGAGCGTTGTCGCTGGTCGATGGGCTGACGGCGGCGCGGACGCTCTTCGGAGACAAGGAAGACGTCGGAGCGATTAAACATCTGCATGTGCTGTCCGATTTCCGGCAGCGCGATTGGCAGGATCAGAAAGCGATGTCTTCAGCCGCCGAGGTGCTCGATGCGGCGGGCGTGACGTTGAACTTCGTGAAGACAGTCGAGCAGCGGCACGCGAATCTTGCCGTGACCGATTTGTCTGGTGACCTGCAAGTCGCAGCGGCAGGAGTGCCGGTGCGGCTGCGAGTCACCGTCAAGAATTTTTCCGAGCAAGCTGCGACCGAAGTGCGATTGAGCGTGCATCAGGACGGTCAAAAGCTGCCGATGACGCTGACGTTCGACAAGATCGAAGCGGGCGAGTCAGTCGAGCGAGAATTCGATCTCGTGTTCGAGACGCCGAAGAAGCATGACGTGCGAGTCAGTCTCGAAGGTGATCCGTTGTCGGAAGACAACTCGCGGCTGCTGGCTCTCGAAACATCAGCGGTTCACAAGGTCTTGATCGTGGACGGCGATCCGAGCGGCGATGAAGGCTCGTATGTCGTCGATGCTCTCGCGGCCGATCCGCGCATTACCGGTTTCGCACCGCAGATCGAGACCGTCGATTATCTGCGCCGCCGTCCGATCGACGAGTTTCAAGCGATCTATCTGCTAAACGTCGCCGACTTGCCGGCCGATGCGCTCGATCCGCTGGAGAAATACGTCACGGCTGGCGGCGGCCTCGCATGGTTCGTCGGGCCGTCGATCAAGACGGCGTTCTACAACGAGTCGCTGTTCAAAGAGGGCCAAGGGTTGTTTCCGGTGCCGCTCGACACGGCTCCGCGCGATCTGCCGATCGTCGAGGACTCTGGCCCAGACCTCGTGCTCGCGTCGCATCCGATCTTCCGAGTCTTTGAAGGGCAAGAGAACCCGTATCTCGATGTAACTCGCGTGGCGAAATTCTTCCCGGCTGCCGCGAGTTGGCCTCGCGACGATCAAGCACGCGGTGACGGAGTACAGACGATCGCGACGCTCCGCAATCGGCAGCCGTTGATGTTTCATCATCGCTTCGGCAAGGGGAACGTCATCACCTGCCTGACGACCTGCGGCCCGGCCTGGAACAACTGGGCCAAGTACGCCAGCTATGTCGTGCTGCAACTCGAACTGCAAAAGCACATCGCTCGCAGCGACCGCCAACTCGAACGCCGGCTTGCGGGCGAGCCGATTGTGCTGTCGCTGAACCCCAGCGAGTTCACCGACATGATCGACATCGTCGTCCCCGATCCGGCGGGCGAACGCACGATCCGCCTGCAAGCCGCACCCGATGCGGGCACGTCCGGCCGAGAGCCGAAAGCCGATGGCCGAGAGCCGTTATCCCAAACCCCAGCGCCTCAACTTCGCCTCACCGCCACATTCCGCGACACTGACTTGCCCGGCCTCTATCGAGTCCGCTTGCTCGACCTGAATCAAGTCCCGTTCGAACGGTGGATCACCTACAACTTCCCCGCCGATGAAAGCGACTTGTCGCTGGCGACGACCGAATTGATTCGCAAACAGCTCGGCGAGAAAATTCGAGTCAGTATTCAAGAGCCAGGGGAGTTCTCTTGGATCGCTGGTCGCGACATCGGCAGCGAAGTCCGCGACGCGCTGCTGTTGCTGCTGGCTGTGTTGCTGATCGCCGAACAATTCATGGCGTACCGATTGAGCTATCACCACAAACCCATTCCCTCGGCCCGATGAAGAGGGAAACAAACCGATGCTGACCACCGAACTCAATCTGGCGACTCTGGCGGCTGACACGCGCATGGCGTGGGAAGTGGACTTGCCGGACAGCCCGTTGGCTTGGTTGGGCTGGTTGGCGTTGGCGGTCATTGGTGTCGCGTGGATCGTCGCGTTGTATTTGCGGGACGCTCAGGAGTTGCATCCGGCCTGGAAGGTATGGCTGCTCATCCTGCGGTTGGGAGCTTGGGGCGGACTGATTGCGATTGCCGTCAATCCGCAGGAGCGGACTCAGACAACTTCGTTTCGGCCGTCGCGAGTCGCGATCGCGGTGGACACGTCGCTGTCGATGCAGTTGCCGGAAACGTCGCCGGAGGAATTGGATTCTGCGAAGACAGACGGTGCTGAAGCCAAGCCGGCTCGACCAAGGTCAGATGCGGTGCGTGAATTGTTGGAACGCTCGCCGTTGATTGCGGAGTTGCAGCGGAATCACGACGTCAGCGTCTTCACGTTTGATTCGACGCAGGCGGGGCCGCATTGGTTGTTTCGCTCGAAGGATCCACGCGTCGTGGGGCAGGTTTCCAACCTGCCCGGCCAAGAGAATGCTGACGGCAAAGGACGGGCAGGTAACAAACCTGCCCCACAAGATGGCGGCCCGAATTGGGATGAAGTTCTCAAGCCGCGCGGCGTCGAGACTCGGTTGGGCGAATCGGTGCTCGAACTCGTGCGACAGGTCACTGGCAAATCGTTGTCGGGAGTAATCGTGATTTCGGACGGTGCGAAGAACGCCGGCATTGATCCGTCGGCGGCGAGTCACTTCGCGGCGCAGTCGAAGACACGGTTGATCACGGTCGGAGTCGGTGGGACTCAGCCGCCAGTCAATCTGTCGATTGCCAGCGTGCAGGCTCCGACCGATGCGCATCTCGGCGATCCGTTTGAAATCACCGCGTTCGTGCAGGCCGAGGGACTTGCGGGGAAGAATGCGGTCGTCGAATTGCTGTCGCGCCCGGAAGGGGAAACGTCGGAGCCGAGTCTGGTCGAATCGAAAGAACTCGCGCTGGCGGACAACGGCGTGCCGATCGAAGTGAAGTTTCAACAGAACCCGGCGACGACCGGTTCGGTCGAGTATCTGCTGCGAGCGAAGCCGGCCGCGAAGACCAGCGAACTAAGCGATGCCGATAACGAACGCCGCAAGACGATTCGCGTCACGGATCGCAAAACGAAAGTGCTGCTCTTTGCGGGCGGGCCGATGCGCGATTACGTCTTCTTGAAGAACATGCTCTTTCGGCACAAAGCCATCGAAGTGGACGTGCTGCTGCAAACGGCCGATCCCGGTACGGCGGTCAGCCAAGAATCGAACAAGCTGTTGTTCGAGTTCCCGAAGACTCGCGAGGAACTGTTTCCGTATGACGTGATCGTCGCCTTCGATCCCGACTGGCGCAAGGTCACTCCAGAGCAACAGTCGATACTGCGCGAATGGGTCTTCGCGCAATCGGGCGGGTTGATCCTCGTGGCAGGGGACGTCAACACGTCCTCGCTGGCGAGCGGCGGCGAAGAAGTGAAACCGATTCAAGAGCTGTGTCCGGTGACGCTCAGTTCGCTGGCGTCCGACTTGCTCGCCGACGCGAGCGGCCCGGCAGCTTGGCCGATTGGCTTTTCGCGAGCCGGTCTCGAAGCGGGATTCCTGCTGTTGACCGAAGACCCGATCAGCAGCGCGCTGTTGTGGAAAGAATTCCCCGGTATCTATCGCTGTTACCCGACCGCTGGCTCGAAAGCCGGAGCGACTGTGTATGCCAACTTCACCGATCCGCGTTCCGAGACCAGCTACGGCGCGCCGATTTGGTTGGCCTCGCAGTTCTATGGTTCGGGCCGGACTCTGTATGTCGGAGCCGGTGAAGTCTGGCGGTTGCGAGCGATCGACGAGGATTACTTCGATCGCTTCTGGACGAAGGCGATTCGAGAACTCAGCACGACGCGGCTGAAGCGCGGCACGCTGCGCGGGATGTTGTTGCTCGAACGAAATCAGTATCTGCTCGGCCAAACGGCGCATGTGCGAGCGTTGCTCAGCGACGCTCAGTTCCAACCGCTCACGGCCGAGTCGGTCAACTGCGACATCTACGATCCCTCCGGCCGCCCGCTGCTTCCGCCGATGAAGTTGTTGCCCGATCGTCAACGTCCCGGTCAGTTCGTCGGCGATTTTCGTCTCAGCCTGCCAGGCACCTATCGTCTCGAACTGACGATTCCCGACTCGACCGATAAGCTCTCCGAAAAATTGGACGTTTCCCTGCCGAACTTGGAAACCGCGAACGCCCGGCAGAACGTCCAACTGCTCCGCGCCTTGGCCGACGAAACTGGTGGAACTTACCTGCCACTGGATGAGAGCACTGCCGCTGCCTTGCCGAAACTACTGCCGAACCACGGCGAAGAATTCTTGGTCGATGAGCGACTGCGAACGCTTTGGGATCGTGACTGGGTGCTGTATGTGTTAGTTGGCCTCTTGTCGGCGGAGTGGTTGACCCGGAAACTCTTGAAGCTCGCGTAGGATGCCACCATGTTCGAGCAGATCCAACTTCCTCCCGAAGTCGAAGCGATCCTCGCGGAGCTGAAATCGCGCATTCGGCGATACGTGCTGTTGGAAGGGATCGCGCTGGTCTTTGTCGCCGTCGGATTGTTCTTCTGGTTCAGCCTCGGCTTCGACTCGGCGGTGTTTGCAGTGCGGCGATTGGAGCCGCCTCGCTGGTTGCGAGTTGGGTTGGACATGGCGGTCGTCGGAACAGTGACAGCGGTCGTGTTGCTACTGATCGTGTTCCGAGTCTTTCGCAGCTTTCGGACGAAGTCGCTGGCGCTCGTCTTGGAGAAACGATTCCCGGAGTTGAACGACCGGCTGGTGACGGCGGTCGAGTCGGCGGGGCAGACGGAGTCGCACACCGCGCTGACCTCGGCGATGCTTGAACGGACGATGCTCGAAGCGGTGTCCGCGTTGAAGTCTGTCGATGTGGGCGAAGTGTTTGACCGGCGGCCGTTGCGTCGAGTGACGACGATGGCCGGCGTGTTGATCGTGTCGCTGATCGCGTTCGCGGCGATGTGCCCGCAAGCGTTTGCTCGGTGGCGAGCCGGATATGTCGGATTGGAGGACACGTATTGGCCGCGCGAGGTCGAACTCGTCGCGACCGTGCTGGCTCAACCGGACGACCGCGTGAAGTTGTTCGTCGAAGGCCAGTACAAGCATCCGCGCGGTAGCGATCTCGTGCTGTTGTTCGATGTGCCGGCCGGCAAGAAAGTCCCGGAGCGGGTTGATCTGCAATACCGGCTCGGCGGCGGTCGCGGATACGGACGCGCGACCTGCTTCTCGGCTGGTGAGCGGCGATTCAAACACGCGATTGATGATCTGCTGGACGACGCCGACTTTTGGGTGACCGCTGGTGATTTCACGAACCGCGAGGCGTATCGAGTGCGAGTCGTCGATCCGCCGCGCGTCGATGTGCTCACGGCCGAGTGCTTGTTTCCGCAGCACACGAAGCGGGTGAAACTCGACGAGACGGCGAAACTGCCGGTGCGTGAAACCGTCTCGGTGCAAGGGACGCAGATGTCGCTGCCGGTCGAGACCGATTTCCTGTTGCGAGCGAAATCCAATAAGCCGCTCGTGCGTGCTCGACTGCAATTCGGATCGCACGAATTGACGCTGTCGCCGAGTGAATCCTCGCTGACGACTCGCTCCGCCGACGGTCAGACGTTGCAAGTCGAACCGATCTCCGCCGACCGCGCCGCAAAGTTCTTCGATGCCGAGCGTCGTGAGATGGTGTTACCGTTCGTGCTCACCGAGTCGGCGACCGATTCGGCAAAGCAACGCTTCGAGAAGCTCGACACGCCATTGGGTAAACCGTTCGCGATGCCGCCGGATGTTGCGCTGAAAATCTTCCTCGAAGACACCGACGACATCATCGGGGCCGATCCGGCTCGGATCACGATTCACGGCATCGCCGACAACGCGCCGAGCATCGCGGCGGAACTCGAAGGGATCGGTACGTCAGTGACTCGCAAAGCGGAGATTCCGGTCGCAGCGCTCATCACCGATGACTACGGCATTAAAGACGTGCGGTTTGAATTCCAAGTCGATGACAAAGAGCCGTGGGAGTCTCGTTCGCTGACGAAGACTCCGCATGGCGAGCCGCGCGAGTTCAAGTTGCAAGCCGATGACGACGATCCGACCGAGCGACTTGAAATCCTGAAAATGGATTTGGAGATTGGCCAAAAGCTGACGCTGACCGTCGTGGCCGAGGACGCCGACAACCTCAACGGTCCGCATATCGCTCGCAGCCAGAAGTTCACTTTTAAGATCGTCAGCAACGAAGAACTGCTGTCACTGCTCTACCAGCGCGAATTGAACCTGCGGAAACGCTTCGAGCAGATCATCTCGGAAGTTAAACAGACGCGATCCGATTTGATCCTGCATCGCTCGAAGGCCGACGACGCGGCGAAGCTTTCCGCCGAGCAAAAGGCCAAGGCGGCCGAGGCGATGACCGGCGTGATCGCCAGCGTGATTCGGTCGCTGCACGCGATTCGCAAGAACTCGACCGAGACCATTTCGGTCGAGGAATCCTTCCGGGACATCCGCGAAGAGCTGATCAACAACGCGGTCCACACGCCGCAAATGTTGGAACGAATCGACGAGAAAATCGTAAAACCTCTCCACGGCCTGAATGCCGACGATTATCCTGCCGTCGATGAATCGCTGGGGGCGCTCAAGCTGCTGCTCGATGATGGCCGCGATCCGCTGCCGGGTTTGGACGAATCCATCGCCCAGATCGGCACGATGCTCGACCAGATGGACACGATTCTCAAGGAAATGCAGCGGCTGGAGACATTCCAGGAAGCGATTGAACTTCTCAAGTCGATCATTGACCAACAGCAGCAGCTCGAAGACCGCACCAAGTCTGAACGGAAGAAACGCCGCATTCAAGAACTGAAAGGGCTTTCCGATGACGAGGGGAAATGACCATGTAATCCGAAGCGTCAGCGAGGGCTGGCGCAACAACGCGACTCGAATTGTTAGTCTTTGGGAGCGCTCGCCCTCGCTGACGCTTCGGGTTACATGGGTATGGCTGCTCCTCGCCGCGCTCTTCATCCCAGCGGTCCTCTCCGCTCAAGAGACTCCGCCGCAAAAGCCCAACCTCGCCAACGATCAAGACGCCATCAAGGCACGCTACAAGCGTTTCAATCTCACGCTGCAACAAATGGCGGAGATCCTCCGTAAGCAAGACCCCGAACGAGCCGACCTCCTGTTCCGGGCGCTCGGCAAGTCTCAAGAGACTCGTGTCGAAGATCAGATGCAATTGATCTACGCGCTGCTCAACAAGGAGCAACCGCAGCTTGGCGAAGCGATCGAACGGCAAGAGGAACTCGTCGCGCAGCTCAAGAATCTGCTCGACCTGTTGCAGTCGGAAGATCGCCGCTCGGAGATCGAGAAGGAAAAGCAGCGGCTGCAAGACTTGCTCAAAGACATCAACAAGATGATCGGCAAAGAAAAGGATGTCCGCGCCGGGACCGAACGAGGCGACGACGCCAAGAAGCTCGCCGGCAAGCAGGAGGACATCGCCAAGGACGCCGAAAAGCTCGGTCAGAAGATCGACAAGCAAGACGCTGAGAAGAACGGCGAAGCACCACCGAATTCTAAATCGCAGAAGCCTGGTTCCGATCCGAAGGACGCCAAGCCCGGCGATCAGAAGCCGAGCGACAAAGATAAAAACGAAAAACCGATGGACGACAAGGACACGAAGCCAGGCGACGACAAAAAACCTGGGGATGACAAGAAACCAGCCGATGAGAAGAAGCCAGAAGACAAGGACGGAAAACCGTCCGACATGAACAAGTCGGACAAGCCCAAGGACGGTTCGAAGCCGATGGACAAGGATGGAAAGCCGTCCGACCAGAAGCCGATGCCGAACAAGAGTCAGCAGGGCAAGCCAATGGATGGCCAGCCGCAAGACGGCCAACCGATGCCGATGCCAGAGGGGGATCAGAAACCGCAGGACCAGCAAGACGGCCAGCAGCAGAACGATCCGAAGAAGCAAAAAACGCCTGGCCGCAAGCAACTGGAAGAATCCCGCGACGCGATGCAGCGGGCGATCGAGGAACTCAAGAAACAAAAACGAGACGATGCCTCGAAAGAACAAGACGACGCGATCAAGAAGTTGATGGAAGCCAAAGAAAAGATCGAAGAGATCCTGCGTCAGCTTCGCGAGGAAGAACAAAAACTGATGCTGGCCGCTCTCGAAGCTCGCTTCAAGAAAATGCTGGCCGCGCAGCTCATCATCTATCACGACACCGTGCGGCTCTCAAAAGCGGGCGAATCGGAGAAGGCTTCCGTTCAAGCTCGCGCGGTGAAGCTGGCTCATGGCGAACAGGAAATCCTGATTGACGCGGACAAGGCGTTGATCTTGCTCAAGGAAGAAGGCTCGTCGATCGCGTTCCCGGAATCGGTGGCCGGTATCCGTCAGGACGTGCAATCGCTCGTCGGCTGGCTGCGCGACGCAAAGGTCGGCGAATTGACTCAGGCGGTCGAGAAGGATGTCATCGAAGCGCTCGAAGAGTTGATCGAGGCTCTCCAAAAGGAGATGGAGAAATCAGACGAGGACAAGAAGAAACAACAGCAGCAACAACAGCAACAGGAACAATCGCAACCGCTGGTCGATCAGCTTGCCGAATTGAAAATGCTCCGCTCGCTGCAACTGCGAGTGAACCGCCGCACGAAGCAACTCAGCCGCACGTTTGAAGGTGAGCAAGCCACTCAAGACGAGTCCGTGCAGCAACTCCAACAACTTTCCGGACGCCAGTCGCGCATTCAGCAGGCGACGTCGGATTTGGTGAAGGGAAAAAACAAATGAACCACCCAGCCTCGAATTCGGTTCGCCAATGGGCCGCGGTCCATCGGCTCAAGGTGTCGCCCGCCATCGCTGCGGCCACTCGTTCTGGAATTGGTCCGGTCTCCCCAGTGGGAGGTCATATCGCGTCTCGGCCGCAAGTTGTGCCGCCGGAGAGTGCCGTGGTCCGGCTGATGTTGAGCGTGTCGTTCTTCTTCAATCGAGCGACTTGGTTTTCGCTGTGGCTGGTTTTGCCCATGCTGGCCGCCAATGTCGTCGCCGCCGACGCTGTCTTTGCTCCGCCGAGCGTTGCGGACGCGCGGACGCAAGCGTTGCAGTGGGTCGCCGAACGCGGCGTCACTGACAAAGCCGTGCTCGAACGAGTCGCTCAAGAGTGGACGGTCGGCGAAGTACCGTTGACGGCCGAGGACATTCTCCAGCGGGTGATCCGCACGCTGACGACCGCTGATGCCGATGCTAAGAAGGTCGTAGACGCCTGCCAGGAAGCGACTCCCATCGCCGTGTGGCCGCGTGAAGTGATTCCGCAAACGGACTCGATGACCAACTTCGCTCGGCAGCATCTGCGATTGCATGTCGGACGATTTCTCGCTCAGCGGCAGTTGTACGAGGAAGCGTTGGACGTACTCGTCGCCGTCGATCCCAAACAAATCGTCGATCCCGCCAGCTACTTCTTTCAACGAGCGATCTGCGAGCATCAGCTTTTGAAAAAGGGAGACGCGATGCGGTCGCTCGGCAATCTGCTCGACAACACGCAGAACGTCCCCGAACGCTACAAGGCGGTCGCGCTGCTGATGCGGCACGATCTGGAGCAACTCAAAGACGCCTCGCTCGGCGAAGTCGCCAAGAAGATGCTGGATGTCGAACGCCGACTGACGCTCGGCCGAGGCGGCGAGAAGACGCAAAAGGTCGAAGAGGAAATCGTCGAAGCCCTCGACGAGATCATCAAGAAGGTCGAACAGCAGCAACAGAACTCCGGCGGTGGAGGCGGTCAAGGTGGCAATCAAAACCAATCGGGCGGAGCCGCCGGTGACAGCAGCGTGAAAGGTGCGACCGCTCCGGGCGAGGTCGATAAGAAAGACATCGGCAACAAAGCCGGCTGGGGCTCGCTGGCCCCGAAGAAAGCCGCCGAAGCCAAAAACGTCATCAACCGCAACTTCCCATCGCACTACCGCGAAGCCATCGAGCAGTACTTCAAGAAGCTGGCAAACCGTCCGGCCGGGAAAGAGTGACGACCGATGAATTTGCTGTCCGCTGTTTTGCTTGCCATGCTTGCGGCTCCGCCAGTTGAAGTGGTTTCGTTTCAAGGTGAGCCGCGTGTCGGTGAATGGCGCGGATTGGCCGATGGCCGGGTGAACCTGGCCATTGCCGGCAAAGAAGAATCGGTGCCGCTCAGCGAGGTGCTCGAAGTGCGGTTTCGAGGCGAGCCGGGGAAGCTCGATAAGCCGGCGGCGGTGGTGTCGCTGTGGGATGGCTCTAAACTCGGTGTTTCTCAGACGCGGATCATCGACAAGCAATTGAAGCTGACGTCTACGGTGCTCGGTGAGTTGTCGCTGCCGCAAGGTGACGTCGCCAGTCTCCGTTTCTCCGATCGTTTCGATGAAGACGACCAGTGGGTGAAGCTGGTCGAGAAGGCGAGCAAGTCGGACTTACTGGTGATTCGGAAAGAGCAAACGCTCGACTTCCTGGATGGCGTGGTCGTCGAGGTCACGGACAAGTCAGTGAAGTTCCTGCTCGACGGCGAGGAAGTTTCGACGAAGCGTGAAAAGGTCTTCGGACTGATCTTCGCCCGCCGGCCGAGCAGTCCGAAACCGTCCGCCGTGCGTCTGGACTTGAGCAACGGCGACGTGCTGATGGCCGCGACGGTTGCGGGTACGGACAAGGGAGTCACCGCCACGACCGCCTCGAAGACGGAGATCGCGTTGCCGCTGGAGCAACTCAAGCGGATCGACTTCAGCCAAGGCAAGCTGCGGTATCTCTCGCAAGACCCGCCGCGCGACGTGAAGTACACGCGCGGCATTCAGGACGGCCCGGCATTCGTTCAAGACCGAGCGTTCTACGCTCCCGAATTGAAGCCGATCGGACTGCGAGCCTATTCGCGCGGGTTGTGCATCCGGCCGCAGACTTCGCTGCGTTACCGGCTGGGGGGCGAGTACCGTCGCTTCCAGGCGATCGTCGGCATCGACGAGAGCGTGAAGGACGGCGGCGGCGATTGCGATCTGACGATCTCCGGCGATGGCAAACAGCTTTTGAAGTTGCGAATGACTGCGCGCGATGCGGCTCGGCCGATTGATTTGGATGTGACGGACGTTGTGGTGCTAGAGATTGTCGTTGGCTTCGGTGGCGATGCGGCGACGAACGTGGACCTTGGCGATAATCTCGATCTGGCGGACGCCAAGTTGATTAAGTAGTTCGACTGTCTGACTTTCGCCTTCAAGACCCCATCCGGCTTGCCCGGATGGTGAATACGATGGAGAGCTAACAAGCAAGAATCCACCACCCCCAAACTCTCCCATTCCTCCGCCGAAGGCGGAGGAATGGGAGAGTTTGGGGGGAGTCGGTACGACATGAATTAGCCCGCCATCTCCTTCACCAACGGCACGAGGCCGTTGGGGTCAAAACTAAGTCAGTCGAAGTAGTCGCGAGGTCATCCATGGAACAACTGCCGTGAATGACGCTCGTAATGAGCCATGCAATGACAGCACCGCAGCATTTGCTCGCCGCAGAATTTGGACGATCCGAGCTGTTCTCCGGCGTTCGCAACTTTTCCGAGCTTGAACGGCGAATCGAAGCCTTGGCCGAAGAGAAGCAGAAGGGGGATGCGTTTGAGGTCTTCGCAGAGGCGTACCTCGCGACGCATCGTGTCGGCATGGCCAGGCTCGTTTGGCCGGACAAGGCGATCCCGCCCTCGATCCGCAAGCGGTTGCGGCTGTCTGCTCGCGATGTCGGTGCGGACGGCGTGATCGAAACGGTTTCCGGGAAGTGCCGGGCTTATCAAGTGAAGTTTCGCAGCCGGCGTGCGCCGCTGACTTGGAGCGACACGGCGACGTTCTTTGGAGTCACGGACTACTGTGACGACCGGTTGTTGTTCACGAATTCGGAGGATGTGTCCAAGGTCGCCGAACAGCGGAAAGATTTTTCCAGCATTCGCGGCACCGACCTCGATGCGTTGACCGCCGCAGACTTCGACACGATTCACGCTTGGCTGGATAGCCGGCCAATCGTTCGTAAGAAGAGTTCGCCTCGGCCGTATCAGCAGCGAACGCTCGCTGCGATTCTGCCGGCACTGAAGCAACAGGATCGAGCCACGGCCGTGATGGCGTGCGGCACGGGCAAGACATTCGTCGCGCTGTGGGTGGCCGAGGCCATTGCCAAGCGGACGGTGTTGGTGCTGGTTCCGTCGTTGGCGTTGCTGAGGCAGACGCTTCGCGAATGGGTCAAGAACACGGCGTGGGAGCCGTTCGATTTCCTCTGCGTCTGCTCGGACCCGACCGTGAGTCAAGGGGACGACGAGTTGGTCATGCGGCCTACCGAGTTGGAATTCTCGGTCAGCACTCAGCCGGAGCAGGTTCGAGAATTCCTGGCTCACTCGTTCGTTGGCGTGAAGATCATCTTCTCGACGTACCAATCGGCGGACGTCGTCGCGCGCGGGATGCCTCGCGGCCTGCGGTTCGACATCGGCATCTTCGATGAAGCTCACAAGACTGCCGGCCGAGAGGGAGCCAAGTTCAGCTTCGCACTCAAGGACGACAACCTGCCGATTCGCAAGCGGCTGTTCCTGACGGCGACGCCTCGGCATTACGACTTGAAGCGGCGCGATGCTGAGGGCGAACCGATCGAAGTCTATTCGATGAATCGCCCGGAGATTTACGGCCCCGTCGTCCACACGCTGTCGTTCGCCGAGGCCGCGAAGCAGAAGATCATCTGCAACTACAAGGTCGTGATCTCGGTCGTCACGTCCGCGATGCTCGACCAGCAACAACTTCGGCACGGGACCGTGCTGGTCGGCGGTGAGGAAGTGAAGGCACAACAAGTTGCCAATCAGATCGCACTCGCTCAGGCCGTCGCCGAGCACCGGCTCAAGAAGATATTCACGTTCCACCGCAACGTGGCCTCGGCGAGATCATTCACCGGCGAGGGGAGCGAAGGGATTGGGACTCACCTTCCCGATTTCGCCGCGTTGCATGTCAACGGAGCCATGTCCACGGCGGCTCGCGACGGCTTGATGACCGAGTTCAAAGCGGCTCGGCGAGCGGTGATGTCGAACGCGCGCTGCCTGACGGAAGGGATCGACGTGCCGACGGTGGACATGGTCGCCTTCCTGACTCCCAAGCGGAGCAAGGTGGACATCGTGCAGGCCGTCGGCCGAGCGATGCGGAACGCACCGGGCAAGACGACCGGCTACATCCTGGTCCCGCTGTACGTGGAACAGGCGGCGGGCGAATCGTTGGACGCCGCCGTCGCGCGGGCCGAGTTCGACGAAGTCTGGGCCGTGTTGCAGGCCCTGCAAGAACAGGACGAAGT
>CAMDEA010000185.1 GCA_945893045.1 Planctomyces sp. SH-PL62
GTCGCATGTACGTTGTCTGCCGTCTTGATCCACGCCACAAGCAACGCCAAGGTTAGGGAGAGGAACGATGCCACGTATTCAGGGTGTCGATATTCCGAACGACAAGTTCGTGTATATTTCGCTGTCGTACTTGTACGGCGTGGGACAGAGGGTCGCGCTGCGATTGTGCCATCAAATGGGCATCGATCCGTGCATGAAGGCCGGGCAACTGACGGACGACAATGTCGCCAAGATCAACACTTACCTCGATAAAGAGGTGTTGGCTGAAGGGCAGTTGCGTCGTGCGATTCAGCAGGACATCGGACGGCTAAAGGACATCAAGAGTTATCGCGGAATGCGGCATCGCCGCAACCTGCCGGTTCGCGGCCAGCGAACGCGAACGAATGCTCGCACACGCAAAGGTGTGAAGAAGACGGTCGCCGGTAAGAAGGGCGTCAAGGACATGAAGCACTAGGCTTGAGCCTAACGGCTGAACTCCAAGAGAGGGGCGGAACAGTGGCAGCGGGAAAGAAAAAAGTACGACGACACGTCAATAAGGCGATCGCTTTTATTAAGGCGACCTTCAATAACACGATCGTCACCGTGACCGATCCGGCGGGTGATGTGCTGTGCTGGGCGACAGCCGGTACGGCGGGATTCAAAGGTAGCCGCAAGAGCACACCGTTTGCCGCACAGCGAGCAGCGGAAATCTGTGCGGAGCGTGCGGCGAAGTTTGGCGTCCGTGAAATGGAAGTCCGTGTGAATGGTCCTGGCTCAGGCCGCGAGAGTGCGATCACCGGGTTGCAGAACTCCGGGATTGTGGTGCGTTCGATTGAGGACATCACGCCGTTGCCGCATAACGGTTGTCGTCCGCCGAAGAAGCGTCGCGTGTGATTTTCAACGGCGGCTGGCAGACGTTTGTCTTGGGATATGAGTGCGGTTTTCTAGGGAGGTTTGCGATGCGAATTCGTTGGCGAGGTCTGGAACTTCCGAGCAAAGTGCAGTTGCTCCCGGCAACGGCCACTCCGACTTATGGCATGTTCGTCGCCGAACCATTTGAACGTGGTTTTGGTGCGACAATCGGCAATAGCTTGCGCCGGATCATGCTGACCAGCTTGGAAGGCAGCTCGATCACCAAAGTCCGAATTCAAGGTGTGCAGCACGAATTCACGACCGTGCCTGGGGTCGTCGAGGACGTCACCGACATCTGCTTGAACATCAAGTCGGCCGTCGTAAAGAATCACAGTTCGACGCAGAAGATTTTGCGGATCGAGCGGCATCAACGCGGCGTGGTCACGGCTGGCGACATCATTTGCAGCGATCAGGTCGAAGTGCTCAACAAGAGCATGATCATCGCCACGATGACGGATGATGTGCCGTTCAATATCGAGCTGACCGTTGAAAACGGACGCGGCTACATTCCGTCGTCCGAATATCATGCCGCGCACGACGAGGAACCGGGGCTACTGCTGCTCGACGCAATTTTTTCGCCAGTGGTGCGCGTGAGGTACAAGATCGAAGATTGCCGTGTCGGTCAGCGCACGAACTACGACAAATTGATTCTGGAAGTCTGGACCAACGGGACTATCTCGCCGGAGATGGCTGTCGTCGAGGCTGCTAAGATTCTTCGCAAGCACCTCACGCCGTTCGTTTCGTTCCGGGAAGCCGGTGCGGAAATCAGCCCAGAAGGCGGCTTGCGAGGCATGATGGATGCGACCGGATACTCGCCGGTTGATTTGGAATTGGAAGAGAAGCTCAATCAAAGTTTGGCCGAGTTAAACTTGTCGGTACGCGCGACAAACTGCCTGGAGTCGGAAGGGATTAACACGATCCGCGATTTGGTGACTCGCAGCGAGGATCAGTTGTTGCAGGTGCGTAACTTTGGCGAGACGACGTTGGTCGAAGTTCGCGAGCGTTTGAGCCTGATTGGTTTGCGATTGGGCATGAAGGTGTCTCGTTCGCTGGCGGCGAGGTCATAGTTGGTTGAGTTGTGGGGTTGGTCGGGAGATCGAACCTCAACGAGGATTTGCGACGAACGAAGAGAGACGAAGAAAGAGTTGGGTGAGTGATCATGCGGCACAGACTTAAAGGCCGGCATCTGGGGCGGAACGGTACGCATCGTCGCGCTTTGATGCGCAATTTGACTCGTGCGTTAATTTTGACCCTTGATCAAGAAGCGGCAGGAGCGGCGAAGGCCGGCGGTCGGATTCGCACGACGTTGGCGAAGGCGAAGGAAGTGCGGCCGTTTGTCGAGAAGTTGGTGACGACTGCCGTGAAAGCGAAGAAGTGTCTCGACGTAGCGAACCAGATTAAGAGCCCGCACGAGCGCGGGAGCGATGAATACAAGAAGTGGCGAGCGACCGACGCGGGGCAGGCGTGGCTGAAGGAGCAGGCCAAGTACATTCAACGCCGCCGCCAACTGTTTGATGTCCTCCGCAGCAAGAAGGCGGTGATCCTGTTGATCGAGCAGGTCGCAGCGCGTTTTGAGGATCGTCCGGGCGGTTACACCCGCGTGGCGAAGATCGCGAAACGGCGATTGGCGGACGGAGCCTACTTGGCATACATCGAGTTCGTTGGTGAGCCGACGCGGTTGTCGGTCGAGAGCAAGAGCTAAGTCGACTCGGAATTCATTCAAGCCCGGTGGCTGCAAAGTCGCCGGGCTTTTTCGTTGGCAGAGTGACCGATACGCTCAGTGCCGCAAGTCGAGTCGCGATGTGAAAGAGGCTTCCTGTGTCAGCGTCGATCGGCACGGTTTATTTGGTGGGTGCGGGGCCGGGTGATCCCGGTTTGCTGACGCTGCGCGGATTGGAGTGTCTGCGTCGAGCGGATGTTGTGCTGTATGACGGGTTGGTGAATCCGATTTTGTTGCGGCACTCGAAAGCCCGCGCGGAACGGACCTGTCGCGTCTCGGATGGTCGCGAGCGTCGGTTGGATCAGGCGGAAATCAATCGGCGGTTGATCGCGGCGGCGCAGGCCGGGAAGACGGTTGTTCGATTGAAGGGGGGCGATCCGTTCGTGTTTGGCCGCGGCAGTGAAGAGGCGGCGGCGCTCGCGGCGGCGGGGATTCCGTTCGAGGTTGTGCCGGGTGTGACCGCGGCGGTTGCGGCGGGAGAGTATGCGGGATTCTCGGTGACGCATCGCGATCATGCGTCGGCGGTGGCGTTCATCACGGGGCATGAAGATCCGGCGAAGGACTCGCCGAGTTTGGATTACCGAGTGCTCGCCGCATTTCCGGGGACGCTGGTCTTTTACATGGGCTGGCATCGTCTGTCGCAGATCGCGGAAGCGTTGATCGCAGCGGGCAAGAATGCGGCGACGCCGGTGGCGGTCATCAGCCACGCAAGTTGGCCATCGCAGCAAACAGTCACAGCTCCGCTGGGAGCAATCGCGGAACAAGTCGCCTCTGCGGGTTTGAGGCCGCCTTCGTTGATCGTGATTGGTGAGTGTGTGCGGCAACGCGAACAACTTGCGTGGTTCGAGAAGCGTCCGCTGTTCGGGCGTCTGATCGGTGTGACACGCGCGGATGAACAAGCAGACGCACAAATCGACCGCATCTTTGAGTTGGGAGCGGAGGCGATGTTGATGCCGACGCTAGAGATCGAGCCTCCAGAAACATGGGATGCAGTCGATGTGGTACTGCGTCGGATCGGCGAGTTTGATTGGATCGTTTTCACAAGTGCGAACGGCGTGCGAGCGTTGTTGGGACGCCTTTGGGAACTCGGTGGTGACGCGCGGCAGCTTGGCAAGGCGCGACTGGCGACCATCGGTCCTTCCACGGCGGCGGCGCTTCGTGAGTTTCAATTGCGAGCCGATGTCGTGCCTGAGACGTATCGGGCTGAGCATCTGGCTTCGGCGTTGTGTCCGCAGGTGTCTGGCCAAAGAGTGTTGTGGGCACGGGCGAATCGCGTGCGGGATGTCTTGCGTACGGAATTGACCGCGGCAGGAGCTCAACTCGAAGAGGTTGTCGTCTATCAGCATCAGGATGTCGCGGCTTGGCCGGAGGACGTGAATCGGCGTTTGATCGCTGGTCAACTCGATTGGATCGGTGTTAGCAGTCCGGCGATTGCTCGCAATGTTGCGCGGTTGATGCCGGAGGCGGCACGAGCGTTTCTTGGTCAGAGCATTCGGATCGCGAGTATCAGCCCGGTGACTTCGGCGGCTTGCCGGGAGGTTGGCTTGCCGGTGTCGGCTGAGGCGACGGAACACACGTGGGATGGGCTGTTGGCCATGATTCAACAGGTGGAAGGCGTGAAGTAAGTTCGCGTTTTTGGGCTGGCTGATCCGTAGTTGGTGGGCTGATGAGCGTTCGTGTCAGGCTGGAAAGCCTGACCTACTTGTGGGCGGCTCGGATTTCTGCGGGCATGGGGCGTGCGGCGTTGAGTGTCCGGTCGGTTGAGTTCTCGACGCCTTGGATCAGCGTTTCGTCGAGCAGTTGCACGAGCGTGCGTTGGCCGAAACCGTAGAGATTCCAGAAGCCGAGTTGTGTGGCATCAACGGAACGGTGCAGCAACTTTGAGGTGGGGAGTTGCGATTGGCCGGTGACATCGCCGAGGTTCTCTTCAATGTCTTGCTCGCGGCGCTGCACGTAATCGACGGCGGCGTTGATGCGGCGGAGGTTGGTTTGCGAAGTGATCTGGTAATCCCAGATCGTCGCGTTGGTGAGATCAACGACGTTCGCGCTTTCGGAGACCCATTCGCTGCGATGGTGCCGCAGTGCCAGATCGACGCGGTCGGTCGCGGTCATGAAAGGGTGGCGGCCGCGCGTCAGTGGCGAGATCACGTCGTCCATGATGCGGAACACGCTCAGTTCAGTGAACAGCAGCGCGTTGTACATGACGTTGTTGAGGTCGTACTGGCTGGCGGGATGATTGATGGTCAGGGGCTGGTCCGGATATTCGGCGACGGGCTGGTAGCTGACCGGTTGCCACGCCTTCAAATCGACCGAGTCCCAAAAGACCGCGCGCATGACTTGTCCGGAGGTCAGCGTGATGTCACCGGAGGGACTGCGGGCCGTGATTTTGGAAGACAGACCGTTGGCGTCATCGGATGATGCGAGCTGGATCGGAAACGGGCTTTGTTGGATGTGCTGTGAGAACATCGGGGTCGGCAAGTGCGGGACATCGGGTTGATAGATCGCACGGATCGGTTGACCGTCGAAGTGATCCATGCGGACTCCGCTGCCCACCATATCGAGCAGCGTGGGCGTTAGGTCCACGAGCCGGCAGGGAGCGTCAATGCGAGCACCTCGGCGGATGTTGGGGCCGGCGACGAACATGCTGGCTCGCATGGCGTCGGCTAACGGGTAGCCATGCATCGTGCCGGGGGAGCTGTCGCTGCCGAAGTACCATCCGGGCCGGGCCGTGATGACGAGATCGGGAGCGGCATCGACCTCTTGCGGGCCGATGTTTTCTTGCCACAGCATGTGTCGAGAGAGAGTCACCACGGAGTCGGGATACTGGCTGGAGGTCTGCGTTTCGAGCCATTCGCGTTCGTTGTGCCATTCGCGGAGGTAACTGGCATCGACGAGTTGCGTGAGGCCGAGCGGATCGCGCAACGGATGCTCGACGATGTTGTAAGAGACCTGTTTGTCGGCGGTCGGCTTCACATCGGTGACGACGGCGTACCGCAGTTGCCAACGGATCGTGTTGGTTGAAGTTCGTTCCAGCGGTTGTCGTTCGATGACTGCGGAGCCGCGATCGGCGGTCGTGATCAACAGGGAGTTCTCGGTGAGCTTCATCAGCACGAGATCAATCGCGCGTTGACGCGAGGGAGTCGCGGATGCCTCAAACAAGCGAGCGGGTTCGTCGCGTCCGCGTTCCTGCTGTTGTCCATCGGGATTGTTGAACTCGGCGCGGGCGATGAACTCGGGAAGATTGATCGGTGGCAAGTGCTTGGCGAGTCGATAGGTCAGCAAGTCCGCAGCGCGGTTCGGTCCCGTCCAGTTGTTGCTGCGGTAGTGGCCTCTGGGAAAGAAGACGCGGGCGACGCCGTCGGAGTCACCGTCGATGAAGACGAATTGGCGCAAACCGTCGCCATCGTGATGAGCTCGTTCGCGGTGTTGCCGCACGGTGACGCCGAGTCCTCCGCCGACCCAGCGGCCGTCGGCGTCGAGTTCGCGTGGTCGGTAGAACAACTCGTGGGCGACGTCGAACAGAGAGAGGTGACCGGTACGTCCGCCGTGATGACCGTGATCGCTGACGAGGCAGAAGTAGGTCGAGTGCAGCCGATTCTGAGCTTTGTATTCAGCAACCATCTGGCCAATGAGATGATCGGTACGAGCGATCGTTCGCCGTGTCGCACCGAATTGGCCGCGGCATTCTTTGTGGCTGACGGAATCGGTTTCGGGCAACCAGACGATCGTCACCGGCTGCTCGCGCGGGATCAGTTGTCGCACGGCATAGTTGGCGTTCGCGTCGTCGATGTATTTCCAAGCGTCATGAGAGTTGAGGTGCGGCACGGTTCGCGCGAGGCTGCGGCTCCAGAGGGGGGGCGGCGTGTCGGTCATCACGGGTAAGACTCCGGTAGACCAGTCGCGGCCTTCGCTGCGCAGGATTTCATAGATTGGTGCGATGTCGCTGGTGAGGGAATGCTTCCAGGCGTGGCCGTCTTTGTGACCGTAGATCCATTTGCGAACGGTCGATTGGCCATCGACCAACGCACGATCGACTCCTTGGGGCGACAACATGCGTGAGCTGCGGCTGGGACCGAGTGGATCGAGATACGATTCTGAGACGAGCCGTTCTCGGCAGAACCGCACTTGGCCTTTGAGTCCGTGCCGGTCCGAGAAGCAGCCGGTCCACATCGTGCCGTTGGAGGTGATCGTGTCGGACGGGAAAGCGGTGAAGCAGTTCGACATCCAGCAGCCGTTATCGAGGAAAAGGGATTTGATATTCGGCAGATGTCCCATCGCGGCCATTTCGCGGACGACATCGGGCCGTAAACCATCAACGTAGAAGACGACCGCATGGCAATTCGGCAAGGGCTTGCCGTCGGCCGAGTTTCCAGGGATGACCTCCTCATAGCTCATCGGTTGCACGAGCTTCGGCCGCGAGACTTCCGCGTGAAACGCCCCCTCGCTGTCGCTGGGATCAAAGTCGTTGACTGCGAGTTGCAAGCGGCCGCTGTTCGAGGCATGCCAACTTTTGGACTTGCCGACGAAGAACGGTTTGCCGTTTTCGCCGATACGGCCCATCAGGCAGAAGCAGGGAGCGGGACCCTGACTTCCACTGGGGAGCGGGAACAGTTGGTCTTGAATGCCGTCGTGGACGATGAAGGTTCCTTCGGGGCTGACGGTGGCCTCGAACTTTTGGCCGAAACGATCGGATTGCCGCACGACGACGCGACCGCTGGCGGTGATCGAGAGCGGTTCGCCGTCGACAACTTGCAGGCCGGTGTCCACCCAGCCGACGGTGCCGGGCACGGTCACGGCGGTTCCGTTCGTCTCGGCGGCGTTGTTCGTGAAGGCATGGCCTGTCGAGGACGCCGTGTGCGTACAACCCAGCAGTGCCAGCGGCGCGCACAGGCAGAGCGCGAGCCAGTCTGGGCTGCGTGAGGCCATCGACATACTTGACGAGTCTCGACTCACATCCGGCATCCTTGCCACCTTGATGATTCCGCGGTGTGAGGCACTCTCAGGGATCACCGTACTCAGACTTCGTCGAGACGCCTGCGAACAATTGATGCCATCAGCAGGATCGTTGCCGTCGGCTGAAAACCGCGTCGTGACCTTGCGGGCTACGGAGCCTCCGCAGTTGATTCGGGAGGACACAGACTTAGCCGGATCGAAGAGGTTTGCGCGATCGTTAAGGCTTGCCAGAGACACAAAGCGTGTCACGTGCGCCCGCGACCTGACGGGTGTGGCTCGGTGTTGTTCTCCGAAAGATCCTTCGCGTAGCCTGCCGGGACCATGAGCGAATTCCGACTGCGAACATTGGCGAACTTTTACACGGCGGCGGAAGCTCGCGTGCTGCAAAGCGCATTGGAGATGCAAGGCATCGCCTGCACGATGAACAATGCCGAGACGGTCGACAATCTTTGGCATCTGGGCAACGCCGTTGGGGGCATCAGCGTGCAGATCGCCGAGCAAGATTGGGAAGCCGCTCAGGCGGTCATGCAAGCCGCTCCTGGTGGCGAGCCGTGGGTCTGTCCCGCATGCGGAGCCACCGTGGATGCGGGCTTTGATCTCTGTTGGCGATGCAGTGCCGATCCACACTTATTGGAGGTCGGGCCAGCAGATGAAAGCGACAGTGAAAGTGACGGCCGAGCTTCAACGTCGGTTGCGGCACGACCAGTCGCAGAACCAGTCGCAGAGCCAGAGAGCGACTTGCTACCTTCAAAATTCACACCGACAGTGAATGACACGACGCTCGAAAACTTGTCGCGAGCCTGGAAATGTGCCGTGCTTTGCTTTGGTGGTGTGGGCAACGTTTATTCGTTGCTGCTCTTGACGCAGATCCGCTACGCCGACTTGCCACAGGCCGTTCGTTGGAAGTTTGTGACAGCCCTGCTCATTGATGTGTTTGTGCTTTTCACACTCTATGCGCTGGCGGTGAATTTCTGAGGAGACTCGGCGGATCAGAACTGCAACTGAGCCAGCACGGTGCCTGGCAACGTGAAGTTCTCGTTGATCTCAGAGGCCAAGGCTCCTGGCAGTGAGTCGATCCCCTGGTTGCCGGCGAGAGTGTCGGCACCGGCACCGCCGTTGACGACGTCGTTGCCGTCCTCGCCGAGCACAATGTCGTTGTCGTCGTTGCCGGACAACACGTCGTGGCCATCGCCGCCGAGCACCGTGTCGCTGCCCAAGTCGCCGGTGATGGTGTCATCGCCGTCCATGCCAGTGATGAGGTCATTGCCGCCCTCGCCGGTAATCGAGTCTTGGCCGTTGCCGCCATTGATGGTGTCATTGGCTTCGCCGCCGAGGATGTTGTCGTCGCCGTCTCCGCCCTTGAGCTGATCGGCTCCGGCTTGGCCATTGATGTTGTCGTTGCCGGCTCCGCCATCGCCGATGTCATTGCCGTCGCCGCCGGTCAGCGAGTCGGCTCCCAGGCCACCGAGCATCGAATCGTTGCCGGAGTTTCCGTTGAGCGCATCGTCGCCATCGTCACCGGCCAGCGTGTCGTTGCCGTCGTCGCCAGAGAGGACGTCATTGCCGGCGTCGCCAGAGATCAAGTCATCGCTGTCGCCGCCGGTGATCGTGTCGCTGCCATCACCGCCTTGGAGCGTGTCGGTGCCGATCGAACCGCTGATCGCGTCGTTGCCATGTCCGCCGAGAACGCTGTCCGCGCCGGCTCCACTGTTGATCGAGTCGTTACCGCCATCGCCACTGATGATGTCGTTCCCCGCGCTGCCGGTGATGGTGTCGTCTCCTTCGCCACCACTCATCGTGAGCTTGGAGGTGCCGACCGCCAGATTCGCAGCGTTGATTCTGTCGTTACCGTCGCCGCCGTTGACGCTCACCAAGTCGCCGGGTGTCTTATCAAGTGCGCCAATATTGATCGTGTCATTACCGGCCAGTCCATCGATCTGAACTGTCGCCGCTGTGCTGATGATCGCGACGGTGGAAACGCCATTACTGACCGTCAGATTGCCAGCGGTATTTTGACCGACGGTGATCGTGTCGGGACCGAGGGTGCCCGTGAAATTCACAGCGTCGTTGCCGGCCGAGCCACCGTTGTAGATGTCGTTGCCTTCGCCGATGGTGGCGACCAGCACGTCGTCACCAATGCCGCCATCGAGCACGTCTTGCCCCGCTTGGCCATCGAGCGTGTCGTCGTCCCCTTCGCCGTGGATCACGTCGTTGCCGCCGCCACCCAGCGCGCTGTCGTTGCCGTCACCGCCGAAAAGCGAGTCGTTACCCCCATTGCCGTTGAGCGTGTCGTTGCCGAAACCGCCGGGGAAGGAGTCGTCGCCGAAGACGACATCGTTGTCGGCACCGCCTGAGACGTCGTCGTTCCCGTCGCCGCCAGAGACCGTGTCGTTCTGATTGCCACCCCGCACGGTATCGGAGCCGGCATTGCCTTCGACCAAGTCCTGGCCGATGCCGCCATCGACCGAGTCGCTGCCGTTGCCGCCGCGAATCGTGTCGTTACCGCCGGTCCCCAAGATGGTGTCGTTGCCGGTCAGGGCGAAGAACGCGTCGTCGCCGTTGATCAGGTCGGCGTCGTTGCCGCCGTTGATGGCATCGTTGCCAGCTCCGCCGTTGATGGTGTCGAATCCCGCGTTGCCGAACAGTTTGTCGGCACCGGCTCCACCGTCGATGAAGTCATTGCCGCTGCCGGAATAGACCGAGTCATCGCCGTTGCCGCCGAGGATTGAATCGTGCTGGCCATCGCCGTTGAGGACGTCGATACCGTCGCCGCCACGCAGTGTGTCGTTCCCTTGGCCGCCAAAGATGGTGTCATTTCCGGCTCCGCTGAAGCCGGGGGTGTCGCCATCGACAAAATCGGCTCCGTCGCCGGCGATGATCAAGTCCGCACCCGCTCCGCCGTCGAGCGTGTCGAGTCCGTCGCCACCGTTGACCGTGTCAGTGCCGACGCCGCCATCGACATCGTCATGGCCGTTGCCGCCGATCAGCGAATCGTTGCCCGCTAAGCCGCTGATGGTGTCATTGCCGTCGCCGCCGTCGATCAGATCGAAACCGGAACTGCCGCTGATCAAATCGTTGCCATGTCCGCCGCGCAGCGTCTCGCTGAGATTGATCGTGCCGTTGATGATGTCGTCGCCGTGCTTGCCATCCACGCTGATCGTTGGATTCTGAGTGAGCCGGGTCGAAGAGAGCAGACTGAGGTCAATCGTGTTCGCTCCGTCGCCGCCGTTCACTGCGATCGACGAGACGTTGCTCGCCAGAATCGTTGGTAGTGACGAGACCGGTGCGCCGTTCGCCAGCACCTGGACCAGGTTTTGATTGAGTGGATTCGGGCGAATGGTGATGTCATCGCTGGCGTCCGAGCTGACGCTCAGTTGCCCGCTGATGAAAAATGCGGTGACCGTCAAGAGCGAGCGATTTTCCAGTGTCTCAGCCGGTTCAAGGTGAGTCGTCTGAGAGCGACGACGGGCGCTGACTGACGGAGCCACGGAATTGCGAATCGCTGCGAGCCAGGAAGTCCATTGCATGGTGACCGGTCCTTGGTCTTCTAAAGTTTCGGAGTGCCGGCGACTCGCCGACGCTGCGCCGAACATGCCACGCCGAACGCGCGGTATGACTGTCAGTCTTTATCGACGTGTCATAATCGGATTCCGCGACATTGTTGGCATTCCCAGCAAACCAACCGCAGCTTGCCCGGCTTGTGTTGCTTGGCCAGTTCGTAGTCCGGATGCCTACGTCCGGACGAGCGGTGGTCGAGGCTTCAAAGCGTGTGACCGGACGTGGGCGTCCGGTCTACGAAACGCAACGAAACGAAAACTCCTCAGCTTGTGGCTGAGGTGTTTTGAAAAGCGTCAGCGTCGCGGATTGGAACTCAGCCCGCAGCTTCCTTTGGCTCAGCGGAGATTCGGACCGCTGGGGGCGAATTGCGGATTGAACTCCTGGATCATCGGAGCTTCGTTCGATCGCGGGAAACTCTGCATCGGCGTAGCCGGGATGACGTAGGTCCGCGCACCGGGTTGTTGTTCGAGGGCCGCTTGCGTCGCCGGGTCGATGTAGATCGGTGCGGAGTTCATCGGAGCATTCGGTACGGCGTAGTTGTAGTTCGCTGGCGGAGCCGATCGGGCTTGTTCGATTTGATAATCGCGCCACGCTCGCTGGCGAGCCATCTCGATTTCGTAGTTGGCTTGTGCTTGCGACATCTGCATTTTCGCGGCGTCCGGGTTGAGCGCGGCTCGCGATTGATAGCGGTGCCACCACTGCTGCGAATACGGCATCCCTTGCGACTGGCCCCAGCGGTACGAGAGATCGGCTTGCGCGAAGACGTGCTTGTAGTTGTACGGCCGGAAGTATTGGGTGCCGGAGTAGGCCCCGATCTCCTGGAAGTAGCCGTGCATCCAAGCCTCTTGCGAGTCAAACGGCAGCAGCGTGTCGTGATTGGACCCGCTGTACCCGTTGAGTCCCATGCCGGTCGAATAAAGTCCGCCGCCGGTCGCTCCCCCGCCGCCATACGCACCGCCACCGTAGTAACCACCACCGTAGTAACCACCACCGACGCCGACCGGTGCGCCACCGACGAACCCACCGTTGTTACAAGTCTGACAACCAGCATAGGGATTCTGTCCCAATGCCATGATGACCGTCATCGCCCATAGGCTGCTCGACATGTTCGCCTCCCTGGCTGTCGTGGCCGCAAAAGTAGACCGGTCACTCCGTGACCGGAAACATCGGGTCACGAAGTGCCCCGCCTACTTTCTTCCGCTGATCGCGCGGCTCGTCTCTTCCTTAGATCGGCCGGAGAATCGGTGTTTCTCCGCCCTTCCTGAAAATTCGCGCGACACTCACGGTCGTCAGACTCGGACCGAGGTGGCGAATTCTGGCGAGTCTTGCCGGAAGCGATTGGATTCTCGGCGGACAGTGACCTAGGCGGCGACTAAGTTGCTGCCGTTTGCCGCCGATGGCGATTCCCCTCTGCCTTGCGGTTCGGCTGTTGTTCTGGCTGCGCTGATTCGTCTGTCGTTTTGCTGAGGGATGTGAGCCGGAGGCTTGCGGTTTTCTCGCGGCACTCGCGGACGGTTGGGCGGCGACATCCAACCCGAAAGGTAGACCATGCGAGTCTTTTCTCTGCGAACCCTGTTGTGTTTGACGTTGGCGGCACTCGTGAGTTCAACGGCTTTCGCCGGAGTGCGTGGCAAAGCGACCAAGTCCCAAGAACCCGCTCCGGCTGGGCGGCGAATCGCTCAGAGCGACTCCGACGACACGGGAGTGAATTCGCGACCGGTTCCGCTCCCGGCGGACGCCAACATCACGAATGAAAGGGTCATTCATGAGCGGGCCGTGGAACCCGCCGCCACGGTGAACCGCGTTTTCAACGGTGATCCCGCCGCTCTGCAGTCCAACACGGTTTACACACAGTCGCCCCTGCTGATGGCGGCACCGATGATGGCTCAGCCCGTGATGCAGATGTCGGCTCCGATGATCATCTCGATGCCCATGCAGGCCGGTCAGGGATGCTCGGCGTGCGGCGGAGGTGGTTATGTTGGACTCAGTCCGGCGAACGCGGCAATTTACGACCAGGCGTTTGGTCCCGGCCTGTATCGCACAGGGGCGGAGGTGGGGCAGTATCACTTCCCGTATTACAGCTATCGCCGGCCTTGGTACTTCCCCGGTCAGCCAAGCTTCCAACGCAGCACCGATTATGTGTGGTAATGGAATTCTCGATTCTGGATTGGCGATTGGCCGGCAAATCATTGCTGGTGATTCAAAACAAAAATCAAAAATGAATCAGCCTCGATCTTCGGATCGAGGCTGCTTTCGTTTTCAGGACTTGGCTTTCGGCAGAATCCGCCGCATTGGTGGTCCGCTGCGGTGAACACCCTGACTTCCGATCTAAGGGAAACCCTTAGTCTCGAAATATCGTTCAAGTCGATTCAATCCAAAGAATCCACTCAACCGATACAGATTCCACGCTCCGTTCTCGCGGCGCGTCGTGGGCGCATTTTTGAGTCCGCGCCGCCTCACGAGAGCAGGCGGTTCGCATTGTGATTAACCGAAGTGGCGGCGAAAGCCGTGCGAGGAGAGCGTCGAATGTTTCGATCTTCCGCAGTCATCCGTAGTCACCGACAGCACGTCCGCGATCATCAGGGATTGCTGTGGGTGTGCCCAGAGATATTGGCGGTGTTAAGTTTTTGTGGTGTCGCAAGTTGACCAATAGGGTTGCCATTGATTGCTGTCGCGGAGGTTGGTCAGGGCGGAGACGGATTCGGCGTTGCGGAGATTCCAACGAGCACCAGAGCGTTTC
>CAMDEA010000186.1 GCA_945893045.1 Planctomyces sp. SH-PL62
TCTCGGCGACCATGCGCAAGGTGGCGAGCAGGTCATTATCGAGATTGCTGGGCGAGTTGTTGTCGGAGGAAGCCACTCATGCACCTCTGCCATTCGGCTTCTTGACGTTCCTGAAAGGGATCGTGACGCAACGCCGCCCGCCCCGCCTCGAAGGCCCCGGCCACTTCCAACAACTGCCTGACCGCCAACAAGCGCTGCTCCGGAGTCCAAGATCGCGTCTCCGCGACATCTTGCCAAATGCGATCCGTGTCGGAAGGGAATTTGATGGGTATTAAGTTCACGGAGATTCTCGGACGACTTGACGAAGAAACCACGGATCGAGGAGTCAGTTCCCCCACCATCATGCAGACCAATCCTCTCATCGACAAGATGCGAGGCGAATCGTCTGCGGAAATGGTGGCGGGGCGTTACGTGAAATCGGTCATGCCGGAACTGTCGCCGCCTCTTGAACACGTCGCTCGGCGAGTTGTTTCAGAACGGACGAGACCGCCTCAGCCACGGGGACTTTCGTCGGTGCGGTGTCGGTGCGCCATTTGAGTTCGATGAGGCCCTCTTGCAGACCTTTGCCGCCGATGACGACTCGCAGCGGGAAGCCGATCAGGTCGGCGTCTTTGAATTTCACGCCGGCTCGCTGCGGGCGATCGTCGAGCAGGACATCGACGCCCGCTTGCCGCAGTTGCGAATAGATCGACTCGGCGGCTTCGAGGACTGGTTGTTCTTCTTGCACGGGAATGACGACGACTTCATACGGGGCGACGGCGAGCGGCCAGATCAGGCCGTTCGCGTCGTTCTTGGTCTCGGCCAGCGCAGCGATGATGCGGTTCACGCCGATGCCGTAGCAGCCCATGATGATCGGGTGCCGCTGTTCCTTTTCGTCGGAGAAGCTCGCTTCGAGCGACACGGCGTACTTCGTGCCGAGCTTGAAGACGTGGCCGATCTCGATGCCATGCACGAGTTCGAGCGTCCCTTCGCCGCGTGGACTCGGATCGCCGTCGATGGCATTGCGCAGATCGTGCGTTGTCGTCAGCGAATAGTCTCGGCCGACGTTCACGTTGACGATGTGATGGTCCCCTTCGTTCGCACCGGTGATCGCGTTGACGATCAGCGGGACATCGTGATCGGCGATGACCTCGCATTTGATGCCGACGGGGCCGGCGAAGCCGACCGGAGCGCCGGTCACTTGCAGGATGACTTCGGGCGTTGCCATTTCGAGTTTCTTGATTCCGAGCGCTCGGCGGATCTTCCCTTCGTTGGCTTCGTGATCGCCACGGATCAAAACGGCGACGGGCTTGTCGTCGGCGGAGTAGATCAGCGTCTTGACCATCTTTTCTGGTTTGCATTTGAGGAACTTGCAGACCGCTTCGATCGAGCCGACGTTGGGCGTGTGCAGCTTTGTCAGCGGCTTTGCATCGGCGGACGTGGCGATGGCCGGCGGAGTTCGTCCGGTGTCGGCGCGTTCGAGGTTGGCGGCGTAGCCGGTGGCTCGGCAGTGGACGATGCGGTCTTCGCCGTTGTTGGCGGGGCACATGAATTCGTGCGAAGCGTCGCCGCCGATCGGGCCGCTCTCGGCTTCGACCGGCAGATATTCGAGACCGCAGCGGGCGAAGATGCGGCAGTACGCGCGGTACATCGCTTGGTACGTCTCGTTCAGCGATTCGAGGCTGGTGTGGAAGCTGTAGGCATCCTTCATCAGGAACTCGCTGGTGCGGAGAATTCCGAACCTCGGCCGCTCTTCGTTGCGGAACTTCGTTTGAATCTGGAACAGGTTCAGCGGCAGTTGGCGATAGCTGCTGACGTGCTTCGCGATGAGATCGGTGACGACCTCTTCATGGGTCGGGCCGAGCGCGAAGTGGGACTCGCCGTTGCCGCGGCGTTGCTTCCAGTTGAACAAGACGTTGCCGAACGCTTCGCGGCGTCCGGTGCGGACAAAGAGGTCAATCGGTTGCAGCGCGGGCATGTGGATTTCGATGGCACCGGCGGCTTCCATTTCCTCGCGGACGATCGCTTCGGCCTTTCGCAACGCCTTCCAACCGAGCGGCAGGTAGGTGTAGCTACCGGCCATGAGCTGGCGGATCAGCCCGGCTCGGAGCATCAACTGGTGGCTGGGGACTTCAGCGTCCGCCGGGATTTCCTTCATGGTGGGGATCAGAGTCTTGGACCAGCGCACGTCATCCTCCTTAAATCTTGGCGAGCGGGGCGGCGTCAGCCCCCCGGTTTTCTCAACGGTTTCACGCTTCACCGGGGGGCTGACGCCGCCCCGCTCGCCATTTAGTTGGCGGCGTCAAACTTGAGTTTGGGGCGGGATTCTAGCGGGACAGGCGATGGGCGACAGGTTTCCTGCCCAGAACGAATTTGACGCCGCAAAACTGTGACCTAAGTTCCACAGGCCGGAACCTACAGAGGAGATGGTCAACGTGTGGAATGAGAATGACGACGTGGCAACGCTCGACCCGACGACGCCAGAAGTTGGCGGCGGCGGTGGGGCAGCACATTATCCGACGGCCTCGTCGCGACTGATGTTGGACTTGCTCCGACTGTCGCGCAGCAGCAATGCCTCAAAGACTTCGGACTCCAACGCCGATGCTCTGGAGGGTGTGATCGCACGGCCGGTGCTGCGGAGTTTGCTGGCGGCGCTACGGCTGCGCGATGCCGCCACGATTCAGCATGTGCGACGCGCGGCGCAATTCGCCACCGGCCTGGCCCGGTTCATCGGCTGGGATGGAGCCTCTCTGCGCCGGCTCGAAATCGCTTCGCTGCTGCATGACATTGGAAAAATTGGTGTGCCGGACCATGTGCTGTTCAAGCCCGGTCCACTGAATCCAGCCGAGGAAGAGCTGTTCGCCTTGCAGCACCATGTCGGCATCGACGTGCTGCAAGCCTGCCGAGTCCATCAAGAAGTGCTGGACATTATCAATCAGTCGACTCCGAACTACGACAGCGGTCAACACGGCAGCAAGGAACTGCATCTGGGTGCCCGCATCCTGGCGATCGCCGACGCCTACGATTCGCTGTCTCACAAGCAGGTCTATCGCGAGGCGAAGTCACATGCCGAGATTCTGTCGATCCTGGCCGGCTCGGCGGGAACACGGTTCGACGGTAATCTGGTCAGCGTAATGAACCGCTGGATTCAAGCCGAAGGAGCGCCGTTCAGCCGCGAGGTCCAAGAGGCACCGGCGGCAAACGGTGCAGGCTTCTTCCAATTGGCGGAAGAGATGCAGGCCAGTTCGATGTGCCACATCTTTTCGTACTTGCACACGCTGGAGAGCATGTACGACGGGTTCTATCTGGTCGAGTCGGACTTGAAGTTCCGCATCTGGAACACCGGCATGGAACGTCTGCTGGGCCAGCCGGCTTCAAAGATGCTGGATCAGACTTGGACGAGCCGCCAAGTCGAATTTGCCGACAAGCAAGGCCGCCCGTTGTCCGACTCGGCGCATCCGCTGCGCGAGGTCATCAAAAGCGGCAAAGCCCAAACCGCGCACGTTCAAGTGCGGCACCTGGACGGTCGTTGGATCAACGTGGAATTGATGTCCGTCCCGCTGATCGATCACGACGGCAGCCTGCAAGGGGTCGCGGAGATCTTCCGCGATCTGACGCAAGACCGACGACGACGCGCCGAAGACAAGAACCTCCGCAAGCAAGCCACCCGTGACTCACTGACGGGAGTCTTCAACCGCGGAGAACTGGAACGCACGCTCGAATCGCTGGTCTCCGATTTCAATCGCGACTCCGACCCGGAACCGATGTCGCTGATCTTTCTCGACGTCGATAATTTCAAGCGGATCAACGACACGTACCTGCATCTGACCGGCGACCAGGTGCTCGTCGGCCTGGCGAAGCTGTTGCAAAGCGAGACGTACTCCGGCGAAATCATCGGCCGCTACGGCGGCGAAGAATTTATCGTCATGTGCCCCTCCACCGACCTCAAACAAGCGGTCGTCAAAGCCGAACGCCTGCGCCGAGCGATCCGCGATGCGACACTCAGCACCGTCAAAGAACTGAAAGTCACGGTCTCCTTCGGCGTGACGGAAGTTGAGCCGAGCGACACGCTCGACGACGTCTTCCGCCGAGCCGATAAAGCACTGTTCACTTCCAAAGAGAAAGGCCGCGATCGCACAACCGCGCTCTCGAAGAAAGAGTTCCTCAGCGGCAAGTCCGAGACGGTGCAAGCCGAAGCCGCGCCGACCTACACGCTCGATGGGAATTTCCTGGCGTGTGTCACCTCAGACATGATCGTGCTGAAGTTCGGCAGCTTTGTCCGCGAGCAACAGGCGCGACTGGTGAAGACGGCGCAGGGACATGTCGTGATCCGCGTCGGCGGAACCGCTTTTCTGCCGATCTGGGGAGCCAATGAAAGACACCAGTCGGTGGAACTCGAAATCAACTTCGGCCCGCCACCCGCGGACACGGTCCTCCCAACTCGGCAGGGAGTGATCGAGCGGACTTACTTCCAAGTGCAAATTAAGCCGCGCGGCTGGCCTCCCGATGTCGCCACTTTCCAAGAACGTGCTCGGAAGACCTTCCGCCTGCTGAAGTCTTACTTCGTCGCGGATTATTAGAGTCTCAGTGAATCAAATCAGCCTTGGTCCGGCGGTGCCGCAACCAAATTGGGACTGCGACAAAAAGATTCGTGGTTTGGTGCGATCGAAAATAAGGATTGCCGAATAAGGAATGAAGAAGGCCGAGGGTCAGACTTGATTGTGCTCCTTCTCACTTCTGAAATCCTTATTCGGCAATCCTTATTCTCTGCACCTCGAAGCGCGAGGGATGACGGAGAAATCTTCTCGCTGTAAGACGAAATCAAACGTTTGCAGTGCAGGGCGCTAGCCCCGGTTCGAACAGTTCGAACCGGAACTAGCGCCCTGCGGCTGATCTGATTTACGGGCCAGGGCTGAGAGTGGTTTGACTCACGGCAGCTCGCGAATCCGCAGCCCCTTGAACTCCACCGGCGAGCCTTCCGATTCCAGACACATGAAACCTTTACGCGGCTCGCAATTTTCGCCGCCGGAAACTTCTTCGCCGTTGACCCACAACCGCACCTCGCCGTTGATCGCGCGCACGTAGTAGTGGTTCCATTCGCCCACCGGCCTGGTGACACGTTTGGTCGGGAAACTGCGACTGCTGTCAGGCTTGCCCACAACGTAGGTTGAGCCGTCGTCGCGCGTGTAAGTGATCTGCGGTGTGAAGGCTTTCATCTTGGAACCACCGACGGGAAACACATCTCCGTGACTGGTGAACCAGTCCGAAGGTTTGCCCTTCGACTTTTCGTAGTTCGTTTCGTAGCCGATGTCCAAGACCTGCACTTCGATCCCGACCTTCGGCAGAGCGTTCGGCTTCAAGTCTTTCATCCCTTCTTCGGTCGCCCACAGGAAGATGCCGGAGTTGCCTCCCGACTTCAAATGCCGCCACTGCGCGACCAGTTCCAGATTGGTGAACTCCTTGGTCGAACGAATCACGCCGACCGGCTTGCCCGTGCATTGCGCCAGTCCGTCCTTCCAGGTCCACGTCTCCGGATCGCAATTGACGTTGACGAAGTCCGCCTCACCCAAGTCCCGCCACCCCTGCCCTTGCCCATCAATGAAGGCCCTCGGAGGAGCCGCCGATTCCTCGGCCAGCAGCGCTGACGTCGCCAAGTTCAAGCAGCCAAACAGAGTCGCCAACACGGCACTTTTCAAAATGCAGTTCATCGGTGCAGCCTTTCGATAAAAGGTAGATTCACGGCCGTTAGCCGAGATTATTCATGGCCTACTCTTTGGGGAGAGCAGCGTGCTGCGATGTAACCCGAAGCGTCAGCGAGGGAGTGTGTGATGACTCCCTCGCTGACGCTTCGGGTTACATCGCGGCCATGAATAATCTGAGCTAGAAGTAGAACGCCGACCCGTTCAAAAACACAAGCGCTGGCGAATCACGGGCGTTCGAGCAACTTGGGCCGCAGTTGATCGAGCGCGGTTTGCAGTTCGGAGAACAGCGTCGTCGCCTCGGCGAATCGGCCTTGATCGGCGGCGGTTTCGAGATGTTGAGCGGTCGTGGTCGCGGTGGCTCCGAATTGTCGCAGCGAACCTTTGAGCGTGTGGGCCAGACGTTTCGCCGTGGGTTGGTCTTGTCGTGCGATGGCTTCGCGAAGATCCAGCAGCCATTGCGGCAGGGATTCCAGAAACAAGGTGATGAGTTCGTAAAGCAGTGCTCGGTCGTCGGCGACACTTTTGAGTGCGGCGGACCAGTCGACGAGCGGCAACGCGGGGTCGGGTGTGCGAATTTCAGAAATCGCCGCGGACGGATTGGGAAGTGGGGAAGTCGTCGACGGCGATTTCTGAAATTCGCACACCCGACCCCTTCCCTCAGCGACCAGCGCGAACGCTTCGAGCGTGCGGTAAAGCTCGTCGGCTTGGATGGGTTTCGCGAGATACGCATCCATACCGGCGGCGAGGCAGGCTTCGCGATCCCCTTTCATCGCGTGAGCGGTCATGGCGATGATCGGCGTATGGCGCGGCGTGCCGTTCTCGCGGCGGCGAATTTCCGCAGTCGCCTCGAGCCCACCCATGCGCGGCATTTGCAGGTCCATCAGTACGGCATCGAAGGGAGATGCCTCCAGCGTTTCGAGAGCCTCGACACCGTTACCGGCCAAGGCCAGCGAGTGGCCGCGCTTCTCCAACAGCCGAATGGCGAGACGCTGGTTGACGATGTTGTCCTCGACCACCAGGACACGCATCGGCGTCTGAGTGAGATTGGTGCGCGGCATCGCCGTGGCCGCAGCCGATTCCATCGCGCTCGGCTGCATGACGTTGGCTCGGTCGAGCACATGCACGATCTTGTCGAACAGGTCGGACTGCGTCACCGGCTTGATGAGGTACGCGGAAATGCCCAGCGAGCGGCAGCGGGCGACGTCACCCAGTTGTCCGCCGGAGGTCAGCATCATCAGCGTCGAACTGAGCAGCTCCGGCCGATTGCGGATCATCTCCGCCAGCATGAAGCCATCGGTGTCCGGCATGTGTCCGTCGAGCAGCACGAGCGGGAAAGGCTCGCCGCTGGCGACCGATTCGGTCAGTTCGTGCAGAGCTTCGTTCGCACCGGCGACGACGGTCGGACGCATGCGCCAGTTCTTCAGCATCTCTTCCAGAATGCGGCGGTTCGTGGCGTTGTCGTCCACGACTAACACACGCAGGTTTTCGAGCAGGATCGGAATGGAATCGTCCACGTCGTGACGGCGCGGTTGGACTCCAAAGCGGACCGAGAAGTGAAACCGGCTGCCGCGTCCGACTTCGCTTTCGACCCAGACTTGCCCGTGCATCAGGCGCACGAGCCGGCGCGAAATCGCCAGGCCCAGCCCGGTCCCTCCGAAGCGGCGTGTGGTCGTGCCATCCGCTTGCTCGAACTCGTTGAAGATGCGGTCCAACTTCTCCGCAGCGATCCCGATGCCGGTGTCGCGCACGGCGAAGTGCAGCTCGACTTCGTGGGGCACGTTTTCAACGTGCCCGGCACTGACCGGCACGATGCCATTCTCGGCCGTCGCCCGAATCACACTCGCATCCGGCACGGAGCCGGGCACGTTGGAAACGTGCCCCACGTCATTGGTCACCGAGACTTCGACAATGACTTCGCCCCGTTCCGTGAACTTGATCGCGTTGCCGACGAGATTGACAACGATCTGCCGCAGCCGGCCACCGTCGCCGATCAGCGCGTCGGGCACGTTGGGAGCGATATGCGCCGCCAATTCCAAACCCTTGCTGTCCGCACGGTGTGCGAGCGCTCGCAGCGTCTCGCCCAGGGAATCTCGCAGCAGGAATTCGTGCGGGTCCAGCTCCAGCTTGCCCGCTTCGATTTTCGAGAAGTCGAGAATGTCGTTGATGATCATCAGCAGTTGCTCGGACGACGAGCGGACCATTTGCAGGTAGTCACGCTGCTCCGGCGAGAGATTCGTGTCCAGCGCCAGATCGGTCATGCCCAGGATGCCGTTCATCGGCGTGCGAATCTCGTGCGACATGTTGGCCAGGAATTCGCTCTTCGCGCGATTGGCGGATTCGGCGGAATCCTTGGCGGTTTGCAGATCGAGTCGCGCCTTGACCATGTCGCTGATGTCGCGCGAGATGCCGAACGTCCCGATGATCTGCCCGCGCGCGTTGCGCATCGGCATCTTGGTGGAGGAGACCCAGCTCTTCGATCCGTCGGGCCAGGTGGCTTGCTCCTCAATGCTGAGGTTGGGCCGCCCGGTGCGCATGATTTCCAACTCGTCGCGCAAGGCGTGCCGCGCGTAATCGTCCGGGAAGAAATCCTGGTCCGTCTTGCCGATCGCGTCCGCCGGTTCCTTCACGCCCAGCTTTTTGGCCAGCGCGGAATTGACTCGCAGAAAGCGGCTTTGTTCGTCTTTGAAATAGATGTAGATCGCTTCGGTCAGGTTCAGCATCAGCTCTTGGATGACCGAGCGTTCTTGTTCGAGCGCAGCCTCGATCCGCTTCTGATCGGAGAGATCTCGGACGATGCAGGTGAATCGGACTTGTTCGCCCCAGCGCACGACGCCGACCGACAGCGCCATCGGAAACGTCGAGCCGTTTTTGCGGCGGCCTTCGACTTCGCAGGCCAGTGCCCTGTTGCTGATGCGCACGTCCGCGGAGATTCGGACTCCGCTGTTGCTGTCATCGTCCTGGACGATCTTGTGATAGACGAAGTCCCGCAGCCGGCGATTGGCGTCGACAATCAATTTCAGGACGTCTTGCCGCGCGACGGCCGCCGCGCTGACGCCGAACATCGCCTCGGCGGCGGCGTTGAACTCTTCGATCCGCTGGTGTTGGTCGAAGGTGATGATGCCGTCGGCCGCGTTGCCGACGATCGCTCGTGTGCGGGCCTCGGCCTGCCGCAGTTGCTGTGACGTGCGATACACACGACGCAGCAACAGCAACATGCCCAATAGACTCAACCCGTAGACCGCCACCGAGCCGTTGATCGTGTAGAGCAAGCCCGAATGTGCCGCTTCGCTCTTTTTATCGAGTGGCCGAATCAGCTCGACCATGCCCCCAATGTCGCCGACTTTCCAGTTTCGCTTCGGGCTTTGAGAATGCGAGTTGTGGCAGTCCACACAGCTCTGCTTCATGCGATCTGCCAGAGCCAGACGAATCACATACTGGCCATCCATTTTCTCAATTCGCGAATACGGCTCGTCGGAAGTCAGCCGCAGGTTCATGATGGCGGCCTTCTCGAAGGCATCGAGCAGCCGCCCTTCTCGGTGACGAAAGGGATACTCGCTGAAGAGTCGCAATGTCGTTCCCGCGCCTCCCGACTCATTGCCGACTTGCTCGCCAAATTCGATCGTCGACGCGGAGTGCAGCGGAGTCGCGGGCTCACCGTCAGGCATCAAATCGTTTCCGTGCTTCCGCAGTCGGTCGGCCAATTTGCTGGTATTGAGCTGGCGAACCTCTTCGATCGTCTTGGCTTGCAGCATCACCCCTTGATGCGCCATGTCGCGATACAACAACGTCGCTTGCCGTTCCAGCAGCCACAACACCGTTCCGGTTCCGATCACGACGACCGGCAACAGCCACAGCACCAATCGCTGGCTGACATACCGCGACAAGATTCGCCAGCGATACTTCCAAGCCCGCGGCGATGATCGTGGAGAATGTTCAGCCATAGGGTGTCAACTTTTGGAGCGTGCGATTCAACGCCGCGATCTGGGGCTTTCTGGACGACTAGATTCCTTGGGGTCAGAAACTCGATGTGGTTGTGTCACGTTTTGCAGCCATTCGCGCTCGATTTCATTCGCGCGGCAGTCTTGAATGTCCGCGCGAATGAAATGGAGCGCGAATGGGAACAGGTCTGAGGCGGAGCCTCGCTAGGTTTCATCTTCTTGTCGAGCCGCAAGCATTTTGTAGCACGGACAATCCTGTCCGCCGTGAAGTCTTGGCGACGGACAGGATTGTCCGTTCTACGTTCGGTGGTTGCTCAGCCGCACTGGTCACGCCTCGATCTTTCGCCGCTTCACCATCCGCACTTCGTTCCCTTTGTCGTTGTACGCCACCTCGCTCATAAACGTCCGCATGAGCATCAGCCCTCGGCCGTGAGGACGTTCCAAGTAATCGGGATCAGTCGGATCGGGGAGCTTGGACGGATCGAAGCCCGGTCCATCGTCGCGAATGATCCACGATGCCTCATCACGCGACAGCGAGACGGTGATGTAAATGCGGCGATCTTTATACGGCGATTCGCTGCAACGCTTGTTCGCGAGATCGGAATACTCCTGGCAATTCTCTTCACGCAGTTTCGATGAGCACTCCAGGTTGCCGTGATAAAAGGCGTTGAGCAACGCTTCCTCCAGCGCGATGCCGATCCGCAACCCTTCGATGTCTGCGCAGATTTTCATGGCGTTGAATTGCTGCTGCATGTGCGACGACAGCAATAGCACCAACTCGCGGTCGCTCTCGACCTCGTATTCGGTGATCGAGCGTTTCACGCGATTCAGCAACCGGGTCTGCGACCGCTGCGTCTTCGACATCGCCAGCACCCGTTGAGTGACGTCGGCCAAATCTTCCGCCAAGGCGGTCTTCGGCACATAGCTGGCCGCGCCGACTTGCAACGCTCTGACCGCGACCGCCTCGCTGCCGGCCGCCGTCATCAAGATCACCGGGATCAGCGGGTACTGAGCCTTCAACGCCTCGACCAATCCGAAGCCATCCAACCTCGGCATCTGCATGTCGGTGACGACCACGTCGGGCAGATGCGCCTCGACCGCCTCCAGCGCGGCGAGCCCATCCTCGGCATAGAAGACTTCCATGTCGCCAAGCTTCTCGATGAGCCGACCAGCCAGCCGGCGATCGACCGGCGAATCATCCACCACCAAAACTCTGGGCATCATTCACCGCCTTTAGAAACGCTCCCACCCGCGAACACCGGCCGAGTCACAACCAGTTCCTGCGTTGACAGACTCTGAACGGAAGTTTGGCAAATCGATTCTATTCACCCTGCGAAACGGCTTTCAAATGCACACCGTCTGGTCTGACGGCAATAGTGGCTTTCGCCGGAAGCCGCGACTAAAATTCGGCCCCGTTTTTCGTGCCGCCGCCCAGGAGCCATCATGTCCCCCTTGCAGAGCAGTTTTCCCGAACTCTTCAATGCCATCCAAAACGAACAGACTCGCCAGAAGGACGGCCTCGAACTGATCGCCTCCGAGAACTACACGAGCGCCGCCGTTCTCGAAGCCGCGGGCACCATCCTGACCAACAAGTACGCGGAAGGCTATCCCGCACGCCGCTACTACGGTGGTTGCGAGTACGTGGATGTGGTCGAAAGCCTCGCCATTTCCAGGCTCATACAACTCTTCGGTGCCGAGCACGCCAACGTCCAACCCCACGCCGGCTCGCAAGCCAATATGTGCGTCTATTTCGCGACGCTCAAGCCGGGCGACACGTATCTCGCGATGAATCTCGCCCAGGGCGGACACCTGACGCATGGCTCGTCGGTCAACTTCTCCGGCCAGCTTTACAACGTCGTCCCCTACGGCGTCCGCGAATCCGACCACCGCATCGACTTCGACCAGGTCGCGACTCTCGCTCGCCAATACCGCCCCAAACTGATCGTCGCCGGCGCGAGCGCGTATCCGCGCGAAATCGACCACGCCAAGTTCGCCGAAATCGCCAATGATGTCGGAGCCAAACTCATGGTCGATATGGCTCATTACGCCGGCCTCGTCGCAGCCGGAGTCCACAACAGCCCGGTCCCCGTCGCCGACTTTGTGACCTCCACCTCGCACAAAACGCTGCGCGGTCCACGCTCAGGCTTCGTCCTCTGCCGTGAGCAGTACGCCAAAGACATCGACAAGGCCGTCTTCCCCGGAATGCAGGGAGGCCCGCTGATGCACATCATCGCCGCCAAAGCCGTCTGCTTCCAAGAAGCCTTGCAGCCCAGCTTCAAAGACTACGGCCATCAGATCATTGCGAACGCGAGAGCGCTCGCCGAAACAATGATGTCCGGCGGCGTCCGGCTGGCCAGCGGAGGCACCGACAATCACCTGATGCTGTGCGACATGACCTCCATCAAGCAGACCGGCAAGATCGCCGAACAAGCGCTCGACAAGGCCGGCATCACCGTCAACAAAAACATGATCCCCTACGACCAACGCAAGCCGATGGACCCCAGCGGCATTCGCATCGGCACCGCCGCGCTGACCACGCGCGGCATGAAGGAAGACGAAATGAAGAAGGTCGGAGCGTGGATTTTGCGAGTGCTCAAGACCCCCTTCGACGAGTGGGTTCTCGCCGCGGTTCGCGAGGAAATCCGTGACTTCACCCGACACTTCCCCGTGCCAGGCATCGAGTAGACTTCACTCGCGCAGTCCGATACAACGCCGCCCCTTGCCCCCTTCGTCTAGAGGCCCAGGATGCGGGATTCTCAGTCCCGATACAGGGGTTCGAATCCCCTAGGGGGTACTGGCAATGAGTGCCTGAGAACACTCCACGGAAAGCCCCGGAACCTCCGGGGCTTTTTCGTTTTCGGCAACAACGAAAGTCGGCGTCGCTGCCGCCTGAGCACAGACGTTGATACGTTGGGCGTTCGTCACGACTCCATCACGCAGAGGGGTCGGGTGTTCTGATTTCTGTTTTGCTCCCGCGATCCACGCTAACTGCGGTTCGCCGACAGTCACCCGATCAACGATCCGCTCCGCATCGCAACAGCAAAACAGAAATCAGAACACCCGACCCCGCCCGGAGCATCTCTCATGACCGAAAAGCATCTCCTGTTCGCCGTCCTCGCCTTTGAGAGCGACCTCATCGACCTCGCGCAACTCACCGCCGTTTGCCGAGCGTGGGCCGCCGACAAATCGAAACCGATCGCCGACTTGCTCGTCGAGCGGGGTTGGATCACCGCCGAGGATCGCGGCTTCGTCGAGAAGCAACTCGCACGCAAGCTGGCGAAGCATCAGCACGATCCGCGCGTCACGTTGAACTCGGTCGTGCGCGGCGACGTCTGCGACGCGATCAAGCAAGTCGAGGATGCCGACATCCAGCAGTCGCTCAGTTCGTGGCCATCGAGCGGGCCGGTGCTGATCGAAACGATTGGCGAAACGCTCGGCGAACCGGAGCAGCCCAAGTCGCGATACACCTGGGTCAGCGAAGTCGGCAAAGGGGGACTCGGCAAAGTTTGGCTGGCGCGGGACAACGATCTGGCTCGTGAGGTCGCGCTCAAGGAAGTGAAGCCCGGCTCGGCCTCGACCGAGGCGGTGCGGCGGCTGATCAAAGAGGCGCAGATCACCGGGCAGTTACAGCATCCCAACATCGTGCCGGTCTACGAAGTCAATCGCGGCGGCCGGCCGTTCTACACGATGAAGCTGGTCAAAGGCGAAACGCTCTCGAAAGCGATCCGTCGGCATCACGAGCAACTTCGAGCCGGCCGCGAAGACCCGCTGTCGCTGCCGCGGCTGTTGAACGTCTTCGTGAATGTGTGCGAGGCGTTGGCCTACGCGCACTCGCGCGGCATCATTCACCGCGACTTGAAGCCGGAGAACATCGTGCTGGGGGACTACGGCGAAGCGATCGTGCTCGACTGGGGCCTGGCCAAACAGATCGGCAGCGCGGACGAAGAGACCGCGCCGGTGGTGCTCACCGACGATGCTCAATCGCCGGCGACGCGCCTGGGAGCCACTCCCGGCACGCCCGCCTACATGTCCCCCGAACAAGCCGCCGGCCGAGTGGACCTGCTCGACCACCGCACCGACATCTACGGCCTGGGCACCATCCTCTTCGAAATCCTGACGGGCCACCCACCTCATCGCACCCCCACCAACCAGGCGAGCGGGGCGGCGTCAGCCCCCCGGTCTGAGTTTGATCACGCACCCGGCAACGATTCCGCAAAAGACCGGGGGGCTGACG
>CAMDEA010000187.1 GCA_945893045.1 Planctomyces sp. SH-PL62
ACATCGTGTGGCCGGCTCCGCCTCCGTGGCGGCAGTTTCCTCGCGCGGTGGCGGGACGCGGTCGCACTTTTCAGGCGGACGAATCGGAGGTCCGCATGGTCAACGCGGCTCTGTATCTGCGCCGACCGCTGTTGGTGACCGGCGCTCCCGGCAGTGGAAAGTCGTCGCTGGCTTATGCGGTCGCCGATGAATTGGGCTTGGGACAAGTGCTCGTCTGGTCCATCAATTCACGATCGACACTGGCCGAGGGGTTGTATCACTACGACGCGATCGCTCGGCTGCGCGATGCGAATCTCCCGGGGGATGCGGTTCAAAACGCCGTCGATACGGAGTTCGACATCGGTTCGTACTTGAAGCTCGGTCCGTTGGGGACGGCGCTGATGCCGCGCGAACGGCCGCGAGTCCTGCTGATCGACGAAATCGACAAGAGCGACATCGACCTGCCGAATGATCTCTTGCATGTGTTTGAAGAGGGGGTGTTCGAGATTCCCGAATTGGTGCGAGCGGCCGATCGGCATCCCGAAGTTCGGCTGTTGCCCTACGACGGCAAAACCGACGCGGACAAGCTGACGATCCAAAGGGGTCGAGTGGCAACCTCCGCCTTTCCCGTCGTGTTCATCACCAGCAACGGCGAGCGTGAGCTTCCGCCCGCGTTCCTGCGGAGATGCTTGCGCTTGGAAACACTGAAGCCCGACGTCGAACGGCTCAAGAAGATTGTGCAAGCGCATTTGGGCAACGTCGCCGGTACTGCGATTGATGATCTGATTGCTCAGTTCGTGAATCTGCGAGACGAAGGCCGCGTGATCGCGGTCGATCAATTGCTGAATGCGATCTTCCTGGTCAGCTCCGAGAAATCTCCGTCGGCGGAAGACTGGGAGTCGATTCGCGAAACCTTGCTGCGTGCGCTGGATGAGGCATGAAAGTCCATCTCGATCGACTGCTGACCGCACTGGATGAGACGGGCACTCCGTGTGCCGCGGAGGAGATCGCGGATATCGTGTGGCTGGCTGCGTGGATGACGCACCATGCGCCTCCCGTTGTGGAGGCTCCGCAGTCCACTCCGTCTCTCGACGCGGAAATCCTCGACGACAAGTCCACCGCAGTGCCACCGCGCGAGATCGCCGAAGCCCCTGTGGAAGTCCCTGACTCCGGCCCCATGTGCGGCGAAGACTCCGAAGGCGTCGCCGACGTGCATATCCTCGCGGATGCGGCGGTCAATTCGGAACGGTTTTCCGGCAAGCCGATCCAAGCTCCCGCCGCGCCCGCGCTTCCCGCGCGGCTGGCGCTTGCGAGATCCCTGCGGCCGCTCACTCGCCGTGTCCCTTCGCGAACAGTTTTAAGTCTGGACGTCGAGGACACCGTCCGTCATCTCGCGGACGGAGATGTCGGCCGGCTGACCCTGCGGCCCGCTGCCGAACGCTGGCTGACCGTCACCTTGGTGATCGACGAGAGCCTGTCGATGAATGTCTGGAAACAGACGGCGGTGGAGTTTCACCGACTGCTGCAATGGACCGGAGCCTTTCGCGATCTGCGGTTCGTGCATCTGCAAGCGGATGGTTCCGAACCAACCTTCTCCCGTGCGCGGCAGCCCGCGATGGCGGACATCGAACGCGAGTCTGCCGATGGCCGGCAACTCATCTTGGTGTTCAGCGATTGCGTCTCGAAAGCCTGGCGAACGGGGAGCCTCTTCGCGCGACTGAAGTCATGGTCGGCCACAGCGACGGTCGCTCTGGTGCAGGCGCTGCCGGAGCCGATGTGGTCGCGCACTTCTTTGGGGCAGGCTCGTCTCGTCCGAGTCAAACAAACCGCTCCCGGCCGAGGCCAAGCCGGCTTTCGCGGAGTGCCGCTTGATCCGTGGATGGAGCCACCCGTGCCTGGCGGCTTCCTGTTGCCGGTGGCCGACCTGGAACCGGGGCTCCTCGGTTCGCTCGCTGGCCTGATTGCCGGTTCCGCAGGTTGGTCCGCAGGGATTGTGGTCCCGGAGTCCGGGCTGACGTCGGTCCCAACTGTGGCACTCACAAGTTCTGCTGAGGAACGAGTCGCCACGTTTCAACAAACCGCATCTCCCACGGCGATTCGACTCGCCGGATTAGTGGCCGTCTCTCCGACCGTCAGCCTGCAAGTGATCCGCTTGATCCGGCAAGCCTGCCTGCCGGAAGCTCGACAAGTCCACGAGGCGGAGTTCTTGCTCAGCGGCCTGCTGCACGCCACGTCCGTGAATTCACCTGCGACCATGCCGGAGCGGCCGCTCGACGACGATGTCTCATTTCGTTTCTATCCCGTAGTCGATGACTTGCTCTTGGACAACGTCACCGTGCCCGATTCACTCGACGTGCTGTCGCGCGTGTCGCACTACGTCGAGCAGCGACTAGGCATCGACCTGCGCAGCTTCCGAGCGATCCTGGCCGACCCGACTATCGCGAGCGGCGAAGTCTCCGTCAGCTCGCACCCGTTCGTCCAAATCGCCGCTCGCCGCTTGCGCCGCTTGGGAGGCGATTACGCTCGTTGGGCCAAACGCTGGCCACAAGCCACGACCAACCAATCTGCCACAGTTGCACCCCCGCCGTCGTCGGCCCCCAGTTTGGACGAGTCATCGATGGCGACGTCGGAAGTCTTTGATCAATGGTTCGGTGACGAGTTCTTTAGTTTGGGCGAGTCATCGGAGGTGACGTTGGCCGAGTCGGCAGCGACGACGATCTCCGAATCGGCTCAAACATCGGCTCCAGAACCGCGATTGCCGCTTCCAACAAACTGGGAACCCCTACCGCTCACCGCAGAGGAAGTGATCGCCGCTGCCGAAGACATCGTGCGCTTCGGTCAATCGACTCGACTGGCTGGCCATCCGCACGCGCGCTACGGCGACTTCGAGACCTACGATCCCAATGAAGTCCGGTCGCTCACGGCTTTGGAGCAAACGCTTCGAGCAAATCTCCAAGCGAACCGCGAACAACGACCGTTGTCACTCGCGTCATTCGGCCCACAGCATTCCGGACAAGGATTCCAACTCACATCACTCGTTCGCCACGTTGCCGATTCACTGCGACTCACCGTCGCTCCCTTCGAGTTCGACATGTCTCAATTCGACTCGCGAGAGGAACTGATCCCCGCCGTCCGCGAGGCAGTCTATGGATCGCTCGGTGGTCCGTTGGCAATGGTCCTCTTTGTCGACTTCGATGCGAAGCTTGGAAATGCGCGTCGGGGGTGGCTGAAGCACCTTTTGTCCGCCATGCAAGATGGCGTTTTCCGAGACGCCTGGCTCACGGTGCGATTCGAATCGGTCGTTTTCGGATTCGTTAGTTATTCGAGCCCGACCTTGCGGCAGTTCATGGGGTCGAACGAGGACGCCGACAGGAATTCCGAGCAACTCTCGGTGCTTAAAGAATCGAAAACCTCAGACTTCCTCTCGCGCCTCAGCGGTTCTCTGGATTGCCTTGGTCTGAATCCTGCTTCGCCGGATGACAAGTGGTTCGTGCTCAGGCGAGCGACGACGCTGCGGTCTTTGTTGACCCGTTCGGCGAGCGGCAGCCAGCGCGTGGTCGAGGGTTCGTTGAACATTCCGCCGGAATTTCTGCGGGCCTTACTGCAAGTCCGTCACTATCGCCACGGCATTCGGTCGCTGATCGCGATTCTTCAGATGCTCGATCGCTCGGAAGACAACGCCTTTCGCTGGCGGCAACCTCCACACCGGGATGCTCTCGAAATGCACGTCGATGCCGACGAGTTTTTGGCACTGGCAATGCGATCTCCGCCGTCCTCTCGCTTCAACGCTTCCGAATCCTCGGCGGAGCCGTCTCACGCTGTCATCATCGACCAACTCGCACGAGCCATGCACGAGAACTTCTTGGACGAAGAGCGGAGGTCAACTTCGCTCAACGCTTCGCCGAGCCTTGGGGCGTTTGACATGCTTGCGGAAGAGATCCAGTCGACGCTGCGTCTAAGAGCCGAACGTTGCATGCAGATTCTGTCGTCATGGTCGATCAGAATCGTTCAACTCGAAGATTCGGTGGATCGTGGTGCCACATTGACCGAAGCGGAAACCGAATCCATTGCCGAAAGAGAACACGAGTCATGGTGCCAGGAACGCCTGGCACAAGGTTTTCGATACGACCTGCAACGGGATTTTCACAAGAAGACGCACCCAGACTTGGTGCCTTGGCAAGACCTTCCCGACAGTCGGCGGATCGTTCAGCGGTCGTTTGCACGGACGCTCTCAAACGTCATTTCCAGAGCTGGGTTCAAGCTCGTCCGACAACCCTCCGAAGATTCGCGAATCAAAGATCCCTCGCCGGCAAACACCCCCCGACGTCTCTTCTTGTCCTATTCCCGGCTCGACGCGACTGATTTCGCCAGAATGCTGCGGAGAGATCTAATTCGCCGAGGGTTTGATGTTCGCGAAGTCTCTGTGGAATTTCCCGCAGCTTCGACTCTCCACTTTTCGGAGATTCTCCGCGACGCCGTCACGCGGTGTGATCAGTTCGTCCTAATTCTCACGCCTCGCGTCACTCATTCCGAGCATGTGCGTGAAGAATGGCGAGTCGCATACGATGTGAAAATTCCCATCACACCAGTTCTGCGGCTCGGCAGCAGCACGTTGCTGCCAGTGGAGCTTCAAGGGTTGTCGTGCGCTGATTTTCGCGATGACACGGCCTATTCCAAGCAACTTGAGGAACTCGTTCGTCGCTTGTTGGCATCGGCACGAATCACCAGCAAACAGGCCGGGACTCCAATGAGGGAACCCGCTGTGGCTGTCGCGGCACCAGAGCCGCCACGAACCACCAGCAAACTGGTCGGGGTTCCGGTGTTGCCTGCTTACTACGTGCCCAGGCCAGACGTCTTCCTGGCGGCCAAGCAGGCTTTACTCACCGAAGGGAATTTGAAACCTCAACCAGTTCTCAGCCAGTCCATCGCCCCGTTGTCGGGTATCTCAATTGGTCCGCTCAGACTGGTGGGATTGCATGGTCCGGAGGGCATCGGGAAATCGGTGTTGGCGAGGGCGCTGGCACACGATCGAGAAGTGCGTACCGCGTTTCCAGACGGAATTGTGTGGATCGCGTTGGACACTCTGCCTGACATCGTGGATCAACTGCGGGTCTTGCATCGCGACCTTGGGGGTGACGGCAGGTTCGATTCGGAACGCGAAGGCCGGCAGCGTCTCCAAATCATGCTGGAAGAGAAGGCAGTGCTTCTCATTCTGGATGACGCCGTGAATTCCTCCGACGTGGCGGTTTTCAATCGGCTTGGAGCGCGTTGCCGGTTGATCGTGACCACTCGTCACGCGGGCTTGGTGCCATCGTTGGGTGGACTCTCGTTGGTTGTTCCACCTCTTTCCGCAGAGGAGTCACGACAGTTTTTTCAGCAATTGGCCGAGGCCGCTTTCACCACGCTCTCGAATCAGGACGTCGATGAGATCGTTGGCCTCTGCCGCGGTGTCCCGCGGTTTCTTCGTTTGTTTGGAGAAGAGGTCCGCTTCAAGACGCCGCTGAGCGAGATTATCGCTGCCGTGTGTCAGCTTGAAGTGACTGTCTCCGACGAGCCTTCGAGCCGGGATCCACTACCGCCAAAGCCCTCTCGACCAGAGGCACCTGTTTGCCGATCAGGTCCAATGACCCTGCGTGGACATGAGGGACCGGTGCGCAGCGTGGCTTATTCGCCAGACGGCCGGCGGATCGTCAGCGGTTCTGCGGATGGAACATTGCGTATTTGGAATGTGGTGAGCGGCGCGGTGTTGTTGGTGTTGCGTGGCCATGACGACTCGGTGGGCAGCGTGAGTTGGTCTCACGATGGCAACCGGATCGTGAGTGGCTCGGACGACCGAACCATTCACATTTGGGATTCTGAAAGTGGCGGTGAGGTTGCGATTCTCCGGGGCCACATCGACCGAGTGCGAAGCGTGGGATGGTCTCCCGATGGCACGACGATTGTGAGCGGCTCAAGGGACGGCACTGTGGGGTTGTGGTCTGCGGACCTGGGAACATTTCAGGGAGTCGTCTCTCGGGCCAACGATCAGGTGACCTCTGTCACATTCTCTCCCAATGGATCGCGTATCGCGGTCGGCACGTGGGATGCGGTTGTACGACTTGTGGAAGTGAAGTCTTCGGTTTTCGGGAATGCCTTCAGCAAAGAATTAGAGTATCGGGGACATGAGGATCGGGTGAGGTGCGTCGCTTGGTCGCCCACCGGTGACAGGATTGCGAGCGGATCGCGCGATGGGACTTTAAGAATTTGCGATTTAGGCATGAGTGAGCTTGTGGTGATCGATGCCAATGTTTCCATCGGAGGTTTGAGTTGGTCACCAGACGGCTTGCTCATCGCCGCTGGTTCCGAGGACGGAAGGGTGCGTGTGTGGGACGCGCAGACGGGCAAAGTGTTGTTGGAGTCTCAGAACCATGAAGGGGCGGTCTCGAGCGTGGCGTTTTCACCGGACGGCTGTGAGATCGCCAGTGGCAGTCGTGACACGACGATTCGTCTTTGGGATATGTCCGCCCTCTAAATGCCGTGGGTCAGTTTTTGCCGAATCTGACCAACCTATGAACGGTCGATGAACTGGCCGCGGAAGTGGCCGTCGTCTTCGGGAGGTTGGTAGCGGATCGCGAGCGATGGATCGCTGATGATTTTGCTGCCGTCCTTCAACGAGTGCAGGGCGTGGTCGCAGATTGTGCTCGTCAGCAGTGTGCGTTCAACCGGGTACGGTGAGCGACCAGACGCGAAGAACTTTTCGATATTGAAGGTCAGCGGATCGAAGAACCGCGCGCCCGGTGGGGCCGGTAGATAGAAGCAGGTGCTGACTGGTTCGGCTTGGCCTTTGATGCGGCCGGCGAAGGCGAAGTCGGAGACCGCTTCGGCCAGATTGAAGACGGTTCCTTTTGTGCCGTCGGTGTATTCGATCAAGGTGCAGAGCGGCTGTTTGACTTGCTCGCGCACTTTGCCGTAGTTGCGGCTGGGGCAGCGCGAGAGAGCGTGTTCCAACAGCGGCCAGGACCAGCGGCCGGCGTCGCCGGCTTTCCAGACGGCGTCGCCGGATAAGGTTTGAATCGACTTCACCCCGGTCTCGCCGCCGGGTCGGCGTTCGAGTTGACTCTGCAACACTTCCAGCACATGAAAGAGGTAGATCTCCCAAGTGTTACGGTCATAGCCGATGACGGCGAGGCCCTCTTCAAATGGGGTGCCGAGTGGTGGATGGAATTCCGGAATGCGCCATGTCACCGGTAGGGATGATCCGGCCATCAAGCCGAATTTCATTTCCTTCGCCGTCGCGACCATCTTCGCCGCTTTGCGATGATCGAACGACAGATGCTTGTCGACGAAGACCGGGACGCTGCGGCCGCTCTTGCGGAAGACCTCGACGATCTCTTGAAACATCTCGAAGCGCGGGTATTGAATTTGGCCCCACTCGTTCAAGGGGTAGTCGCCATGCTCGATGATCAGCAGCACGGCATCGACGTCGAGCGATTTTTCGCCGCCGAGTGCTTGCGCGACCGACGTGCAGAGTTCGATGCTGTGCTTCTGGCAGACTTCCGGGCCAAGGTCGTCGGTCGGCTGCTGGTGGTTGAACATCCTCGCGAGTTGAAACGGCGGCTGATGATGCAGGCCGTTGATCGTGTAGCCATGAATCAATCGCCCGGCGATGTGATAGGCGTGCGACTTCAGCCGATAGATCGAATTGATGGCGGCGACTCGTGGCAGTTTGCGCGGCGCGTCTTCGGCGGCGAGCGTGGTCGTCCAGGGAGCCAGCGCGGTGGCCGCGGCGAGTTTGAGAACGTCACGGCGTTGCAGCGAAGTTGAGATCGCAGTCATGTTGACAGTCCGCCTCTCGGTGATGTGAGGAAGTCTTTGGGCGCGACGGAGTCGCATTCAAACTATACTTCGCGCGGCCCATAAATGAGACCGGCGAGCGGGGCGGCGTCAGCCCCGCTCGCCAGAAAGTCTTGAGGACTCCAGCGATGACAGACTCACCACGGCATCTCTCGCGCGGGGACTTCCTCGGTCCCTGCGCCGTCGCACTGGCGGCTCTGTTAGCCGTGGTGCTGACGCTCGATGCAGCGGGCGATTATCCGCAACTGTTCGAGGGACCGGGAGTCACGCTCGATGAGTCGTTCAACGTCCAGATGGGCGTTTATCAGTGGAAAGCTCTGCGGGACTACAACCTGGCGTTGTTGCACCCCGACAGTGTGCGTGAGGTCTTCGGAACGAGAACTTACAACCCGGATCACCCACCGTTGGGGCGTGTTTGGTTGGGCTTCTGGCATGACTTGGTCGAGTGGCTCTTCCCTCCGAGCGATCATCCTGTGGATCAAAATGGGATTCGTTTCGTGACCGACTGTGCTCGTGTCGGATCGGCGATGGCGTTCGCGTTGACGGTGCTGTTGATCGGCGTCATGGCGACGAAGTGGTATGGCCGAACGGCCGGGATTGTCGCGGCAGTGTCTCTGGTGTTGATGCCGCGCGTGTTCGCGCACGCGCACCTCGCGTCGCTGGAGACGTTTTTGAATCTGACGTATTCCGCGACGGTGCTGGCAGTCGCGCACTGTTGGCGCGTGGGAAAAAACGTGAGGTCCGCCACGGCGGATTGGTGGGTTCCGGCTTTGACGGGCGTCCTGTTCGGTCTCGCGCTGCTCTCGAAGATGCAGGCAATCCTGATTCCGCCGATCGTCGGAGTGTGGGTGTTGTGGCACTGGCGAGTTTGCGCGATCAAACCGCTGATGATCTTCGGCTTGGTGGGGCTGTTCGTGTTTTTCATCGGTTGGCCGTGGCTGTGGCTCGATCCAGTGCTGCACTTTCGCGAGTACTTCGCGCGGACGACGGGCCGCGCCATCTTGAATTGTTACTACCTCGGCCAAGTCTGGGCCGACAAGGATGTGCCGTGGCATTACCCGTTCGTGATGTTCGCAGTCACGGTGCCGATCGGTTTGCATTTGCTGGGGGTGATTGGTGCCTTGGGAAAACTAACCCGAAGCGTGAGCGAGGGGCTTCTGACCCCCGCCCCTCGCTCACGCTTCGGGTTAGTCTGCGAGCCGCGCGAGCAATTACTGCTCGCGGCGGTGCTGTTTCCGTTGGTGTTGTTCGCTCTGCCCGGCGTCGCAGTGTACGACGGCGAACGGCTGTTTCTCGTCAGCTATCCGATGTGGGCCGTGCTGATCGGTCGTGGTGCCGAGGTGGCGATGAGTCACCTGCGACGGAAAGCAGAGCTTGGTCAGTGGCGATTCGCGGCCAGCCGCTCTATCCGTGGAGCAATTCTCGCGTCGTGTCTGCTGACGCAGAGCATTGGCGTGATCGTGATGCACCCCTGCCAGTTGAGTTACTACAACCTGCTGGTCGGCGGCTCGCGCGGCGCGGACTGGCTCGGCTTTGAGCGGACCTATTGGGGAGACAGCGTGACTCGCAGCTTCCTGCGTCGGGTGGCGGCTTCCGTTTCGGAGGGAGACACCATCGCGGTGTCTCCTGTGCTGCATCAATTTCAGTTGGACGAATTGCTGACGCAGTCTCCGATCTTGAGAGCACGCGGGATTCGTCTGGTGGCCGAGTCTGATCTTCGTCAGACCAAGCAGACTCGGATTGCAGGCGAGTTGTTCTTCTGTCGCAAAGCTGAACTCGGTACGAACAAGGTCGAGTTGGGCTTCGATCCGATCTCGGTCCACGCGCCGCATGTCGGATGGCCGTGCTGGCTCACTGTTTGGAAGCCGAGCCAGAATCCCTGAAACCGGTAGCTCAGGCCCTTGTGGCCTGGAGGATTCGCTCGATGCGGGGATCGTCCGACCCACAAGGGGTCGGGCTACAGTGGAATCGCAGTATTGCACTCTTGATCGGATTGCCGTCTCACCGCTCGTTGACAGTTTTTTTTCGCAGCCGTAGCCTGCCTGACGATTGCGGTTCGCGACGCTTTGGAAACCTTGAGACATGCCGGAAGTCACCAATTTTGCCGAGTTGGAAGTGTTGCTCGGTCAGTGCCAGACGGCGCTGAACTATCGCTTTCACGATATCGAACTGCTGGCGATGTGCTTGACGCACGCTTCTTCGGCACGCACCCGATTGCACTCCAACGAGCGGCTGGAATTTCTGGGTGACACGATCTTGGGATTGGTTGTCTGCGAAGCGCTCTACCACCGCTTTCCGGAGTCGTCGGAAGGGGAACTGACGCGGATCAAGTCGATCGTCGTCAGCCGCGCGACGTGTGCCACGATGGCCGCTCGCGTGCGATTGGAAGAGTTCGTGCTCGTCGGCAAAGGTCTCGATCATGGCGGCCATATTCCGTCGTCCATCCTGGCGGGGACGTTTGAAGGACTGATCGCCGGTATTTATCTCGACGGTGGTCTCGAAGCCGCCCGCGATTTCCTGACTCCGTTGATCACGCCCGAAATCGAAAGCTCGGCGGCGACTCTGCACGAGCAGAACTTCAAAAGCCTGTTGCAACATATCGCTCAGAAAAGATTTGGAGCGACGCCGATGTACCGGCTGCTCGACGAACGCGGCCCGGATCATTCGAAGGTGTTCCACATCAGCGTGGTCGTGGCGGGACGTGTCTTTCCCGCCGCTTGGGGAGCGAACAAGAAAGAAGCCGAACAGACCGCCGCGCAACATGCCCTCGAAGAACTGCTCGGCGAAAACGCGGGCGAAGACCGGAACTCCTCTCCGCCGGAACTTCGCGAGTCAGACATTGTGGAGGTCTCGGCGGAGGTTGCCACGACCGACATGGCGGTCTCCTTGATTGAAGCCGAACCATTCGGCCTGGGCGTGGAAGAATCCTGACTGCCAACCGCATCGACGACCAATGTGGCGTGTTGAATCCCCGCTTTTGCACATCTAATCTCCGGTCTGATCCATCCAGCAAGTACCGTCATGGCGAGTTCCCCGAAATCCTCCGAGCCTGTTTCCGATCGTCCCGCTTCGGCGGCGTACTTGGTCGTGCGCGACGGCGACAAGTGGCAGGACATGTTTCGGCTGACTCCCGGCCAAGTAATGACCATCGGCCGCGCGCCGACCAACCGTATCGTGGTCCGCAGCGAACAGAGCAGTCGCAATCACTGCGAAATCTTCCAAGCCGGACCGATGTGGATTTTGCGCGATCTCGGCAGCCGCAACGGCACGACCGTCGATGGGCATCGCATCTCCGGCGATTGGGAATTGGAAGAAGGGCAAACGATTCAGCTCGGTGCTTGCGAAATTACCTTCACTCACGAATTGTCCGACAAGTCGAAACCGGCTGACGATGACGACGACGCGGAAATCGAATCCGCCACGCAAACGCTGGACAAGATCCCGGTGAAGGGCGCAAAGTCGAGCGCACCGGAAATCGTCTCACGTAGAAAGCGAACGAAGTACTCGCCGTCCAGCACCGCCGAACACGCTGGGCAAGATCGCTTCAGTCAGGACATGGCTCAGCTTTGGAAGCTGGCGGTTGAGATGGGTGCCGCGAAAGACGAAAAGCAATTGGCCGATGTGGTGCTCGATGGTTTGCTGGTCGGGATCGGAGCCGACATCGGCGCGGTGCTGATGTTGCCCAAGCCGATGTCCGGCGGAACGCGGCCCAGCCAACTCCGAGTGGTGGCCTACAAATCTCAGGGTGAGCATTCCTATCAAACGATCTCGAAGGCGCTGTCACGCATGGTGCTGGACGATCGCGAAGCCGTGCTGGCCAAAAACGTCGCCGATGACAGCAAGCTCTCCGACCGCGACAGCCTCGATGAAATCGAAGCCAAGAGCGTGATCTGTGCCCCGATTCGTAACGGCGATTTGGTTTACGGCTTAATCCATTTGTATTCGACGCTCAGCGACGAATCGTTGGAACCGGAGCACCTGGAATTCACGCTGGCCGTCGCCGACCAAATGGCGCTCGCTTTCGAGAACATCCGCGAAAAGCAATCACTCGCCGAAGGTTTGGCACGCGCTCAGAACGAAAACGAGTCGCTGCGCAACCAACTGACCATCGACACCGAACTGATCGGTAATAGTCCGGAGATGCAGCAACTCAAGCAGCAGATCAACAAGATCGCTCCCACCGATGCGACCGTGCTCATTCGCGGCGAAAGTGGCGTCGGCAAAGAATTGGTCGCACGAGCGATCCACTTCGGCAGCGACCGCCGCAACGGCCCGTTCATCTGCCTGAATTGTGCGGCCTTGAGTGAAACCCTGTTGGAGAGCGAACTCTTCGGCCACGAGAAAGGCTCGTTTACCGGCGCGACCGGCCGTAAGCTCGGCAAGTTCGAGCAGGCGAATCGTGGTTCGCTGTTCCTGGACGAAGTCGGCGAAATGAGCCTGTCGATTCAAGCCAAATTTCTGCGCGTGCTCGAAGGACATCCGTTCGAGCGGGTTGGCGGCAGTGCGCCGATTAACGTGGATGTGCGTGTCATCGCCGCGACGAACCGCAACCTCGAAGACGCGATCCATGAAAAACTCTTTCGCAAGGATCTCTACTTCCGCTTGTTCGTCGTGGAAGTCACGCCGCTGCCGCTGCGTGAGCATCGTTCCGACATTCCGGTTCTTGCGAGCTATTTTCTCCACCGCTTCGCGAAGAAAACCGGTCGTCCGGTCCGCGGCTTCAGCGATGAAGCCTTGGAGGTGCTCTGCCAATTCGATTGGCCCGGTAACGTGCGCGAGTTGCAGAACTGCGTCGAGCGTGCCGTTGTAATGAGCACCGGCGATTTGGTGTCGGCGTCGGAGATCAAATTATCGGGACTTCGTGTTGCAGTCTCTGGCACCGTGCCGCCGATCAAGGCTGGGCCAGCCAGCGTGGTCGCTGAGAGTTCTCCCAAGCTGCTGAACGAGACGGTGAAGTTTGACAAGTCGCTGGAAGAACTCGAACAGGCACACATTCTCGCAACACTCGAAAAGACGAATTGGAATAAATCGCAGACCGCAGTGATCCTGGGCATCGAGCGTTCGACGCTGGATCGAAAACTCAAACGCTACGGCGTCAATCGCCCCGAATGAATGCCGCGAACAAAGGTCGATTCAGACCATCAAAATGCAGAGTTTTTGTCGGATTCCACAGACTTTTTCGGGGAATGAGATTTCTGAAAAAGTTGTTGACATTCTGCGACAGCCTTCGGACAATCCGCCCGTCTTTATGAGTTCCCACCGCAGTTTTTCCTTCCTGCTGGCAGTGATCAACGTCGCTTTTTCGACAGAATTTCTTGCTGCGACGTCGCTCGATGATTGACGAGCCTTCTGTGAGTAAAACGTGGACTTGATCAACGCTGTTGTTGTCTCTTGTCCCGATTTTTGGTGTCCCCTGAACCCGTTAGAAATTGGAGTTTGACGTTATGTCTTATCCGCTCGAGGCAGATTCGGACCTCGATGATGACACTGGTTTGCACGAGGACGGCTTCCTCGTCGGTGAGTCTGATGACTCCAGCGACGAGTACGAAGACGTGAACTTTGAGGCCATCGGGGTGCATCCCCATGAGCCGACAAAAGCCAAGCCAGGGTCCGAAGAAAAAGTGCTGATGCTCGCCGCACGTTATGCCGCCGGCATGCCGCTGTGGCACAATGACGACTGTACGGATCACGGTCCGGCACGCGATCAACGCATCGACGCTTAGTCATCACGCTGTCAACAAAAGGCTCCTCCAGGAAAACGCTTGGGGGAGCTTTTTTTGTTTGTCGAGAGACGAACGCTTGCAAGGCTCTCCCGCTCGCCTGTCTCATTCGTTGCCGCGTTGCAGCACGGTTTCGACCTCGGCGAGTTGTTCCGGGGTGTTGACCCCCAATGCTTCGGCGATCGTCAGTTTGGGAACAGCGAGCACGCGCTGGCCTTGAGCATTCAGGATCGCCGGGACGTCGGTCAGATAATACTCGGCTTGGCTGTTGT
>CAMDEA010000188.1 GCA_945893045.1 Planctomyces sp. SH-PL62
GGTGAGATCTGGTGGCTGCAAAGCGTCTATGTTCATCCCGACTTCCGTCGCCAGGGAGTCTTCCGCTCGCTGATCCAACACCTGCAAGCCGAAGCGGCGGCGTCCCCCAACGTCGTCGGCCTGCGGCTGTACGTCGAAGAACACAACACCTCCGCGCAGGCGACGTATGAACGGCTCGGCCTGAAGATCGCGGGGTACGTCGTCATGGAATCGCTCAAGACGAACTACTGATCCGCGGGAAGGGGTCGGGAGTCTTTTTCAGGCCGCCTCGACGCAGTTTCTATTCAAAGCGACTTCCAGGCGGCCTGAAAAAGTCTCCCGACCCCGTGGCTCCAACATGACATCTCCCGCGCTCGCCGACACCCTCCGCGAAATCAATCCGGCCAACGAGGAACCGTCTTCGCTGTCGTGCGACACATCGCACTTGCCGCCGTTGCCGTGTGGTTGGACCGTTCGCGAGTACGCCTTTGACGACCACACACTGAAACTCACGGTGCCGCATCGCCCGGATGCGTTGCTGGATGGCTCCGAGGTTGTGGCCGCCAGCAACCGCGATGACTACATGCCGTATTGGGCGTATCTCTGGCCGGCGGCGATTTACATGTCGCAGGCCGTGTTGAAGGAGGATTGGCCGGGTGGGACTCGCGTGTTGGAACTCGGCTGCGGAGTCGGCCTCGTCGGCGTGGCGGCTCGCGTGAAAGGGTGCCGAGTCACGATGACCGACTACCAAGCGACGGCGGTCGCGGTCGCTCAGCACAACGCGCGTCTGAATGGCTTCGACGATGTCGAGACGCGCGAGCTCGACTGGCGTTCGCCGCCGAACACGAAGTACCCGGTGATCCTCGGCTGCGATCTGTTGTACGAGCAACGCAATCTCGTGCCGATCCTCGACCTCTTGGAGATCATGCTGGAACCGGGTGGCCTCTGTTGGCTGGCCGATGGCGGACGCAACGCCGCCCATCCGTTTTGGTATCTCGCGCGCGAACGAGGCTATGCCGTGACGATGCGCGATCACGCAGGTCACGAGCTCATGACACCGGGGCTGCATTACCAGCTTTTTGAACTGCGGCGACCGGCCCGCATTTGATCCGTTCCTCCAGCCAGTCCGCCACGCGGTTCATCACATCGAGCCAATCTGGTTCGTTGTGTAACTCGTGGTAATGCTCCGGGAACCATTTCAACTCTTTGTCGGGACACGGCACTTTCTCCAGCCACGGCCGTGCGACCTGTGGATCAACGATGCGATCTGCTCCGCCTTGGGCGATCAGAACCGGCATGTTCAACGATCCAACTTCCTCCCAGACGGCGTTCAAGGCGGCTTTCATCTGAAAGAACCAACCGCAGGTCACGCTGCGATGAATCAGCGGATCTGCCTGACGTGCCATCAGAGCGACTTCGTCGCGTGTTGTGTCCTTGGAATCGACGCGGGTTTCAAAACGCACCGATGGCACCAGGAACGAAATCAGCTTACCCCAAGCGATGACGAGCGGACTGACATGCACCTTCAGCCGCAGCAGCGGAGCCATCAGCACCAACGCGGAAATCTTTTCTGGCCGAGTCTCCGCGAAGCGAGCCGAGATCAGGCTGCCGAAGCTGTGGCCGAGCAATGCCGTGCGAGCCGGGTCGAGCTTGTGATACTGCCACACAGCGTCGAGGTCGCGGAGATAATCTTCAAACCGACGAACGTGCATCGGGTTGCCGCCGGAATGCCCATGCCCGCGATTGTCACCAACGAGGACCGTCCAGCCGCGATCGGCAAACAGGCGAGCCACATGGTCGTAGCGCCGGCCGTGCTCGCTGGCCCCGTGAACGATCACCAACGAGCGGCCGTCGGCACACGGATCGAGCGGCTCGAAACGCCGCGAGATTAGCTCAATGCCGTCGTGGGCTTGGATCACATGTTCGACAGGTGGCATGGGCGGCCCTCACATAACCCTGTCGCACCGCGACAGGTCTACTTTTCGGCGAGGCAGCGTTCTACTGCTTGTCGCAGATCGTTTCCTTTCAAATCGACTTGTGCGATCCGCCCATCTCGTCCCACCAGGAAGAGGGACGGGATCGTGCGGACGCGATACTTCTCTCGGGCTTGTCGAACTTGCTCGGCCTCGCAGACCAATTTCCACGGCAGCTTGGCTCGTGCTTGAAACGCTTCGACGATTTCCGGCGAATCGTCCAAGCTGATACCGAGCACTTCAAAACCCTCTTCGTGTTTGTCGGCATACAACTGCTTCAACTTCGGAAACTCTGCCAGACATGGCGGACAATTCGTGGCCCAGAAGTCGATCAGGAGCACTTTCCCTTTCATGGCCGCGATGCTGGCCGGCTGGCCGCCGAGATCCGTCAGGCTGAGTTCCGTCGCATCCGTGCCGACCAACTCCAGCTTCCGCAGTCGATTCATACAAAACTCACCCACCTGAGCGTTCAGGCCGAAGCGATTCGAGAGCGTTTCATAGATGCTCCGGGCCGTCGCGTGGTTGTTCGCCAAGCCAGCCTGTCCGACGAGTTCCACGGCGAGATCCAAATGCTCATTCCCCGCTCCCAGCCGAGCGAACTGCAACGAATCCTGAAACGCGGTGGCCGCTTCTTTGAGTTTCCCCGACTTGGCCAAACCGACGCACAGCACTGTCTTGGCACCGGACTTCACCGTCGCCGAGGCCGTCTTGCTTTGCAGGCAGCGTTCCGCCAGCGGCAGCGCGTCGGCTTCCAGCCCGAACCGCCGAGCCGTGTCGAAGCTCCAAGCGAACGCATCGTCCAGGTCGCTGGCCTCGGGATTCTGCTCGGCGTAGCTGGCGGCGTCGCGCAGCAGGTCTTTTTGCCGAGCGACAATGACATCTTGAAAAGTCTTCTTGCCCTTCGGACTCGAATCCTCAGACTGCACCTGGGCACCTGTGGAAACCGACACAAGCAATGCCAGGAAAGCGACCAACGATCGGGGGATTCGGTGAAGCCACGACATTCGATTCTCCTCAAGTGTTTCCATCATTTTGTGAACCATGATTTTGCCAACGTCCCGGTTTAGATAACGAATGCCCCGCCCCGAAACCACCGTCGGCCGTGGCATAATCGGACCCCGTTTGCGTCCGCAACTTCGGAATCGAGCAGTTTTTTGGCCGTTGCTCAGGTTCTGTCGAATGTTTACCTTTGCCCGCCGGTTTAGTCCGTCGGATCGTGATCCTCCGGGAGCGGTTCGGTCAAAAGGTTTCAAGTCGAAGGAGTTCTGCGATGTCTCAAACCAATCAGCCTCAGCCACCCAATGACGAACCTCCCCGTAAGTTTTCGCTCAAAGAGGTTCCGGCATGGGGCGTGAGTCTCGGTTTGCACTCGTTGATCTTCCTCTTTTTTGGCCTCTACACGTTCCCGATCGTGCGCGAGACTTTCGCCGAATTGGTCGTGAGCGAGGTCGAGGAACTTCAGGAACCGGAATTCAAGTTCGATGTCGCCGCAACGGACCAAGTCGGCAACGGCGGCACCGGCGATACGCTCAGTCCGTCACTGGCTGCGGCCGGAGCAGTCAGTGCCTCACCGCAGATGGAAACTTCCAAGCGACTGCAAGAAGAATTGGTGAAGGTCAATCTCACGCCGACCGCCACGATCGGCGATGTCGCGACCGACTCGCTGGGTAAGACGGTCGAGGTCCGTGGCGGCACGGACAACCTTTCGGGCGAGTTCGGCGGAAAAGGGACGGGCGGCGGTTCGGGAGGCACGGCCGGGACCATCGACCGACTGACGTTTGAGATCATGGCCTCGCTGAAAGAAAAGAAGACGCTGGTCGTCTGGCTGTTTGATGAATCCACTTCGATGAAGGTTCGTCGCGAAGCGGTCGCCGAGCGATTCGAGAACATCTACAAACAACTCGGATTGATGGACATCGAGACCAAGAACGGCATTCTCAAGTCCGCGATTGTGAGCTTCGGCAAGGATTTCCATTTCATCTCGAAAGATGCGACCGACGACATTCCGCAACTCGTGAAGCTCGTCAAAGAGAACATTCCGAACGACGAGAGCGGCAAAGAAAACGTCTTCACCGCTGTCGAAAAGTCGGTGGCGAAGTACCGCGACTACCGCAGCCGCGAACATCGCAACTGCCTGCTGGTGATCGTCACCGACGAGCGTGGCGACGACTTCGGCGTCAATGGTGAAAAGCTCGATCAAGTCATTCAGGCGACGTCCGCCGCTGGCTTCAAAGTGTACTGCGTGGGGAATGCCGCCCCGTTTGGACAAGAGAAGGGCTACGTGCGTTGGACCTATGAGGACGGCGATTCTGAAGAGTTGCCAGTCGATCAAGGGCCGGAGACCGTCGCTCCCGAACATGTCAATCTGCCGTTCTGGGGCGTGGCCGGCGGCGATCTGGTCCGCATGACGGCTGGCCTCGGTCCCTATGCGCTCACGCGGCTCTGCGCCGAAACGCAGGGCGTGTATCTCATCGTCGAGGACACCAGCCGTGGCGTTCGCTTTGATCCCGCAGTCATGCGGAACTACCTGCCCGATTACCGGCCGATCAAGTTCTACACGAAAGACCTGCAAGCGAATCGCGCCAAGACGGTGCTGGTCGATGCTGCTCGCAAAACGTTGGGCGAGCGTACGCCGACCCCCGAAGTGATCTTCCGAGCAGACACCGACGCGGCTCTGCGAACGGAACTCGGCGACGCTCAAAAGCCGCTGGCTGTGCTGGACTACAAGCTCAATGAAATCGTGACGCTGCTCGAACAAGGCGAGAAAGACCGCACGAAGATCAAAGAGCCGCGCTGGCAAGCCGCCTATGACACTGCCTATGGCCGAGCACTCGCCATGCGCGTTCGCTCATTCGGCTACAACATGACGCTCGCCCAGATGAAGGCCAATCCCAAGGCATTCGACAAGAAGGGTGACAACACTTGGGAACTGGTCGCGTCCGACGAAATCACGTCCGGCGTGCAAGTCAAGAAGATGGCCGCGAAGGCTCAGGAGTATCTCGAACGAGTCGTCAATCAACACCAAGGGACGCCGTGGGCAAAGCTCGCCGAACGAGAACTCAGCAAGCCGATGGGCTGGTCTTGGAAGCCGATCAGCAAGGATTACGCCGCCATCGAACGCGCAGTGGCTCAGGCCAAGCGCGGTCCGGTCTTCGCCGACGAGAACGAGAAGAAGAAAGCGGAAGAGAAGAAGAAAAAGATGGCCGCGCGAGCCAAGCCGAATCTGTAGTGGCCGACGCTGCTAGCGTCGGTCACGGATGCTGGCAGCATCCGCCACGATTTCACGGCAGCCCGTTCCATTTTCTCAGCACCCACTCGGCCGTCAGCAATCCGCACAGCAGTGCGAGCAGCAGCCAATGGTCCCAGAGCGTGTACTCGTGCGCCTCGCGGATCGACAGGTCTTCCGGTTGAATCAGCTTGGGAAGTTCGCCCAGTTGATGTGGCAACAGAAACTTCCCGCGTGAGACCTGCGCGATTTGCTCCAGCAGTGAGCGCGTCGCGGTGACGTCCGCGAGTTCTTTCGTCAGCGGTCCGCGCACGAGAAAGTCGGCGGCGATTTCTTTGTCCGCAGCGCCTCCGAGCGGCGGGCCGTCGATCTTCAAGACGGCTCGATACTCGCCCGCGGAAGGCGCGAGCCAGCGGCCTTGATGCACCGCCGGTCGAGTCTGTTCCGGCGTGAGATCAATCGTCGCCAGCGGCTGATCGGGCTTGGCGTCGTGACGCGGGAAGATCTGAACCTGAGCCTTCACATCGGGGCGACGTGCCAGGAGCGGCGGCGTCCAGCGTGCTCGGAAGACGACATCTTGTCCGGCTGGCACGTCGGTCGATTCGAGGCTGAACTTAACGAACTCATTGCCGGCCGACGCCTTGTTCTGCGCGGCGGTCCGAGCAAGCTGTCCCCAAAAGCGGTGATGCTGCTGGTCGCCGACGCGATGCCGCCAGCGCCAGGTGCTGTCGAAGCCCAGCCACACGACTTGGCCGAGTCCGTAATACTGCTCGACGATCAGCGCCCGCGAGCGTTCCATTTCCGGCGGCAGCGGTTGGCCATCATCGGCGGTCGCGAGCACGGTCGCTCCGGCTTTCACGTCCCCGATCAGTGCCCACGGATGTCCCGGCAGCGTCTTCCAGGTCGAGCGATTCGTCTCGGCGTCCGCCGCGAGTTGCATCTCACCGGCCCGTTCGCCATCCGGAGTCAGCCGCAAATGAAAGCCGCGCAGATGCGGCGGCGTGTCGGGTGGGTCCAGCGAATTCGCTGGCCGAGCATTCGTCAGCGGCAGAAGTTTGTCGAGCGTTGGCGAGTGATAGCTCGTCGGCAGGTGCCGCTTGCCGGCGACAAACACGACTGTGCCGCCGATGTCGGACACGAACTTCTCCAATTGCACGAGCATCGGTTCCGGCAAGTGCTGCGGCGCGACGTCGCCGATCACGACTAAATCGAACTCGGCCAGCGGCGACTTTTCGATGGGTGTTTCCGGGCCGGGCCAATCCAGTCGGCGCGGGAAGAATGTTTCTCTCAGCACACCCAAGTACGGCTGCTCGAACAAGACTCGTTCGAGCCGGACACGTTCATCGCGCGCGTACGCGGCTTCGAGGAAACGAAACTCCCAGCGGGCCTCACCCTCGACCAACAGCACTTTCGCTTTGTCGTCCACCACGACCAGTGAAAAGTCTCGCGAGTTGTTGTCGTCGCGCGTCTCGCCTTTGAGCACATCGGTGCGCACTTGGAATTGCTGTCGGCCGATTTTGGCGGCGTCAATCGGGAACTCGACCGTGACCGTGGGGGGCAAGCCGGACTCCGCTTTGGGCACGAAGACGGATTTCGTCTGCGACTCGCCCCCTTCATTTTCCAGAATGATCGTGAGCGGCTCCCCCTCAAAGCCGGCCGCTTGCAGGGTGACTTTCGCGATAGGTGTGTCGTTGAGATACACGACCGGCGGCACGTCGAGCGTGTCGAGCACAATGTCTTTCGGACGCCGCTCCGAACCGATGAGAACGGTATAGACCGCGACATCCAAGTCCCGCCATTGCCGCGCGGTTGTCACGGGATCGCTGCCGAATGTCTCGCGACCATCCGACAGCACGATGAAGGCTTTGATCGGTGACTGCTCGGTCGCGGATGTGGACGGTCCTAAAGCGGAGGCGAGATTCGTGACCCCCTTGTCGAGAGCATCGGACGGTTTCTGCACCGCGTCGGCGAGCGTTTCCAGTTCCGTCGGAACCGACTTGCCGCCGAAGAGACGCAGCTCGATGTTAAACGTCTTCTGTAATTCGCCGAGCCAGCCCTCCGGTTTGTCGCCGATCAAATTGCGCGCGATTTCCGCTCGCGAAATGTTGTCGAGCTTCTGAAACGATTCGTGGGCGAGTTCTTTGCGGCTCTTTGAGAGGGTCGCTCGCTGTTCGGCATTCGTGCCTTCATTGTCGTCCACCCACTTCGGTTCCCGGTCGGCTTCCAAATCGGCAAGCACTCGCAACCAACGGTCGCGGTTCTGATCGTTGCCGATCATCCCCAGTCCCATCGCAGCCCGCAGCTTTTCGGCTTTGGTGGCGATGCGGTCCGAGGTGTTCATGCTCTCGGACAAATCGAGCGCGACGACAACGCGCCCCGTGCGTTCGCGGTCGATGTTCCATGTCAGCACCGGTTGCAACAGTGCGAGCCAAATGACGGCGATCACCAACAGCCGCAGGATCAACAGTCCGTACCCGACATGTGCCGGCACGAGCTTTCGCTCGTACTTCGACAGCGTGATGACCAGCGCCGCCGCGACCACGACCAAAACCAACAACGCCAGACTGGTCCAAGAGGCATCCAGAGCTTGAAAGACCAGTCGTCGTTGCAACATGGCAATTAAATCGTAGGACGGGCACGCTCGTCCGTCTCGGACAGAGGACGGGCAAGAGTGCCCGCCCGACAAGCTGCGAGCCTAATACTCTTTTCGTGCGTTGAGTCCCGGCATCGGAACTGGGTACTTGCCGTTGGCGTCGGCCATCAGCGGCGAGGGACCGTCGAGCGTCAGCTTGTCGGCGTTCGGAGCGAATTCATGCTCGCAGTTGAGCATGTCTTCGTAGGTCACCACCTGGCCGGTGTGGCAGGCCATGCGGCCCATCGCAGTGACGAGGCTCGACTTCGCGCCCCGTTCGCATTCGTTGTAGGGCTGGTCCTTGCGGATCGCGGTCATCAGGTCTTCCCATTCGAGATCGTACGGGTTGGCTTCTGGCTTCTCGCACTCCCAGGCCAGATCTTCCTTGACCATGCGATGGCTCTTGTAGATGCGGGCCTTCGACGGATGGTGCCCCGACTGCGACACAACGGCCGAACCTTTCGTGCCGTGGACGTAGGTCGCGAACTCTTGATGGCAGCCAGGCATCGTGCGGCCTGCCATGAACATCTTCGTGCCGTCGGCGAACGTGTACTCGATGTTGTAGGTGTCGAAGTTCTGATCGACTTGGTCGCCGCGGTAGTGGCGGCCGCCGTGTCCCTTGGCATCGACCGGGAAAGCGTCCTTCATCCAGCAGCACTCGTCGATGTTGTGGATCAGGAAGTCGCTGAAGCCGCCGCCACTGAGCCATAAGAAGCCGTGGAAGTTCTTGATCTGGTAAGCGAGTTCGCTCATCCCTTCGGGTTTCGGTCCCACCGACGCCGATCCGGTTGGACCGGCGATGCGATAGGCTCGCAGCAGCGTCAAGTCGCCGATCTGGCCATCCTTGATCCGCTGAGCCAACTCCATTCGCGAGCGGCAATGCCGGCACATCAAGCCGACGCCGACTTTGAGATTCTTCTTCACCGACTCGGCGGCGAGTTCCAGCATCTTGCGGCTGGTCGGGCCATCGACAGTCGTCGGCTTCTCCATGAAGACGTTCAGACCCTTCGAGATCGCGTAGCCGAAGTGGACCCAGCGAAACACCACCGGCGTCGTGAGGATCACCACGTCGCCTGGCTTGAGCAGGTCCATCGCCTTCTTGTAGCCGTCGAAGCCGATGAACTTGTGGTCCTCCGGGACATCGACCTGATCCGGGAAACTCTTTTTGACGTTGCTGTAGGCGCTGGCCAGCTTCTCCGGGAAGACGTCCACCATCGCGATCAGCTTGGTCGGCCCCTGCTTGGTGGCGAGCGCATTCGCAATTGCTCCACCGCCGCGGCCGCCGCAGCCAATCAGCACCAATTGAATCGTGTTGTTCTCGGCGGCGTGTGCGCCGGGCAACGCGGACGCGGCAAAGATCGACGCGGCGGCGACCTGTCCGGAGGTTTTCAGCAGTTCACGGCGTGACACGGCGTTGGACGAGGTATCGCTCATGGCGGGACTCCTGGTGAGATAGAGAATGTGAGCCGCGTGGCCCCACGGTTGGTTGGCAGTCAGCCGGAGCACGTTATCCAAACGCCGGGAGGTTTGCAAAAGTCGGGCAGACACCGAGCCGTCAAGCTTCGCCCAATCGTTCAAGTTTGCCGGAGGTGTCGCCGATAGTCACTGAGGTAGACAGAGCGCGCGGGGCGTCCCGCGAGCGTTTGCGCGGAAGATTTCGTTCGAGCGACGAGACTCACAGGGGCAGAGGGCAATCGCCAAGGAGTTGGGCAATGAAAATGCACGTTCGCGGCGTGATGGTGCTGGCAGTGTTGTGTGCGATTTCGGTGATATCCTCGACGACGAACGTGTCGGCTCAATTGTTTTCACGAGGCTGCCAGAACTGTCGGCGGCCGGTGAATCATTGCAATTGCCAATCGCATCAGCCGGTGGTCGAAACGCAGATGGTCCCGCAGCAAGTGACGACGTTCCGCAACGAAGTCGTCACGCAATACCGCACAGAAGCTGTCACACAGACTGTGCCAGTCACTACCTATCGAGACGTGGTCGTTGACGAGGGCAGCTATCAAACGGTCTATGTTCCAAAGCAGGTCGCCAAGCGCATTCCACAGGTCTCCTACCAGCAGCAGACCGGGTATCGCAGCGTGCCGTATCAAGTGACTCGGCAAGTGCCGCAAGTTGTCACGCAAATGGTCGCGCAGCCGGTGGTGCGAACGCAGGCGTATTCGATTCCGACAGCGGTGTCCCCGGTCGTCGCGTGCGGACCGTGTGGCGGTCTGGCGTTTGTACCGACTCCGATCTATCAGGCCGTACCGACGCTGAGTCAGTCGGCTGTGGGTCGTCCGGCCGTCGCGTCCAATCCGGTGACGATGTTGCCACTGACTTCCGCTGCGAGTTCAGCCGACGCTCCGTTGGCCGACGCGAAGTCGTACTCGGTTCCCGTTCCGGACCCGAAATTCCTGGAGAGTCCCGGCGCCGTGGCGGCGCGCGATTCCTGGACGACAGTCGGTTCGCGGAATGACGGCCGGCCGGGGAGCAGTGGTTCGGACGACTCGCGGACATCCAGTACCAGCGGGGTTCGGTTCAAGCCGGCCCGAATGGTGTACCAGTCCTGGGAATCGCAGTCGCGAATCGCTGGTGGCGACGGTCCGGAACGCAGATAGCCTCGGAAACGGCTGGCCATCCGCCTCGAATCGAACCGCAACTTCTCCTGACTCCCTCGGCGTTTTGAACTCCAACACGCCAACTCGACGTGATCCACTTGATCCGCGCGACCGGTCCTGATGAGCCGATTCTCCGCATTGCCAGCGTGGCCATTGGTCGCGTCACTCAGAGTCGCGGGGTATGCTCAGTCCGCATTTCGTGGAGAAAGTTTGCCCGTCGGTGGAGTTGTTGCACATGCCCGCGATGTTGATGCCTATTGAGTCAGGCAAGCCGATCGTGCTGGATAAGCCGATCGTGTTGGTTGGCCGGCATCCCGACTGCGACGCCGTGATTCTCAACAGCCGCAAAATCTCGCGCAAGCATTGCGCGGTCGCTTTGGTCAACAACAACTTTGTGGTCCGCGACCTCGGCAGCATGAACGGCGTCTGGGTCAACGGCGATCGTGTCGAGCAGCAGGCCGCGGTGGGCTTCGGCGACGAATTGATGATTGGCGACGTCCGCTTCCGGCTGGAAGCGGACAAACCAGGCTCCAGCAAGTCCAAGCCCAAGTCCGACAAGGTTCCGGCACCGGTCGTTCCTGTGAAGCCGTATGCTGGCGCGAGGCCGCCCGTCAACAGGGCGCTGGTCACTCCGCCGAAGTCGGAAATCAGCGGGGAGTTTCCGGTGCCGATCGACGACGAAGATGAGCGCTTCAATGTGCCGCCGCCGCCGGACAAAGGGATTGGCATGGAGACGGACGGCGACGACTTCATTCCGCTGAAGAAGTCCTGAGTTGCTCCCGCTTGGTGAGCAGCGCTTTCAATCCGTATCATCTGTCCCAAGCATGAACCGCGCGGGTGTGGCGGAATTGGCAGACGCGCTGGATTTAGGATCCAGTGCCGCAAGGCGTGGGGGTTCGAGTCCCCCCTCCCGCATTTTTCGTAGGTCAGCCTTTCCAGGCTGAACCGTCCGTCGTTCGATTCAGAAACTCTCGCACGGTTGACGCGACCTCCTCTGCCGCGTCCTCAAACACGTAATGCCCCGCGTCCGCGATGACGTGCGATTCGGCCTGCGGGAACCGCCGCTGAAAGTCGCGATGAAAGTCGAGCGTGAAGCACCAGTCCTTCGCGCCCCACAGCAGGAGCATCGGCCGGTCGCGGAACTGCGCGAGACCTTCTTCAATCGCGGTCAGCTTGGCGTAGCTCGGATGCGACGGACGCAGTGGGATGTCTTGCACGAAGTTTGATACGGCCACGCGGTTCGCCCAAGAGTCATACGGCGCGAGCAATCCACGTTTTGCCGCCGCTGACAACGGTTGCCGAGCGACCGCCATCGTCAGCGCCGCACGGCTGAACGCATTGAAGCCGCGCAGTGCGAGCGGCCCCAACAGCGGAATCCGACAGACCGCGATCCGCAATGGAATTCGCTGCGACCGAAACGCTCCCGTGTTGAGCAACACGAAGCGAGCGAACCGTTCGGGCAATTCCGTTGCCGCCCCCATCCCAATGCAGCCGCCCCAATCGTGGCCGACCAGCGTGATGTTCTGCAAATCGAGCGACTCGATCAGCCGTCGCAAATTCGCGACATGCTGCTCCAGCCGATACGGATACTCCTGCGGCTTGTCCGAGAAGCCGCAGCCGATGTGATCCACCGCGATCACTCGCCGTTGCGGTGACAGTTCGCGAATCAACCGTCGCCAGATGAAACTCCACGTCGGATTGCCATGCACGCACAGCACCGGTTCGCCGTCGCGTGGGCCTTCATCGACGAAGTGCATGCGCACTCCATCAAGATCGAGCCAATGTGACTCAAACGGATACTCGTCAGCAAAACCGTCTCGGCTCGGAACAGAACTCGTCATGGAATCGGCACAACCTCTCTCAGGGCATCGACCAAGTTTTGCAACGCGACCTCATCGTGCGCGGCCGACAACGAAATTCGCAACCGAGACGTCCCCTGCGGCACTGTCGGTGGCCGAATCGCCGCGACGAGGCAACCTCGTTCTTCGAGCTTCCGTTGTGCGGCAACCGCGGCTTCCGGCTCTCCCAACACAATCGAGATGATCGGGCCGACCGAGTTGCCATACCACGCGACGGGGTCGGGAGTCTTTTTCAGGTCAGCGTTTTGTTCTTGGACATCCTTCTGCGAACCGGTCCTCAATGGCCGTTCGTCCGACCTGAAAAAGACTCCCGACCCCTTCACGAGCGCACGTCGCACGAACTCACAGTTTCGCCAGAGCTTCGCGCGTAGGTCGGGTTCGTACTGGATGATCTCGATCGCCGCCGTCGCCGCCGCGCAGATCGCGGGTGGCAGCGCGGTCGAGAAGACCTGCGGCCGAGCTTTGTTCCACAGCCAGTCGATCAACGTCTGCGGACCAGCCACGAATCCACCCAACGTGCCGACCGCTTTGCTGAGCGTGCCGACTCGTACGGCCACGCGATTCTCGACACCCAGATGCTCGCACACGCCGCGGCCCTGCTCGCCGAACACGCCTGTGCCGTGAGCTTCATCGACCAACACCTCCGCATCGAACCGTTCGGCCAAGTCGCACAGTTCGCGCAGCGGTGCCACGTCACCGTCCATACTGAAGACGGCATCGGTGACAATGAGTCGCCGTCGAAAGCCGCCGGCCTTCTGGAGTTCGCCTTTGAGTGTTTCCAACTCCGAGTGCCGAAACACTCGTAGCTTCGCGCCGCTCAATCGGCAACCGTCGATCAAGCTGGCGTGATTCAAGCGGTCGCAGAAGACGACATCTTGATCCTCGATGAGTGCGGCAATCGTGCCGACGTTCGCGGCATAGCCGGTCGGAAACAGAATCGCTGCTTCTTGGCCCTCAAACCGCGCGAGCGTTTCTTCGAGTCGAGCGTGCCACACAGTTCGTCCCGTGACGAGCGCACTCGCCCGCGCGCCGACGCCGACTTCCGACAGCGCGGCCTTCGCCGCTTCCGCCAATCGCAGATCAGCCGCGAGTCCGAGATAATCATTGCTCGCAAAGTTCCATAACTGCTGCCCATCAATCTCACACGCGCCACCGGGCAGCGGCCGGACGACTCGCCGCCCACGCCGCAGTCCGGCATCGGCGAGAGCATTCAACTCAGCAGGCATCCAAGGAATCAGCGTTCGCATCAAACACTCTCTTGTCCATCAAAGGCGGCGAACGATAGCGCGAGCCTGATGAACAGGGTAGGCCACCGTAACACAACCGCTCGGCGGGTGTGCCCAGAGATTTTGGCGGTGTTAAGTTTTAGTGGTGTCGCAAGTTGACCAATAGAGTTGCCATTGATTGCTATCGCGGAGGTTGGTCAGGGCGGAGACGGATTCGGCGTTGCGGAGATTCCAGCGGGCACCGGAGCGTT
>CAMDEA010000189.1 GCA_945893045.1 Planctomyces sp. SH-PL62
ACGTACTTGCCTTCTTCGATGATGCTGGCGACGGCTCGTTCGAGCTTCGCGGCGGCGGCGGCTTCGCCCATGTGTTCCAGCATCAGCTTGCCGGAGAGGATCAGCGCGGTCGGGTTGACCTTGTTCTGGCCTTTGTACTTCGGGGCCGAGCCGTGAGTCGCCTCGAAGATCGCCGAGTCCGGGCCGATGTTCGCTCCGGGAGCGACTCCCAGGCCGCCAACCAGGCCGGCGCACAGGTCGCTCAGGATGTCGCCGTACAAGTTGCCCATGCAGAGCACGTCGTAGTTCTCCGGCTTCTGGACCAACTGCATGCACATGTTGTCGACGAGCCGCTCGATGTAGGTGATCCCGGCGGCGCTGGGGACTTTGCCGGCGAGCGTCGGATCGGCCTTCACTCCTTCAGCCAGCTTCGGGTCTTCGTACTTCGCGCCGAACGCAGTCGCGACGGCGCGCGTCTCGTCGTACCAGAGGCCGTCGGTGAACTTCATGATGTTCGCTTTGCAGATCGACGTGACCGACTTGCGGCCAAATTTCACCGCATAGTCGAACGCGTAGCGGCTGATGTTCCGGCAACCCTCGACGGACATCGGCTTGATGCTGACTCCCGTCGTTTGCAATCCGGTGCTGATCTTCTTGCCGGTCGCGATGGAGTTGATGAATTGAATCAACTCAGCGGTCTTCGGCTGCCCCGCTTGGAACTCGACGCCAGCGTAGAGGTCTTCGGTGTTCTCGCGGACGATGACCAGATCGACCTTGGTGTTTTCAAAGTACGACCGGACCCCTTTGTACGTCTTGCAGGGCCGCACGCAGGCATAGAGGCCCAGCTCTTGCCGCAGGGCGACGTTGACCGAACGGAATCCTTTGCCGATGGGCGTGGTGATCGGAGCCTTCAGTCCGACCTTGTTGGCTCGAATGGATTTGAAGACCGATTCGGGAATCTTCCCTTGAGCCTCAATGACTTCGATGCCGCACTCCTGCACGTCCCAGTTGATTTTGACTCCCGTGGCGTCCACGCATTTGCGTGTCGCTTCGGCGAGGTCCGGACCAGTTCCATCTCCAGGGATCAGCGTGACGTTGTACATGCGAGCCTCGACTTCTTTCTGTGTGCGGCGAGTAATGATTCAGCGACGCGACGAGCAGTGCCGCGAGCGTGTGTGCTGTCGAAATTTCAGATTTCAGATCTCAAATTTCAAACGGTTTCCAATGCCAAGCGGACACTATCAAACCAATTTCCGACCAGCAAGGACGTGTCCTGTCGGCCGGCTCTCCAGGGCCGGCGGATCACCAAGCAAACCTGTGGATCGCACGTCGAGTGGGGATGGCGAAGGAATCTCATGGGGCCAGTGCGAATTGCCGCAAACATCGGAATGAAGTTGAGCACTCTCTGGTCGAGCCTGTTGGCCGTTTCCTACATAGCCGCAACACCTTTCAGTCTGCCCGCGAAGGGAAGTCCGCCACTCGTCTTATATTGATCCTGGCTTTGAGCCGCATCGCGTGTGCGGTGAGCTAGAGTTGGAATGGGCCACGAATCGGAGTCATCTCATGAAGCGTCTTAGTTTCCGCGCACCACGACGGGGAAAGCATTACGGCAGTCGTTCCTGGCGAGTTTTCTCCGCCATTGAGGTTTTGGAAGCTCGGCAACTTTTATGCGTGGATGATTTGGAGGCCAACGGAGCCGAGTCTGTCGCGGACCATGACGATGACCACGACGCCGAGGAAGCACACCACGATGGCCTTGAGTTGGGAACATTCCCAATTATTGACGCACACCGTCGAGTCCTTGTCGCAGCGGGTTCGACTTCGGGAACCACGACGACGGTCGCCGCCTCCAGTCCGCTCACCAGCATTCCGATCTTGAATAGCTTGGCGGGAGCGGCCGTTTCGGTTTACCTGGATTTCAACGGGCACTTCGAATCGAGTTGGGGCTCTTACAGCAACATCACGCAGCCGGCCTTCGATCAGGATGGCGATGCCTCGACCTTCAGCGACGGCGAGTTGGCCACGATTCAGAACATCTGGCGATACATTGCCGAGGATTACTCGCCGTTCAACGTGAATGTGACGACGGTGCAGCCGGCGAGCTTTGCCAATGGCGCGGCCCTGCGAATTTCGATCGGCGGTGATGGCGCGTGGATCGGGCCGTATGGCGGTGTGGCTTATGTGAACTCATTTACGAATTCGATTTCCAACGTCGTGTTTGTGTTCCCCAAGAACTTGGCCAACGGCAATGCGAAGTACACGGCCGAGGCATCGTCGCACGAATCGGGGCATGGCTTCGGCCTGCAACATCAGAGCCTTTACAGCGGCACGACCAAGGTCGATGAGTACTACGCCGGCCCCGGCGACGGGCGGGCTCCGATTATGGGAGACAGCTATTCGGCGACACGCGGATTGTGGTGGTACGGCACGTCAGCGACCTCATCCACGACGATTCAGGACGACATGGCGGTGATCTCGCGAACGGCGAATGGATTTGGCTACCGCGTCGACGATTATGGTAACACCGTCTCGACGGCATCTGCTTTGACCGTGAGTGGCAGTCAACTCAGCGGATCGGGCGTCATCACGACGACCAGCGATGTGGACTTCTTCTCGTTTTCCACCGATGCGGGCCAAATTGGGATCAGCGTCTCTGCCCTGGCGACCTTCAACGATCTCGATGCCAAGTTGCAATTATTCGATGCGAACGGCGGACTGATCGCGACGTCGGACCCCAGCACCTCGTTCGGAGCCAGCATCACTGCCACGGTCGCCGCCGGCAGCTATCGGGTGGCTGTTGCGAGTCACGGCGGCTACGGCGACGTCGGGCAGTACACCGTCAGCGGCACGATCGTCACGTCGGCGAATTCGGTGAGAACTCCCAGTGGCTTGGTCGCCGCGACGCAATCCACCAGTCAGATCAATCTGAGCTGGATCGACAACGCCACCAACGAAACCGGCTTTCGCGTGGACCGGTCACTCGACGGAGTCAACTGGACCACCATCGCCACGCTGGGCTCGAACAGCACGAGTTTTTCAGCGCTCGATTTGACGGCGGGCACGAACTACGCCTTCCGCGTGTCGGCATTCAATGTGACGTCTGTTTCGGACTTCTCCAACGTTGTCACCACTGCGACCTTGGCATTGGCTCCAGCGAACCTGACCGCAACAGCCATCTCCTCCAGTCGAATCGACTTGGCCTGGTCTGATGTCGGCGGCGAGACCGGCTACAAGATTGAGCGTTCGACCGACGGCATCAATTGGACTCAGATCGCGACAACCGCTGCGAATGTCACCAGCTACTCAAACACGGGTTTGAACTCGGCGACGACGTATTCGTACCGCGTGAAGGCGAATAACGCGGGCGGCGACTCCGCGCCCAGTAACGTCGCCAGCACGACCACGCTGACAGCTCCCGCCTTACCCACTGCGCCGACCTCGTTGTCCGCCGTCGCCACCGCATCGAATCGCGTGAATTTGACTTGGTCCGACAACTCCAGCAACGAAAACGGTTTTCAGATTTGGCGGACCTCCAACAACGGCCGCAGTTGGACGAACATTGCCAACGTCGCCGCCAACACCGCCAGCTTCACCGACAGCGGTGTGAACGCGCGGAAGACGTATTCGTACGCCGTGCGAGCTTTCAACAACACGGGATATTCCGCGTACAGCAACACGGCGACGGTGACGACTCCACGAGCCAGTGCTGCCGGCGGACATTCCTTGGCGCATTCCGCCGCCGTGGCGGAGCACTCCCAGACGGCCGTGATTCCGGCGGCCACGGCCAGCCAAACGGTGATCGCTTCGGCGGGCGGGGCATTGCTCTCGACCGGCTCCCAGAACACGGATTCGGTACGTGACGCTGTGATTGATCGTCGTGCCACGACCGATTTCCCGTCGCCGTCTTCGTCCGCGCAAGACGAACCGTCGACGCCAACCAATGCGACCCGATTAGATGACTTTGAAAGTCTGGCGGATGTCTTCAGTCATCCGGCACTGCTTTGCGAGTGCTTGGCGTGATCCATCCGCGTCTTCCTCGCCGCTCGATGTCCACATAGGTTTGCCGGTCTGATGCCGACGAAACGGCGTTGGACTGCTTGCCGTTCGTGGGCGGTTCCGTTCAGAATCACCGCCGTCGTGCGTAACGCTTCGCAGCCGGGGATTCACTGTGGCCAGCAGCAAAGTTTTGGAAGCCGTCAAAGAGGGGAAGCAGGCGCTCGCCAAGTTTCGGGCGACGAACCCGACCGTGCTGCTCGATTTGACCGAGGCGGATCTCAAGGGAGCGGACCTGCGCGGGATGAATCTGCGGCGGGCGTTGTTGGTCGGAGCGAAGTTGGCCCGCGCGGATTTGAGCGGCGCAATTCTGAGCGAAGCAGACCTGACGCGAGCGGGCTTGAAGCTGGCAACGCTCGCGCGAGCCGACTTTCGGCGAGCGAATTTGTTCAAAGCCATGCTTGGCGAGTCGGACGCGACCGAGGCGGATTTCGGTCGCGCGAATCTCAACAGCAGCGACCTCACGAAAGCCAAGCTGATACGCGTCAGCTTTCTCGAAGCGGACTTCAATAAGGCTCAGCTCAGCGACACGAACGTGCTGGGGGCCGATTTCAGTCTGGCTCGATTCGCGGGGACTCATGCGTCGCGGTTGACCTGCGGTTGGACTCGCTGGAGCAATTGCGATCTGAGCCAAGTCATCGGATTAGAAACTGCCACGCATCATGGGCCGAGCAGCATCGGCTTAGATACCTGGCTGAAGTCTCGCGGACAAATCCCCGCCGAGTTCCTGCGCGGCAGCGGGTTGCCGGATGATTTCGTCGCGGCAATGCAAGCGGCTCCGCGCGAGGCCGCAGCCTGCTTTGTGCGTTTCAGCCACGAAGACTTGTCGTTCGCCGAACGTCTGGTCGAGGGACTGCGATCCGTCGGGCTGGTCTGCTGGCTCGACGAGATGCCGGACGCGGGCCGCTCAGAACCGCCGCTCGAAGCGCAGTTCGATTTACAGCAGCCGAACAAAGTGATCTTCCTGGCGTCTCGCAATTCGCTGACCTCGCCGTGGGTCGAGGGGGAAGTCGCTCGGTTACTGAAGCGGGAAGAACAGTGGAAGCGCGATGTCGGACAAGACGTGAAATTGTTATTGCCGCTGAACCTGGATGGTTTCCTGTTCGGTGGCGACGCGAAAGGGAAGCACGACAAAGCGATGGCCGCGCGAGTTGTCGCCGACTTCAGCGGCTGGCGGCGAAATGACACGAAGTTCGACGAAGTCATTCCAAAGGTGCTGTCCGCGCTGGGTGCGGAACCTCGCAAGCCGGAAGCGAAAGCAGAAGGGGGTCGTTCGCCGTTTGCCTGGTTCAATCGAAAGAAAACTGACGACGACGAGTGACCACCTTGGAGTGCTGCGGCTCGACGCAGCCCTCCATTCAATTGAAACAAAGACCTTCCTCGAAAACACGTCAGTCAGCCGGTCTCCGAAATGACGGTTTTGGGGACGTTGAGGATCGCCATTTCATCGGAATGGAGGGCGGTGTCGAGCCACAGCACTCCAGGGTTTCAGACCAGACCTGAATCAAGGAGTTGACGCATGGCAGCAGTTCACGAAGTGGCGGAAGCGTTAGCGTCTCACATGCCGGAAGTCCTGCGTTGGGCCGGAGCGATCGCTCGGCAGTTGCGGAAGTTCAACATCGCGTTGGACGGAAAGACTTCGGGCAGCGCGGCGACCGATGCGCTGACTCTCGCGGATCTGACCGTGCAGGAGTTGGTCATCTCCGCGTTACGCGATCGCTCGCCGCTGTTTCGGCAATGTCGCATCGAGGCGGAAGAAGAAAACGGCGACATGGGACGCTTCGCATCCGATGGTGAGTTGACGATCGCACTCGATCCGATCGACGGAACCAAGCAGTACCGCGATCACACTGGCAACGGCTATGCGGTCATGCTGCACCTGCGGGACCGCCAGACGCTGCATTACTCCTTGGTCTTCGTTCCGGAGGCGGGCGAACACGGCACCTGGTTCGAGGCGATTGGTTCGCGAATCGTCGTCGGCCTGGATGACCCGAGCCGTCCGGCTCGCGCGGTGCTCGATGGCCTGACTCCGATCATTCCGGCCACACGGCCGCAGTCAAAGCAGATTTACCTCATCGGCTTTCAACAGCGAGATCGCGAACGATCTGAAGCCGTCACTGCCGCCGGCCTGCAAGGAGTCGCTCCCGACGACATGCCGGGCAGCATCTATCCGCTGCTCGCAACCGGCGAGTTCGGCGGCAGCTTGATTCACTCGCCGAACATCTATGACTTCCCTGTCTCGCTGCACATCGCCCGCATCCTGGGAGGCGATGCCGTTTGGACGGATACCGGCGAACCAGTCCACTTCCGCGAGATGTGGTTGGACGATCGAGCCAACATGCTGCGCCTACCACGGATCGTTGCGTGTGCCGTCGATCGTTCAACGCTGAAGACATTGTGCGAGGTGGCACAAGGCTGGAGTCCGAATCGCTACGACAATTGACCGCGCTCGTAGTGACCCCATTGATGGGGTCAAACATGCGACACGAACCCGATCAATCGGGCCACTACAAACGCTACTCAGCCGACTCTTCTTTTCTTAATTCGACCAGGATGCCGCCGAGTTTCAAGAAGCGATGGACTCGCGAGAACCAGAGTTGGCGGTTCCACGCCAAACCGGTTTGAGCACACGCATGTCGCAATTCGTCACGATTAAACGTGCGGCAGCGCCACATGCGGCCGTTGAGAAATCCCGTGTAGGTGTCCTCGGTCGCCGCGAGCAGCAAACTGCCTCCCGGTTTGAGCACTCGATGCAGTTCCGTCAGGCCCGGAAGCGGATCGGGCAGGTATTCCAAAACGTACCCGCAGGTGACGCAGTCGAACGAGTTATCCGCAAAGGGGAGATGCGTCATGTCGGCGGCGATGTACCACGGCCGTGTCTCGCCGTGCGATTGCCGAGACTTCATCGACTGGCGTGCTCGACGAAGCATCTGCGGCGAGAGGTCGCACGCGACGATTTGCACTTCCGGATGCGTGTGCTTCAGCAGATGACCGAGAATTTGGCCAGCTCCGGAACCGACATCCAAGATCGACTGAAAGCGGCCGAGATCAAAATTCTGCTTCCGCAACATTCGCCCGATCAGCGGCTGATGTAGCGACACGAGGCTGGCAATCATCAGCATCGCGCCCGCCGGGCCGTCGTAGAGCCGACGCACTCGGCTGCGGTATTGCTGCAAGGGAACGCGCTGAAACCCTCGAAATTCCACCAGCCGACGGAACGCCCGCTTGTGCAACGCAGGTCGAGTAATACGGGGTGGCTCAATGGGTGTCATATCAGTGATCGGCGAACCGAATTCGGCAGGAGAAAACTCTAGGCACCCGACGTTCTACAGCGGCTCCCGGAAATTGTCATCTTCACAACGGACTGCTGATGGAACTCGCCTGCGAGTCCGGCAGAATCAGCATCGCATCGCCGTAGCTGTAGAAGCGGTATCGCTCGCGAATCGCCGCCGCATAGGCCGCTTGAATGTGCGCCAGACCCGAGAACGTGGAGACGAGCACGAACAGCGTCGAACGCGGCAAATGAAAATTGGTCAGCAACCCATCGACCACACGAAACCGGTACGGCGGCCGGATGAAAATCGAAGTCGCCCCCTGCCACGGCCGCAGTTGGCCGTCCGCGGCCGCCGTTTCAAGTGTGCGAACCGAAGTCGTTCCGACGGCCACGATTCTCCCGCCGCGTTCGCGTGTCTCTTGAATCGTCTGCACGGCCGGTTCTCCAATCTCACACCACTCCGAGTGCATCAAGTGCTCACTGAGATTGGTCGCTGAGATTGGCCGGAATGTTCCTAGCCCAACGTGCAGGGTCACGCGTGCGATGCGAATACCTCGACCTTCAATTTCCGCCAACAGCGACTCCGTCAGATGCAACCCGGCAGTCGGTGCCGCGACCGAGCCGGGATGACTCGCATAAGTTGTTTGGTACCGCTGCCAGTCCGAATCCGTCGCCACCTTCCGCTGCATATACGGCGGCAGCGGCATCGTGCCGAACTGCTGAAGCAGCGAGAGCGTGTCGCCCGTTGGTTCCGGGCGCATCCGCCAAACGCCGTCCGGTTCGCGGTCGATGAGCGTCAGGTGCAGCGATTCCGGACCATTCGGCGGATTGTGGCCAAGAGGAATCAACACGACTTGCTCGCCGGGCTTGAGATAGCCGCGCGTCTGGCCGATCAGCCGCCAATCGCCGTTCTCCGCTGGTCCGAGATACAGCCCTTCCCATTTGCCGCCGGTGTTCGCTCGCTGGCCAATCAGCCGGGCCGGCAGCACTCGCGTGTCATTGAGCACCAGGCAATCGCCCGGCCTTAGTAGCTCCGCCAACTCGCGAATCCCGCGATGCTGGATCGCTCCGGTCTGTCGATCAAGCACCAGTAGCCGAGAAGCATCCCGCTCGGCCAGCGGCTCTTTGGCGATCAGCCCTTCCGGCAGTTCGTAGTCGTACAAAGAGACGTCATCAAACGAGCGATCCACGTCGGACGTGGCGGAAGACGCTTGGGAAATGGACTCGCTCGACATGCCGTTTTGCTCGTATGGTCTCGAAGTGTTGTTTGATGCGAGCAGCGTGGCTTCAGCCCAATGGCACTCACTTTGTCGCCAAAGTAGTAGGCACATTCCATGTGCCGTCGGCGCTTCCCAAGCGGACGGCACATGGAATGTGCCTGCTACTTTCCGAAGTGACGCCAGCCCCACTCGCCTGGCATTCTGGTTGAAGGATGTTGCATGACGAACGGGATCGTATTGCCTGCGCATGACTCCAGCGAACGTTCGCCGCCAGTTCGAATCGCGTTCTGCATCACGGATCTCGACGTCGGTGGCGCGGAGCGGATGTTCGTCGAACTCGTGACGCGATTGGACCGAAATCGTTGGGAACCGCGAGTCTATTGCCTATCCGATTCCGGAGCGTTGGCTGCACGTCTGCAAGCCGCCGAGATTCCCGTCATTTGCTTCGGTGCGAAAAACAGTCGCAATCTCAGAGTCATCCAGAAGCTGACTGCGGAGTTGAAGACGTTCTCGCCGGTTCTGCTTCAGTGTTTCCTGTTTCACGCCAACTTTGTGGGCCGACTGGCCGCTTGGCGAGCCGGTGTGCCACATGTGGTCTGCGGGATTCGTGTGGCGGAACGACGCAGTCGAGTGCCGTTGTGGTTGGATCGACTGACTCAGGGGTTTGTCGATCAAAACGTGTGTGTGAGCCGAGCGGTGGCTGAGTTCTCGATTCACAAGGCGCGACTCAAGGCGTCCAAGATCAGCGTGATTCCCAACGCCGTTGATTTCGACCGCTTCGCGAGTGCGGTGGCTGTCGATCGCGCAAGCCTGGGATTATCGGTGGCACCTTTGGTGCTGTTCGTCGGCCGGCTCGATCCGCAAAAGGCTCCGTTCATCTTGCTGGAGGCATTCGCTCATCTGCTGGAACGACATCCGGATTGGCAACTCTTGCTTGTCGGCGACGGTCCACTGCGGGCCTCGATGGAAGAGTGGGTCACGCAGCGCGGCCTGGATCATCGCATCCAAATCGCTGGCTGGAGACCAGATATTCCTGAGTTGCTCAAGGCGGCCGACCTACTGACGCTCCCCTCGTTGTGGGAGGGGATGCCCAACATCGTGTTGGAGGCGATGGCTGCGGGGCTACCGGTAGTGGTGAGCCGCGTTGAGGGAACCGAGGAGCTGATCCGAGACGGAGAAACTGGGCTGCTCGTCACCCCTGGTTTGCCAATCGAATTGGAACGGCGAATTGAAACGGTCCTTACCGATCCGGAACTTTGTTCGCGGCTCAAAAACGCGGCGCAACCGGCTGTTCAGAAGCTGTTTACGATGGATCGCATGGTGTCCGCATACGAGCAACTCTATGCCCGATTGATCGCAGAGAGTGCTCGCTGACCGCGCGGCAAATGGCTTCCCAAAAAATCTTTCAAATCGGCAATTGATGACCGTGATTGGACCTGCGTCGAGGGTCGTGTGCTGAAGAGCACTCGCGCTTGAAATGATGCTTGACGGTTTGCGTCGCGGTCGGGATATTGGGGCCGTGTGGTTGGTTGTGGGGAGAAATGGTGACTAGATGGCCCTCACCGGCACCTACGAGCGAACGGTCGATGACAAGAGCCGGATCGCGGTCCCCAAGCAACTTCGCGAAGCGTTCAGTTTAAGAAATGGCAACTTAGGAAATGGCAGCGACGAGAACGGCGTGACGCACCTTTTCGTCGGACCTGGAGACGATCAATCGCTGGTGGTGTATGCCCCAGCGGATTTCGAGAAGCTGGCTCAACGGATGGATTCCAGTTCTTCCACGCGAGCCGAGGTTCTCAAGTACGAACGGTTCTTTTTTCCCCGAGCAGAGAAAGTCGAGTTCGATGGCCAGGGACGCATCCGTCTTCCAGAGCGATTGGCAGTTCATGCCAAGCTGCAACGGGAAGTGATGCTGCTGGGAGTTCGAGACCACGCGGAAATCTGGGACAAGGCCCTGTGGACCGAGTTTGAAAAACAGCACTCCGCCCACTTCGATGAGTTTGCCCAAGCCGCGTTTGCCCGAGTCACCCCGCCACCAGGTTGATGGGATCAAGCCAGTCCTTGCCGACCAAACCCGACTGCATCTGCCCCATTGAGGATCCACAAGTGAATTCCGCTGGCTAACCGGGCTGCGGAGAATGGCGATCACGGAAGATCGCCTGATTGAGAGCGGGAATGCGAGTGCGTCCGCATTCTCCATGAAAACGCCTGGCCGACAGGATGTCGCGACCAGGTGTTTTCGTTCTTGCGATGAAGAGAAAGTAGACCGGTCACTCTGTGACCGGAATCTTCGAGTCACGGAGTGACTCGTCTACTTTGCGATCAAGGCGGTCGTCGGTCACACCACTCCGCGGCGTTTCAATTCGGCCACGACCGTCTGCACAATGGCACTCACGTCCTGAGTCTTCAGGTCGCCTCCCGAGGCGGAGCAACCGCCGATCGGTTCGTCCGTGAAGCCGTGCTGTGACAGCATACATTGCAGCGTCTTGCTCAAGGCGACGAGATCAGTCACCTGCTGATCCGACTGCGGTTGGCGGCCGATGCCCATGTGGAAGCCGCGCAGATCGACGGCCGCTCGGAAGCCATTGGGAAACTCCGCCGAATAGATCATCGTGTCGAACAGCGTCACGAGATCGAATTGCACTTGCCGAGCTTCATCGAGCCGGCCACTGAGCGTCAGGTCGTAGAGCAATCGCGTCACTTCCGGAACGACTCCCGACGAGGCATTCGTGCCGCCATCGCAGCCGATCAGCAGCATCGGCATCAGGGCCGCGTCCCAGCCGGTCATGAACGCGAACTCGGGGCGGTTCGGGCGGACGGCCTGAATCATGCGGATCATGTGGACGATGTCGCCGGAGCTGTCCTTGATCGCCACGACCTTCTCGCACTCGTCGGCGAGGCGTCGCACCGTCGGCACGTCGATCGGACTGGCGAACATCGGAATGTTGTAGAGCGTCACGTCGATCGGAGTGTTTTTGGCGATCTCTTTGAAGTACGCATACACCGACGCGGGACTGAGCTTGTAGTAGAAGGGTGCCACGATCGCGACCGCCCGGCAGCCGAGTTCATGGTAGTACTCGCAGGCTTTGACCGTCTCTTTGACGTTGGCCTCGGCCGCGCCGGCCAGGATGGGGACTCGGCCGCGAGTTTGATCGGCGACGATCTCGATGATCCGCCGTCGCTCCTCGACCGTGAACCGGGTGAATTCGCCGGTCGAGCCGTTCGGATATAGCCCATGCACACCTTTGGCGATCAGCCAGTCGATGTACCGCCGCAGTTCCGGCTCATTGATATCCCCTCGGCAATCGAGCGGAACGAGATTCGGCGTGAAGATCCCTTGCAGTCGAGCGGTCATATCAAAGTCCTGATCGTCTAATCGGATCAGTACCGCGACCGTTAGGGAGCGGCCTGCCACGAACGGTTCAAGACGTTCGGTTTGGGCCGCTCCCTAACGGTCGCGGTACGGTTTTGTTTCCTCTCATAGGATTGATCGGCAGCAATGTAGTGCAAAGGCCAACGAGCCACCGGCACAAGGCCGGTGGGGGGAGTGTGATTGTCGCGATCTCGCACGACGCTCATACGTCTTGGCTCTTGCCTGATCGGCATGATTGACGCAACCCGGCAACTCAGCCAACCGCTGGCCAGGTGACTCGGAATGTTGTGCCGTTTTCCGCCGACGAGTCGCAGTCGATCTGCCCACCGTGTAGTTCGACGATTCGCCAGCACTTGCAGAGCCCGAAACCCAAGCCTCGCCCAGCTTGGCGGCCGGAGAAGAACGGATCGAAGAGGTGTTCGCGTTCGATGGCCGAAAGTCCGACGCCTCGATCCCGCACGACTAGCACCGCCAAACGCCGCGAATCTGCTTCGCGGTTGGAGCACTCGACGGTGATTGAACCACCGGCCGCCGAAGCATTCAGGCTATTGAGCAACAGGTTGCTGATGACCACTCGCAACTGCACCGGGTCCGCGAGGATCGGCACTGACGACTCGCCGGCTCGAACAACGGTCAGTGATTTCGCTCGCAGGGATTCGTCCAATTTGCGAACGACGTCGTCCACGACTTCCACCAGATTCAACGACTTCGGCTCCGGCTTCGGCGGCCGAGCAAAGACCATCAAGTCGCCGATCATGTCGCGAATGCGCAGAGCTTGCGCCCCGATGGTCAGCAGTGCTTGCCGCCGTTCCGGGTTCGTTTCGCCTTTGAGCAGCAATTCGGCTCGGCCCACGATGGTGGCGACCGGATTGTTGATCTCGTGACCGGCCCCGGCTGCGAATTCGGCGAGGGCTTCGAGCTTCGCTCGCAGAAAGGCGTCCGAGGTCGAGATGTCGGGGGACTCGGACACGATGGCTCGCCTCGAAGAATTCAAAGCGGGGCTGACACCCCGCACTCCAAAAAAAGAAACCCGGCCTCGAAACCGAGGCCGGGTTTGTAATCTCAAATTTCATCCACCGCAGCGGATCAAATCGCTATTTCACTGCGACCGGCTCAACGTCCAGCAGCATGCAAATGCGTTCGATGAGGTTTTCGACCTCGAACGGCTTCTGCATGAACTCGTTCGCGCCGTTGGCTTTCAGGTCTTCGATCTTATCCTGCTCGACCATGCCGCTGATGCAAATGATCTTCACGTCGTCCAGAGTGTTGTCGCTACGAACTCGCTGGCAGACTTCCTTGCCGTTGATGTCCGGCAGCATCACGTCCAGCACGATCACGTCCGGGTGATATTCGCGGACCATCATGCCGGCGTCGAAGCCGTTGTTGGCCACGCGAATCTCGAAGCGGCCGTCCGCTTCGAGCGCATCGCGGATCAGTTCCACAAGTTCCTCGTCGTCATCGACGATCAGAGCCTTACGGCGACCGCTTTCGAGGGCATCGGTGGGGATGCCGTTCTCTTTCATGAAGCGATACAGGATGTCGCGCGGGATGCGGCGGAACCGCGAACCGGGGACACGAAATCCTCGCAACTGGCCGGAGTCGAAACAGCGAATGATCGTCTGCTGACTCACTTTGCAGATCTTGGCGGCTTCGCCGGTGGTGAATACGGTTTTCATCAGGCATCCATCCTTTTGACTGGCCGATCCGCCTGATGTCTCAGTCCTCTGAGAGCCGGTCGGATGCGGTGAGACTTCCTTGTCCTTCGCAGTGCTGACGATGGCGAACGTTGCTGGCAAACTTTCGCGAGCTTAACT
>CAMDEA010000190.1 GCA_945893045.1 Planctomyces sp. SH-PL62
CGGCGACGCTCTTCGAGTCCCAGCAGGTGCAGCCATTCGGATTCCGGCAACACCTTGATGTCGAGACCTTGCTGCCGCCATTCGGTGACTTCACGCAGTTTGACCGACGGAGTTCCGTCACGCTCCAACGGCCAGCCTTCTTCGCCGACGATCAGCATCGTCGTCTGCCTGCTGACGCTGTGCGTGGTGGCGGCTCCGTGATGTTCAGCCAAGTCCATCGCCTGCCGGTGCGTCATCGACGCGAGCGTGCCGGTGAAGCTCAACCGTTCGCCTTGCAAACAAGGCGAACTTGGGAGTGGTGCATCAGAATGGGAAAAGGTCGTGTCCACAGCAGCCATCGCCAGCAGTCGAAAGTCGGAATCGAATCGCGGTGGCAGGTTATCGGACACAGGTACGGTGTGGCAAAAGACCCTGACCTCTTCGCTCAAACGCGAGCGGCAAGGTATTCTGATTGCGATCTTGGTGAGGCGATTCCAAGTCACATGCGAATCGTGTCGTTGACAAGCCACGAAAGCAGCGGGGATATCGTGCATTCAAAACAAAAATCAGTGCCCCTGACCTCGGTTGTGTTCTGCCTGTGGAGCGCCCTGGGTTGTTTCACCAACGCACTCGCGGCGGATTGGCCGACTTACCGCGGCGACGCGGAGCGGAGCGGTTACACGGCCGAGTCGCTCCCCACGAAGCTGTCGCACGCTTGGACCTATCGTCCGGCGCATGCACCGTTGCCGGCTTGGCCGCGCGATGATCGCATGATGTTCGATCGAGCCAACGAGGTGGTGGTGGCCGGCGGTCTGCTGTTCTTCGGAAGTGCATCCGACTGCAAAGTGGTGGCGCTCGACGCGGTGACGGGACAAGAGAAATGGACGTTCTTCACTGACGCTCCGGTGAGGTTCGCCCCCGCTGTGTGGAAGGATCGCGTGTTTGTCGTCAGCGATGACGGTTTTCTCTACTGCCTGGCAGCGGCCGATGGATCGCTGTGGCAGAAATGGCATGGCGGACAGGGCGAAGAATTGATCTTGGGAAACGGCCGCATGGTCTCACGCTGGCCGGCGCGCGGTGGGCCGGTCATCCGCGACAACATCGTCTATTTTGCGGCGGGTATCTGGCAGTCGGAAGGAGTGTCTCTGCAAGCCATTGATGCTCAGTCGGGCGACGTGTTGTGGCGCAACGACGAGGCTGGTCGCATCTACATGCCGCAACCGCACGGCGGAGCGATGGCGAACAGCGGCGTGTCGGCTCAGGGTTATCTGGTGGCGACCGCAGACAAACTGCTGCTGCCGACCGGCCGAGCCGTCCCCGCGGGCTTCGAGCGCCGTGACGGAAAGTTCCTGTACTATCACTTGCAGGCGAACGGCCACACCGGCGGAACGCAGACGGTTGTCTCGGGCACGAACTTCTACAACGGCGGAGTGGCCTTCAACGTGGCGACCGGTGCTTTGGAATCGAAACTCGGTTCGGGCGCGATCGCAACGATGCCAGACGGTCTCGTGCATGGTGGCAAGAAGGATTTGCGGGTTGTGAAGTTGGCCGAGAAGATCGCCCCCGATCGCAAAGGTGCCCCGGCCAAATCGCTGGAGCATCAAGTGATCTGGTCGCTTCCGGGCGTGGACGGCAGCGCGTCGGTGATCGTGGCGGGGGACACGATCTTCGCGGGCGGCGGCACGACGGTCACGGCCATTGATGCCAAGTCGCACAAGGTGATCTGGACGACTCCCGTGGATGGCACGCCTCACGGACTGGCCGCCGCGAACGGCCGGCTTTATGTCAGCACGGATCGAGGCTCGATTTATTGCTTCGACGGCGACACTCATTCCGCGCCGGCCGAGATCACTTCGCCACGCGAACAGTTCTCCGTGGATCGACGAGTTGCGGCGGCGGCTGATGAGATCATTCGACGCACTGGCGTGAAAGAAGGTTTTTGTTTGGACCTCGATTGCGGTGACGGTGCTTTGGCGGTGGTGTTGGCTCAAAAAACGAATCTGCAAATCTATGCCTTGAGTCCGTCGGCCGAGAACGTGGCCGCACTCCGTCGAACGCTCAGCGCGACCGGGTTATATGGCGTGCGAATCACCGTCCATCAGGGTGACGCCGACAGCGTTCGCTACGGAAAATACTTCGCAGACTTGGTGGTCTCGGCCCGGTCGCTTGTGGATGGTCCACTCGATGTGTCGGCCAAGAATCTTCCGAAAGCACAACGGCCATCGGGCGGCATCGTTTGCACCGGACGGCTCGGAGCCATGCAACTGGTCACGCGCGGTGCGCTGGCCAAGGCCGGCAGTTGGACACATCAGTATTCGGATCTCGGCAACAGCAGTTGCTCGGCCGATGAGATCGTCAAAGGGGTGTTGAGTCCGCTCTGGTTCCGCGATGTGGACCTGGAGATGCCGCAGCGGCACGGCCGAGGTCATGCTCCGCTGTTTCAGGACGGACGGATGTTTGTCGAAGGGATCGGGGCGCTGCGTGCGGTCGATGCGTACAACGGCCGCAACCTCTGGGAGTTCCCGCTGCCCAACATCCAGAAGGCTTACAGCGCCGATCATCTGTCGGGAACGGCCGTGACCGGCAGCAACTTTTGCGTCGCGGGCGGAAGCGTCTATGTCCACGACAAACAACGCTGCTACCGCGTGGATGCCGCCACCGGCCGCAAGCTCGGTGAGTTCCCCGCGCCGCCTCAGCGCGATGGACAACCCGGCTCGTGGGGCTACATCGCCTGCGATGGCAAACTGCTGTTTGGCTCGCTGGCCAATCCGAAACATCAAGTGCGGTTTGCTTATGTCCGATCCGACACCAGCGAACTCCTGGGGGAGTCCTCGACATTTTTCGCGCTCGACGCCCAGACCGGCGAGTTACGTTGGCGATACGATGCCGAGCAGTCGATTCGTCACAACGCGATTGCGATTGGTGCGGGGCGTGTCTTCTTGATCGACCGGACGTTAGCCGATGACGACAAGTGGGATGCCTCCGACAAGTCCGCCAAGTTGCCGCCCGTGACCAACGTGAAGCATGCTCCCGGCCGGTTGATCACGCTCGATGCGACGACCGGAAAACAAATCTGGAAGTCTGATCGCGACGCCTTCGGCACGATGCTCGCCTTCAGCCCACAACACGACGCGCTGCTGATGGGCTATCAATCGACACGTTTCAAACTCCCCTCCGAAGTCGGCGGACGTTTGGCGGTCTTTCGCGGCAGCACCGGAAAACCCCTGTGGAACAAAGAAGCCAAGTACGTCACGCGCCCGCTCATCAACGACCGCACGATCTACGCTCAAGGAGGCGCGTGGAACCTGCTGACCGGCGAGGATCAACCCTTCACGTTAAACCGGTCCTACGGCTGCGGCCAACTCGCCGGGTCGAAACACATGTTGCTCTTCCGCTCGGCGACGCTGGGGTATCTCGATTTGTCACGTGGGTCCGGCGTCGAAAACGTCGGAGGGATCCGCCCTGGCTGTTGGATCAACGCGCTGCCCGTAGGAGGATTGGTGCTCGTTCCCGATGCCTCGGCCGGCTGCCAATGCAGCTACCAAAACCGCTCGTGGATGGCACTCTCCGGCAGCAACGATGACTAGAACCGGTTTCAGCACCAGCACGACGCGCCAGCGAGTGGCCGAAATCGCGGAAATACAACCACTCGCTGGCGCGTCGTGCTGGTATTGAAATGGCCTCTAACGACTCATGTCGGGTTCGCTCGCGTCAACGTCTCGCGAACCAAGTGCCCCATGTGAGGGTGCGACGGTTCGAGGTCGATGTGCAAACCGGCCTCACGCAATGCTTCGGAGCAAGTGGGGCCAATCGAACCGACGAGACAAAGGCGTGTCGCCGTGAGAAACGATTCGCGTAGTTGCAGCCGTTCGGCAATGTCCATCACGTTGCGAATTTGTTGAGCGCTGGTCCAAAGCAGCACGTCGAACTCGCCAGCGACGGCCGCGCGAATCGCGGCTTCCAGCGGTGCAATGTCGGTTGGTAATTCCCAGCGATAGACCGGGACGGGCAAGACACTCATGCCTCGGACATGCAGCGCTGCATAAAGCTCTTCACTCGGAAGGCCATATTCTTGGATCGCGATGGCCACGGAGTCGGGAGTCTTTCTGCCGGTCGCAGGCCACGTCAGGCCCGAGTCGATGACGCTCAGCAATTCGCGCCAAGTGTTCGGTTCAGAAGCGCGATGATCAATACGCACGCCCCACTCGCGCAGAACCGCGGTCGGTTTTGGGCCGCGAACGATCACGCAGCAGCGTTGCAAGGCGTCAAAGAACGTCGCGCGCGGCACTCGTGTCTCGACGACTTCCAGCAACGCTCGCGCACCGACGCCGGTCATGAAGATCACGACATCCAGCTCTCCGGCCAGCAAGCGGGCGAGGAACTCAAACACGGCGACGTTGTTTTCGAGCGGCACTTCACGCATCGAAGCGGCGATGGTCGCGATTCCGCCGAGGCGCTCGATCAGCGAACGCATCTCGTCCTGCTTGCGGCTTTCGAAACTGCACACGCGCTGCGGACGTGGAGTGTTGTCGGCGACGGCGGGATTCGAGGCAGATGTCATGCGCGGCAAGATACTCGGCGCGTGCCAAAACCGCGATGAGAAGGTCGACTGGGAAGCGTAGGCGCTCGTCCAGAATCCCTCCGACGCGGAGAAACCCCAGCTACGCCCCCAGCCGACCCTCTCATCGCGGATCAGCGAACCAACAAGCGATAGACCGCCAAGCGGCCAGCAGCAGCATTCCGCGCGGGGGCGCTCCCTGCGGACAACTCTGCTTGGCCAACGGTCCGTTCGGCTCGCTGCTTGGCAAACGCCGTACCGAGTTCCGTGTCACCGCGAAACTCCCGGATTCCTCGCGAGTTGTGTTGTGGGGCCAAGTTTGTCATTAGTTCTCGCTGCCGACTCGCTCAGCACGCCTGACCAAAGTCGAGGCGATTCTTGATTTCGCGAATATGGACTCAACCACATGCAAACCCGACCGCTGGGCCGCACCGGCCTGAATCTGCCGATCCTCAGTTTTGGAGCCTCGTCGCTGGGGCAAGAATTTCGGAGCGTGAAGCTCGACGAGGCGCTCAGTAGCGTGCGCGTCGCGTTGGAGTGCGGTCTGAACTTCATCGACACGTCGCCGTTCTACGGTCGCGGCATGAGCGAAGTCTTGACCGGCATCGCACTGCGCGACGTGCCGCGAGACCAATATCTGCTCTGCACGAAGCTCGGCCGGTATGACCTCGCCCATTTTGATTTCTCCGCGAAGCGTGTCGCCGAGAGCGTGGACGTCAGCCTGCATCGGTTGGGGACCGATCATCTCGACATCTGCCTGTGCCACGACATCGAGTTCGTCGAGATGCAGCAGATCGTCGACGAGACGCTGCCGGCACTCCGCAAACAGCAACAGGCGGGCAAGGTGCGGTTCGTCGGCATCAGCGGCTATCCGATGAAGCTGTTCCGGTTCGTGCTCGATCAAACCGATCTCGACTGCGTGCTGAGCTACAACCAGTACTGCCTGCAAAACACCCGCTTCGCCGACGAGTTGGTGCCGTACCTCAAAGCCAAAGGCGTCGGCGTGATGAACGCCGGCCCATTCGCCGCTCGGCTGCTGACGAACTCGCCGCTCCCCGCGTGGCACAAAGAACCGCTCGCCGTCCGCGAAGCCTGCCGCCGCGCCGCCGAGCATTGCTCAAAGCACGGCGTGGACATCGCCCAGCTCGCCGTGCAGTTCTCGATCGCGAATCCCGACATGACGACCACCGTCGCCGGCAGCGCGAACCCGAACAACATCCGCAAATGGGCTGAGTGGGCCGCCTTGCCGCTCGATCAGCAACTGCTCGCCGATGTGCTCAAGAACTTGGAGCCGGTCAAAAATATTGGCCACATTGAGGGGTTGGCGCAGAACAATTGAGAAACTTATTACGTTTCTCTGACCGTGTTCGTTTCGGAGGGTTGATGCCAATCCTGACCGTATTCAAAGACTAATCGTCGCCGGAGTTCAGGGAAGATGCCCTCGATACCGAGTGACACTCGCACGGCCAAAAACTCCCTGTGCAGAATTGGCAAAGCTTCAATCGACGCCAAATCACTGCCGTAGACATGCAACAGGATGCGAGTCCAGTGCCACGCAGGATGCGAAATAAGAAAGCGAAGTTGTACCCATTGCCCCCAGCCGTCCAATGGCGTTTGGGAACATCCGAGACGCTCGCAGGCGTCGCAGTATCCCATGAGATAGTCTCCAACCGCGGAAAGGGAGTTCCTACCGACATACATCGCAGGACGCTTTGCGATGGCAACAAGCAAATCTTCAAAACCACGTTCTGCTTTTTCATCGAGCAACATTTCTCGATCACCACAAAAGAGATTTTGCTGTCAGATGCAAGTGACCTGTGAGTCAAGCATCGAGAACCTGTAGTCGCTCACGGCGTGACGCCAAGCGCGGGTTTCTCGAAGCTGACGCCGTGAGCGACGGCGTGGTCGATCATGTCGTAGATGTATTTCATACGCTCTTCCGGGGGCAGGAAGTTTACCCGCGCCATTTCCTCGCCGAACGCGCGGACGTGGAAGTCGTATTCAATCTCGCGCAGGCGAGCGAGAACTTCGGGGCTGGGCGGCTGCAAACGGGGTAGTTCTGGGATCATGTCGCCAACTCCTCGAAATTTTCATGCACATCGGGAAGCCACGGCAGCCAGGTGTCGCCGGAAAACTGTCGCACTTCCTCGCGGGCTTCCTGAATGACTCGGTCAATACCATACGCGGCGATGGGATTGACGACGAGATGTTCTTCGGCGCACTTTAATCGCGCCGCATGCTGCACCATCAGGTCGGCTTCGTCACGCAGTTGTTCTCGCCGTACGGCCGAGAGGTAGGGACGCACCGCTTGCTCGTGAATACGCAAACGGAGTCGATCCAACTCGTGCCAAAAGTGGATCTCAGCCATCACGGCGGGGCGTAATCGTGGATCGTTGCTCAAGGCCAATTCGAGAACGGGGCGGCGTCGCAGAATTTCATCAGGACACGATCGTTTCGACACCATTTCCTTCAGGATCTCATCCGCGAAGAGATGCAGCCATCCGCGAGCGTCGCCCTCATTCAGCATCCTCGTCCCCAGAGCCGTAGCAAATGGCCAATCCTTGGCGCGATCGGTGCGTTTCATTTCCGCAACCGTGTGAGGATGCGCGTAGAGCCCTTGAGTCTCACGCTCCCAGCGCGTCGTGCCACGCGGTGCGACTCCGAAGACGTCCAGATGTGGTTCCGACTCTTCGCGCGGCCACCGGAAATGCGACGTCCAGCCGCCTCGTAACCAGCGGGCATCCAGTGGCGGGCTGATGTTGCCCCGATAGCGGCAGCGTGCTCCCAGAAATTCGGTCCGTCGGAGGATGTCGAGAAGCAGCGAGGCTCCATCCGCCAAGCACAGCAAGTCGCAATCTTTTGTGGAGAATGCGATGCCGTAATGCACGCAGGCCATTCCGCTCGTGATGGCGCAGGCACCACCGGCCGTGCGAACCGAGGTCACCAAGTCTTCGTAAAAGCGATCGAGTTCGGCTTGTGACACCATAAGGTCGCATCCCTCTCCAGCCGACCCACGATCAAAGGCAGGCTATTTCGGATTGATCCGCACGCCGAGCTTCTTCAGTTCTTCAAGTTGCTTCTTGGCCGCGTCGTTGAGGGCACTCTCTTCCAAGTACAGCTTCCAATACGGAGCGAAGCGTTGTTGGCCCTCGGTGTCGGCTTTGGCCATCGCAATCAATGGGGCGAGATCGGCGAGGGGATTGCCGGCGAGGAACGTGAAACGCAACTCGGTGAAGCCGGCCAGTGGAGTGAGGTCTTTGACTTTGTTGTTTCGCAGGTCGAGGTTGTTGACCCACTTCAGGCCCTTCAAGTGGGAAATGTCTTCGATCAAGTTGTTGCCGAGGTACAGCGAGGCCAGCTTCTCCAACTTGGCGAGCGGCTCAACCGACGCGATTTTGTTCTTGGACAAATACAGAGCTTGCAGCTTCACCAAGCCGGCGACAGCATCGGCTTTCTCGATTTGGTTTTCTTCGAGTTGCAGGTATTGCAGCTTCTCCAACTTCGCGAGCGGCGCGATATCCACGATCTGATTCTTAGAGAGATCGAGCGATTGCAGGTTGCTCAGCCCGGCCAGCGGGGCAAGGTTCGTGAGCTTGTTGCCCGACAGGTTGATCAGCGCGAGGTTCGGGCATTTTTCGAGGCCGGTGAGATCGGCGATCTCCTTTTTCTTGGCTTCGAGGAAAAAGACGTTTTTGAGGTCTTCCTCCTTGAGCGGCTCGTCGGCCTTCTTCTTGAGTTCAGCTTTCAACGCCGTTTCGAGGTTCTTGTCCGGCACCAGCGGTTTGTCCTGAGCGGACGCCGTCGCCGCGAACAGGGACAGGCCGAATGAACTAACACAGAGCCACGTCAGAAGGTCTCGTCGCGATCGCATGGGTGTTTCTCCACGTCGAAAAGAGGTAGGCGAAGTTTGGGGTTGGGAGTGTAATCGGCTCGCGCAAACGGCAGTAGCGAACGTGGAGCACGATTTCATCGTGCTCAGGAGGGCGATGTCGCGGGCACGTTGGAAACGTGTCCCACGTTGGGGTCGGGCACCGAGATCGCCTCGAAGCCTGTCACCGCACCGGCGGCGAACAAGGCCAGGATCACCAGCCATGCGATCCCCAAAGTGTGCCAGAACCAGGCACAGAAGGTGACGCCACCGGAGTACTCGTGGTCGTAGCGGTTCGCGAAGGCGTTGACCGTGATCCAGGCGACAAACAGTAGAGCGATGACAAAGTGGACGCCGTGCATGCCTGCGGCCATTGCGACAAAAGCATTCGCACCGGTTTCGGCCGATTCGGGAAGCGACTGGCCGGGCCGAGTTTGATTCTGAGTCAGTCGCCACAGTCCGCAGATTTGGACGCCAACGAACAGCGTGCCAGCGGTCAGTGAGAGGATCAGCCAGCGGCGAAACGATTCGAGCTGTTGGACGCGCACCAACCACGCCGCTCGTTGCAGCGTCACGCTGCCTGCGAACAGAAATACCGTGCTGATCCCAAAGGCGATCGGCATGACCGAGCGGTCGGACGGCGCGTGGCCCAACCAGCCGATGCCGACCATCGCGATCAGCACCGCAGCGGCCAGCAGTCCTGACGACAGGACGAAGAAGCGTCGCGCGAGCAAGCTGCGTGGGCGAGCAGAGGGCGAGATCGACACGGATCAGCCTCGGAAGAAAACGAACGTCACGATCACGAAGATCGGGATCAGGATCGCTCCAGAGTACGCCATGTAGCCGAAGAAGCTGGGCATCTTGACGCCGTTCTCCTCGGCGATTGCTTTGACCATGAAGTTCGGGCCGTTGCCGATGTAGGTGTTGGCTCCCATGAAGACCGCTCCGCAGGAGATCGCGGCGAGAATTTCCACGGCACCGGTTCCGCCCGATTCCAGGAACTGCTTGAGGTACTGTCCTTCCGGCTGAATGTTCTGAATGCCGCAGGCGGTCGCGGCGAAAGTCAGATAAGTCGGCGCGTTGTCGAGGAAGCTCGACAGGATGCCCGAAGCCCAGAAGAACTGCCACGGTTGCGTGAGGCCCATGCTCTTGCCGTTAGCGTTCAGGATCAGCAGTGCGGGGATCATCGTCACGAAGATGCCCGCGAAGAGCACCGCGACCTCGATGATCGGCCCAAACGTGAATTTATTCTTGCCGTGAATGTCGCGCGAGGTCGTGAAGTAGGACGCCAGCAGCAACGCGACCATCAAGCCTTCCTGAATTCCGAACGGCCACTGCTGGCTGCCGGAGGCATACACCGTCGCCAGAATGCCGCCGAGAAACAGGAAATTCAGCCGCCCGTCGATGCCGAACGGTTGATGGTGCATGACCGCTTCCAACTGCGAGCCTTTACGTTCGACTTCCTCGCGATTGAAGACGACTTGGTCCCAAATCATAAAGATCACCAGCAGCAATCCATTGACCAGCGCCCATTGCCCCGCCAGCCGCATCGTCCACAGGAACGGCACGCCCTTGAGGAATCCGATGAACAACGGCGGATCCCCCAGCGGAGTCAGAAGTCCGCCGCAGTTCGAGACCACGAAGATGAAGAAGACGACGATGTGCGCCTTCTTCTGCCGAGGTTGATTCGCTCGCAGCAGCGGCCGGATCAGCAGCACCGAGGCACCGGTCGTCCCGACGAAGCTCGCCAAGACCGCTCCCAACGCGAGCAGTGCCGTGTTCAGCAACGGCGTGCCGTCCAACGAGCCGCGCACAAACACGCCGCCGCTGATGACGTACAACGAACCCAGCAGGCAAATGAACGAGACATAGTCCTTGGCCGCGTGCAGCAACTCGCCCTGTCCGTCGGCCCCAAAACTGAGCGCCAAGTATCCGGCCAGCGGAACACCGAGCACAGCGGCCACGATCCCCTTGTTTTTGTTGTGCTCCCACCAATGTGGAGCCGCCAGCGGTAAGACCGCGATGCACAGCAGCAACGCGATGAACGGCGAGACGGTCCACAATCCCAACGTCGTTCCGAGACTTGTGTGTCCGCTGCCATGGCCGGTCGTGGCCTCTTGCGAAGTGATGGTAGGCTCGTGAACGTCAATCGCCACGTCTCTCGGTTTGGTCTCCGCCGAGTCCTGAGCCATCAAAGCCGTTGTCAGCAGCGTGAGGCTGACCATCATCGCGGTGAGTGAGCGCAGAGCGGTTCGTCGAGTAACAATCGTCAGCATGAGATTCCTTTGGAGATCCAACAGCAGAGGAGCCGGTTTCAGCGCAACTCGGCTTGGCGGGAAAAGCGGCGGAATATAGGAGAGTCGCAGAAGCGGAATCAATTCGCGCCGCGAGGCTCTTGCGATGAAACGGCCTTGCAAAACCGAGACGATTCCCCTTTCTTACGCCCCGCAACCGCATGGAAGATCGGAGGTGGCCAAGGGGCCGAGCGGTTTTCGATGTCCCGCAAGCGAGCCATTCAGCATGAGTGAATCTGCCAAACGAACTGTGATCACTGGCCTGGGCATCGTCAGCCCGTTGGGCATCGGCGTCGAGCCGTTCCTGGCGGGGCTGAAGGCCGGCCGCAGCGGGATCGCTCCCATCACGCTGATCCCGTACAGCGCGGCACCCGGTGGCATCGGAGCGGAAGTCAAAGAGCTGACCGAAGAGACCGCCAAATCGAAGTGGCTCAAGAGTCAGCGGAAGAATCTCAAGGTGATGAGCCGAGACATCCAGTTGGGGCTGCTCTCCGCGATCATTGGCATCGAGCAATCCGGCTTGAAGACCGAGCAACTCGTTCACGAGCGTGTCGGGGTCGAGTTCGGTTCCAACCAGATGTATTCGCCGCCGGAGAATCTCGCCGATGGAGCCTTTGTCAGCAGCGACGAGAATCTGATCTTCCAGCACGACCGCTTCGGCGGCACCGGATTGGGCGCGATGGAGCCGCTGTGGCTGCTGAAATATCTGCCGAACATGCCGTCGTGCCACATCAGCATCCTGGCCGACGCTCGCGGGCCGAGCAATTCGCTGACGCTCAACGAAGCCTCCGGCAACGCCTCGATCGGCGAGGCACTGCGGATCATTCGCCGCGACCAAGCCGAAGTCATGATCACCGGCGCAACCGGCACTCGTACCGCCTGCATCAAAGGGATTCATGCCCGGCTGTGGGACGAACTCTCCGACCACCCCGGCGAGCCTCCCGAAACCTGGAGCCGTCCGTTTGAGGCAACTCGCAACGGCCAAGTGCTCGGCGAGGGAGCGTGCGCGATCATGCTCGAAACAGAAACGCATGCGGCCGCGCGTGGAGCGACCGTCTATGGCTCAATCCTCGGAACTGGCTCGTCCTGCGTGCTCGACAAAGCAGGCCGACCGGATTTCCAACTCGCGTTCGTGAACGCCGCAAAGGCCGCTTTCCGAGATGCCGGTGTCAGCCCCGACGACATCGGGCATGTGAATGCCTTTGGTCTCGGCACGGTTCGCTGCGATGCCGAAGAGTCTGCTGCGATCCACGACTTGTTCGGTTCGCGCGCGGAGCAAATACCGGTGACCGCGTTCAAGAGTTCGCTGGGCAATTCCGGAGCTGCCTCCGGCCCGCTGGAAATCGCCGCCTCGTTGTTGGGTCTGCGCGAAGGCGTTGTCTTCCCGACGATCAACTATCGCACGCCCGACCCGGCTTGCCGACTCAACATCGTGCATGGCACGCCGGCCCCGATCAGCAACAAGCTGTTCCTCAAACTCAGTGTCACCGACATGGGCCAAGCCACTGCGCTCATCGCGGCCGGCGTGTAAACGTGTAGGGTCGGCTCCCGCCGACCTTCTCGCTGAGCAAGTGAGCGGCACGGCGCTAGCCGCCGGTTTTTCGCGGCGACGATCGACCCCAGCACACCGGTGGCTAGCGCCATCCCGCTCACGCGAACAATTCGCATCCATTTCGCGCCGCGGCCGCGAACTCCGCACCACACGCCAAGCACTCGCCACGATCGGTCGGCGTGTGATGCCCACACGCGGGACATGCCGCGTGAATCGGCCAGCGGCGATGCACGCGAAACGCCCAATAGCCCGCGCCGCCGAACAGCAGAATCAACACTCCCCAGGCGACACGATCAAACCGGCTCGCTCCGATTCGACGCAGTCGTCGCTGACTCACGACAGCTAATCCCGCTGACATGAACAGCACGAACACCAGCGCCGGCCAGACGACGGCGAGAGCCTGTCGTACTCCGTCGGTGAAATGAGAAAACGCGGACATGGGCACGATGCCCAGGTTGGCGTCCTGCCGCAGCTCGGCCGTCGCTTCCAGGAACAGGCCGATGCTGACCAATGGACTGGCCGTGCCAACGACGGACCATCGCGCTTCTCGTTCGACTCGAACACGCGGTTTCCCGGACTGCAACCAGACTTCGCGCCGTTGCGAGACTTCACCGGCATCATTGAACCAGAGGACTCGCGATTTGAGGCGTGGCTGCGACCATTCGCCTTCCAGGACCACGATGACATGCTCGCCGGGACGAGGCTCGGCCCACTCCCTCGAGTCGCGATTCTCTCGTAACTCCTCAGGCAATCGGATATGTCGGACCAATCGAAAACTCTGATCCAACTGCTGAATCTCGTCGGGCAGGACCAAGAACATCGCGGCCCCATGCTGCGTTCGCTGAGCCTCGTTGGGGTCGATTCGCTCAAAGAAGCCGTCAACCTGAGGCGTCAAAACTCGTGCGGGCGACTCCGGCCGAAACAAAACTTCGCGCAACGAATCGGGCGGACCTGACCAAACCGTTTGGACGGTGTTCCCCATCAGCTCGATGTGAAACAAACGATCGCGCGCCGGCGAGATCGCGAACAAAGATCGTCCCGCGAAGCTGCTGTAGCTGAGGCCGAAAGTCCTGATCAAAGACCAAGTGCCGTTTTCCGCGCTTGGAAACCGCAGCATCTCGTCAAACGACTTGCCGAACGCGGGAAACTGCTGGTCGGCGGGCGGCACCGTTTGAGTCAGTCCGCTTATCCCCAGATAGCCGATCCGTTCGGAACGGGTGTCATTCCAAACCACGAAATAGCCGCCGCCATTGGGATGATCCGGTGACAAAAAA
>CAMDEA010000191.1 GCA_945893045.1 Planctomyces sp. SH-PL62
TGGACCTGTACACTTCCCGCCGCTTGGGTGCCTGTGTTGGAACCGGGCATCGAAACGTGAAAGAGTGCAGTTCGCAGAGACCGTCGCTGAAGCGGCGGCATCTTGGAAGTGGTGGGAAAGAGCGTCAAGCTCGTCTCGCCTGCGGCAGAGTGTTGTGCTTCGGCGCAGCTCATGGAGGAAGAATGATGACGCCTCAAGCTATGCTCGATCGACCTCGCGGAATTCCAGAAATCTCGCCGCGCGAGATTGCGGACACGGTTGAACGCTATGTGCGACTCCGCACCGGAGGCACGATTCGCAGCCTGCACGTCGAAGTCCACGACGGTGAAGTGCTGCTCAGCGGTCTATTACAACAAGCAACTCGCGACACACGCCGCACTCGACGCCGCCAGCGCGATGTCGCTGACCAACGAAATCGAAGTCTGCTGAGTTCGTAGGTTGGGATTCCATCCCGACCGAACTGCTTGGGTCGGGACAGAGTCCCAACTTACGACTGCGGCGGCTTGCTTCCGAAGCGATGTTCCTCACCGCGCAGCAGCCGCGAGATGTTGCTGCGGTGTTTGACGATGATCAGCGTTGGCACCGCGATGCTAAAGCTGGCGATGCTCCAATTGGCGGCAGCGAATGGCTGCGGCCACAAGAGTGCGATCTGTGCCGCGGCGAACGTCGCAGCGGCGGTGATCGAACTGATCGACACGATACGCGACGCGGCAAAGCAAACCACAAACGCTCCAAACGTGATCGCGGTGGAGATCGGGTTCGCCAGCATGACGACGACTCCCAAGGCCGTCGCGACTCCCTTGCCTCCGTGAAAGCCGAGCCAGACCGGAAACATGTGGCCGAGGATCGTCAGCAGTCCGGCGGCAACTTGCCAATGAATTCGATTCGGATCACTTGTCGCGAGCATCACGTTCGGCAGCAGGACCGGAAGCGCTCCCTTGAGCACGTCGAGCACGAAGCACAACGCGCCCCATTTGGCTCCGAGCACGCGCGTGACATTCGTGGCTCCGATGTTCTTGCTGCCGTGCTCGCGGATGTCGATCCCTTTGGCCAATCGCGCGACGATCAACCCGAACGGCAACGAGCCGGCGAAATAGGCACCGAGAAGAATCAAAAGGAAGGGCATGAGTGACCGCTAATGGACGCTAATTGTCGCTAATGAACCGCCTGATTAGTGTCGATTAGCGGAAATTAGTGGTTCAAGTCTGCTTGGGCTTTTTCTTCGCGGCTTTCTTTTTGGCGGGCTTGAGTGCGGCCGTCGTGACGTCCCCTTTGGAAGACGCAGACTTCTTGCGGAAGCCGCCTCGGCCGCGACCCTTCTTTTTCGATGGTCCTTGGGCGGCTCGTTCGGCGATCCAGATCAGGGCTTCGTCGAGTTGCACGGATTCAATCGTGCGGTCCTTTGGCAGCGAGGCGAAGACATCGCCGTGTCGGACGTACGGGCCGTAGCGGCCTTCAAAAATCTGGATGGGCGCGTCGTCATCGGGATGCTTGCCGAGATCCCGCAAGGCTGTCGGGGCGGCTCGTTTGCCTTTGGGTTGTTTGATCAGTTCAACGGCGGCCGCGAGGTCGATCGTCAGCACGTCGCCGGTTTTCGGGATCGAGCGGAATGACTTATCGTGTTTCACATAGGGGCCATACGGGCCAATGCTCGCGTAGATCGGCTTGCCATCTTCAGGATGTGGGCCGAGTTCACGCGGCAACGACAGCAACTTGAGCGCGGTGTCGAACGACATTGTCGAGGGGTCGATGTTCTTCGGAACGCTCTGTCGTTTGGGCTTGGGGGCTTCGGGGTCTTGAGACATCTCGCCGACTTGCAGGTACGGCCCGAACCGACCACTTAGCAAGTAAACCGGCAGCCCGTGATCGGGATGACTGCCGATCGACTGCGGGCCTTGTCGTTTGAGTTCCAGCCACTTCTCGGCGAGTTCATTCGTGATGTCGGCCGGAGCGACGTCGTCGGGGATCGACGCGGTTTCCGGTTCGGGACCGCTGCCTGTCTTTTGCAGGAACGGGCCATAACGGCCGACTCGGACTTTTGCCTCAACGCCGTCCAATTCGATCGTGCAGGCGATGCGCGGGTCAATCTGCTCTTCGTGCGACTTCACTTGTTCGTCGAGTCCCTCTCCACCGCAATAAAACTTTTGCAGGTACGGCAGCCGCTCGGCCTGGCCGGTCGCGACTTCGTCGAGCTGCTCCTCCATCTGAGCGGTGAACTTCACATCGACCAGGTTCGGGAAGTTCTGTTCGAGCAACCGCGTCACCGCGATCGCGGTGAAAGTCGGGATCAGTTGGTTGCTGACTTTGCGGACGTAACCGCGATCCTGAATCGTGCTGATGATGCTGGCGTAGGTTGAAGGCCGGCCGATGCCGTCCGATTCGAGTTCGCGCACGAGCGTGGCTTCGGTGAACCGCGCGGGCGGTTTTGTCTCATGCTTGAGCGAATCGAGTTGTCCGAGCGACAGCGGTTGCGATTCGCGCAGCGGCGGCAGCGCGGCTTCTTGGTCGTCGAGCGCGGCTTCGGGATCATCGACCCCTTCGACGTAAGCTCGGAAGAAACCGGGGAAATCGACGTGGCGACCGGTCGCGCGGAACTCGGCATCAGCAGCGGCGATCGTCGCGGTGATAAACGTCAGCCGCGCGTCAGCCATCTGCGTGGCCATCGTCCGCATCCAGATCAGCGTGTAGAGCCGAGCCGATTGGCCGCCGAGTCCGTGTTCGTCGGCGGTCGGCATCATTTTGCCGGCGGGGCGGATCGCTTCGTGAGCTTCTTGGGCTCCCTTGGCTTTCGTGGTGAATTGTCGCGGCGTCGGGCTGAGATATTCCTGACCGTACTTTTCTTCGATGCGTCGCCGCGCGGCTCCGATCGCTTCGCCCGACAGGTTCACGCTGTCGGTTCGCATGTAAGTGATGAGTCCGTCCTCGTACAACCGCTGAGCGATCTGCATCGTCTCCTTCGACGACAGGCCGAGTTTGCGGTTGGATTCTTGTTGCAGCGTGCTGGTTGTGAACGGCGGATACGGCCGGCGGATCTCGCTGCGATCCTTCACATTGCTGACGATCCAGCCCGCTTGGCTGAGTCGTTCACGCAACGCCTCGACGTTGGGCTGATCGAGCAACAGCACATCGGCGTTGGCCTTGAGCTTGCCGGTGGACTCGTCGAAGTCCTTGCCGCTGGCGACTCGGCGTCCGCCGACGGTCGCAAGTTCGGCGGTGAACTTGGCGGACGTGTCGGTCGCGAGTTCCGCCTTCAAGTCCCAGTAGGTCGCGCTGCGGAACGCCATGCGCTCGATTTCTCGCGACACGATCAACCGCACGGCGACCGATTGGACTCGGCCGGCCGAGAGCTTCGGGGCGATCTTTTTCCACAGCAGCGGGCTGAGCCGATAGCCATACAGCCGGTCGAGCACTCGCCGCGTTTCCTGCGCCGCGACCAAGTTGGTATCAAGTTTTCGTGTGGCACCGATCGCCTCCTGAATCGCCTCTTTGGTGATTTCGGAGAAGACCATCCGCGTGACGGGGACTTTGGGTTTGAGCACCTCGGTCAGATGCCAGCCGATCGATTCGCCCTCGCGGTCTTCGTCGGTCGCGAGGACGAGTTCGTCGGCGTTCTTGAGCGCGTCCTTCAATTCATTGACGAGCTTTCGCTTCTCCGGCGGGATCACATACAGCGGTTGAAAACCTTGTTCGACGTTGACGCCGATCTTCGCCCAAGCCTCTTGCTTGAGAGCCGCCGGCACCTGCGCCGCACCGGCTGGCAGATCGCGAATGTGTCCCATGCTGGCGAGCACTTTGTAGTTCGGCCCCAGAAAGCCGCTGATCTTTTTGGCCTTCGCCGGCGACTCGACGATCACCAAAGCTTTCAAACGCTTTCCAGCCACACTGAGTTCCTTGTCGTGCGGGGCAAGCCTTGTGGCTCGACCCTCTGGGACTACAATCCGCCGGTTTTCCGACCGGCCAAAGGCGGACATACCTACTCGGCCATTTCCGGGCCTGTCAAGGAATGACCCCCACTTGGGTTTTGTCTCGACTCCGTCTGACAGAGGTGTTGCTTCATGGATTCATTGAGTTTTTTCCGCCGTAATCTCAAGCCGATCATGGCGGCTCTGACGTTGATGTCGATGATCTCGTTCGTGTTTTTGGATGACACGATGAAGGCGGGAACCACGTTCCTGGTGCCGCTGATTTTGGCCGCGCTGTTCGGCGGCGGAGCGTTTGTGTGGGGCACTCGCAGCTCGAAGCAAAACGAGTACGGCACGATGGGTGCCGTGGTCGGCGCGGTGCTGGGATTGGTCATCACGACATTCAGCGAGCGCGACTCCACCGAACAACCGCCGATTGCCGGACTCACCCAGCGGGAGATCGCCAACCTCAAAAGCCGCCGCGAGTCGGCCAATCGCATCCTGGGCGAAATCTATCGCAAGTCGCACCCCATCCCCGAACAGTTCCTGAAGGCCGGCCCGTTCGGCCAACAGTTCTATGACATGCAGTTGGCCCGCGCCCTCGAGCAAATCCAATTCAAGTTCGGCAACGACGACCTTGAGAAAGACGTCATCTTCGGCGACTTGCTGAGACGCGAGGCGATACGGCTGGGAATCAACGTCAACGACGACGCGGTTACCGACTTCATCAAGATGGTCAGCGACCAGAATCTCACGAAGGACATGCTTCGCGAGATCAAGCAGCAGCTTCATGTTGGCGACCACTACATCTACGAGTTGTTTCGGGACGAACTTGCCGCCCGCATGGCCGCCGAAATGACTTACCCGCGAGCCGTTTCCACGCCACAGCAGCGCTGGCAGGACTTCCGTAAGGTCAACGTGAAACAGTCCATCGAGGCCACGACCATCCCGGTCGAAGCATTCACGAAGGGCATCCCCGATCCGTCGAACGATGAACTGCTCGCGTTCTTCAAGAAGCACGCCGAAAAGGTTCCCGGCCCGAAGGGAGAACCAGGTTTCTTCCAGCCGATGCGTGTCCGCCTCGCGTACCTCGAAGCGGACTACGACGTCATCGAAGCCAAGGTCACTCGCCCTACGGACGAAGAGGTCGCGAAGTACTACGCAGACAACAAAGAGTTCTTCGCGGATCGGACGCCGCCCAAGTCCGAGACGAAAGAAGATGCCACCGAAGGTGATGACACTAAGAAGCCCGGCGATCTCGACAAACTCAGCAAGACAGAGCAACGCATCGAGGCTGAATTGGACAAGGAAGCCGAAATGGCTTTCACCGACACACCTCTGACCGACGTCGTGAAGTTCCTCGCGGACTATCACAAGATCCCGATCATCCTCGACGCGGACGCGCTGAAAGACGAAGGCATCGCGATAGACACTCCGGTCACAAGGACTCTTACCGAAGTGAAACTGCGCAGCGCGCTGAAAACCATGCTCCAGCCATTGGAACTCGGCTACGTGATTGAGGACGACGTGCTGAAGATCACGACGGCAGCAAAGGCGAACGCGAAGAAAACCCCGGAGACGGGCGTCAAGCCGGACGTGACAAAGAAGGATGACAAACCAAAGGATGACAAACCAAAGGATGACAAGCCCAAGGAAGAGAAGCCGGCCGACAAACCCAAGCAGGACGATTCACAAGGCGCGGCGGGCGAGGACAAGGTGACTGCCGAGAAGCCGGAAGAAGCCCGGCCGGAGGACAAGCCGAAGAAGACCGAGCCGAAAGCCGAAGGCGATCCGAAGGAGACTCCCAAAGCCGACGCCGAGAAAGCCGAAAAGAAAAAGGAAGACGCGAAGTCGGACGACAAGAAGCCAGACGACAAACCGAAACCGGAGACTCCGGAATCGAAGGACAAGCCAGCCGCTGACTCCGAGAAGCCGTTCACGCCCGACGAGAAACCGGAAGACAAGACCGAGAAGAAACCCGAAACGAAATACAAACCGTTCGAGGACGTGCAAGAAAAAATCTTCGATGACTTGCTCCGCGAACGGACGCTCAAATTGATGAAGGAGCGGATCGAGTCGATCCTCGGCAAGATGCGTCGGCTGGGTTCCTACACGATCGCCGAGAAAGGCTCGAAGTCGTATCGCTCGCCGCAGGATGTCGCGTCCGAGTTGAAGGAACTCGCGAAATCGCTCGACCTGAAGTACGTCGAGACAGAGATGATGTCGGCGGAAGAACTCAGCAAATCGGACGAGCACAAACTCGGTGGCGCGACCGATCCGTCGGACGAGAGCTTCAATCGTCAACAGGGAGCCGCGTCCGTCCTGCAACGCGTCTTCGGACGGGGCAACGACAACACGTTTACTCCCGAAGTCGCAGAAGATCCCGGCACGAAGAACCGCTTCGCGTACTGGGTCGTCGAGCGAAAAGAAGCGCATGTCCCAAAGTGGGAGGAGGACGGCATCCGCCAGCAAGTGACGAAAGCTTGGAAACTGGCACAGGCCGCGCCGAAAGCCGAAGAGCGCGCGAAGACTCTGACGAAGCTCGCCGCCGATGGCCAGAAGCTGACCGAAGTTTTGGCCGGCCAGACCGTCACTGGCGACAAGGACAGCCTGCAACTGACGGTGATCGAACCGAAAGAAAAGTTCTCGCACTTCACCATGCAGGGGAAGTCGGCTCCCGGAGTCAATCCGTTTCAGCAACAAGGCAGCGAACGAGTGGAACTGTCCCAGATTCCCGGCCTCGACAAGTTGGGAGACGACTTCTTCACCGCCGTCGATCAACTGAAGCCCGGCGCGACCGCAGCGATTCCGAACTATGACCGGTCCGCCTTCATCGTCGTCCACATCACCGAACGTGAAGACATCGCGGCCGAGGAAGACGCACCGCAACGTGCCGACTTCCTCAAGACCTGGCTGCACAGCCCACCCGCGACGGAACTGGCGAACGCCAGTTTCTTTCCACTGCGTCGCGAATGGATGGAATCCATCGAGCGCAAATACAACGTGAAGTGGCCGGTGAAATAGCGATGAGTTACCCGCAGCGTCAGCGAGGGCGAACGCTCAATCGACTTCGTTTAACGGCAAGCCGAAGGCGTCGGCGATGTGAATACTTCGGTGACTCATCAGCCTTCGCCGACGCCTTCGGCTTGCCGTTAAACGATTGGTGGCAATATCGCCATGTCTATTATTGTCCTCGGCTCGATCAATACCGATTTGGTAATCCGTTCGCACTCACTGCCGCGACCCGGCGAAACAGTCCTGGGTGGCGAGTTCTATCGTGCCGCCGGCGGCAAAGGGGCGAATCAAGCGGTTGCGGCGGCCCGATCGGCGCGCGAGCCGGTGATCTTCCTCGCGGCCGTCGGCGACGACTCGTTTGGACGCGAATCGCTCGACAGCTTGCGGTCAGAGAATCTCGACACGCGGTTTTTGAAAGTGGTTCCCGATCAGCCATCGGGAGTGGCGCTGATCTTGGTTGATGCCGGCGGACAGAACTTGATCAGCGTGGCCAGCGGCGCGAACCTGCATCTGCGGCCGGACGATATCCACGCGGTTCCCAAAGAGGTGTGGCAAAACGCTCGCGTGTTTGTCGCCTGTTTGGAGTCGCCTTTGGAATCGGTCATGGCCGGGTTGCGGCACGCCAAGCAGGCCGGACTGACGACGATCGTCAATCCAGCTCCCGCCGACCGCGAGATCCTGTACGCCGTCGGACTGCGGCTCATCGACGTCTTCACGCCGAACGAATCGGAGGCCGCGCTGCTGACTGGCCGCGAAGTCCTCACTTCCGAAGCTGCGGAAGCCGCCGCACGACAACTTCAGTTGGCCGGATGCTCGCAAGTCATCATCACGCGCGGCGAACACGGCTGCTGCGTGCTCGATGGAGACACCGTCACTCATCTTCCCGCGAAACAAGTCGCGGCCATCGACGCCGTCGCCGCAGGTGACGTCTTCAACGGCGCATTGGCCACGGCACTCGCGGAAGGCCGAATGTTGGTTGATGCGGCTCGCTGGGCCAGTGTCGCCGCGGCAATCTCTGTCACTCGACGCGGAGCGCAACCGTCGATTCCGACGCGCGACGAGATCGATGCGTAATCCCAAATGCGAGTCGCGGGAGCGACTCGCCTACGTAGCTCAGTCGCTCCCGCGACTGAGATTTCCTTTTGTTCGACAGTTGAAATCCGAAATGCGACTTTGGTCACTGCATCCGAAATACCTGGACTCGCGCGGCTTGGTGGCCCTGTGGCGCGAGGCACTCTTGGCTCAAGCGGTCTTGAATGGCACAACGCGCGGCTACACGCGCCATCCGCAACTGAAACGATTCCAAGAATCCGCCGCGCCTCAATCCGCGCTGGCGGCATATCTGCGAGTTGTTCATGCGGAGTCCGTGCGGCGCGGGTATCGCTTCGACGGCTCGAAAATCGGCCCTGGTGAGAACACGGAGTTGATCGCGGTGACTCGCGGTCAACTGACTTACGAATTGGGACACCTCAAAGCCAAATTGCAGCGGCGCGATCCCGCATGGTGGGAACAAATCAAATCGCTGACTCGGCCAACGCCGCATCCGTTGTTTCGGATCAAGCCGGGACCAATCGAAGACTGGGAAGTCGTGACAACCGCCCTTTCGCGGCGACCATCGAAACTACGAACGCTGTGAGTCGAGCGTTATCATCCTCGCCCTCCACCGACCAGCAGCAAGGAATGACGATGACTGTCCGAACGCGATTTGCTCCCAGCCCGACGGGCTACATGCACATTGGCGGGATGCGAACCGCTCTGTTTAATTGGCTGTGGGCGCGGCACAACGGCGGCACGTTTATTCTGCGAATCGACGACACCGACCAGCAGCGCAACATCGACGAGGCGCTCGGTCCGATCCTGCGAGCGTTCAAGTGGCTCGGCCTGAATTGGGACGAAGGGCCGGAGATCGGCGGCCCGTATGCCCCGTACTTTCAATCGCAACGCGGCGAGTTGTATCGCGCTGCCGCCGACCGATTGCTCCGAGAAGGCAAGGCGTACCGCTGCTTCGAGACGAAGGAGCAGATCGACCAGGACCGCAAGCTCGCCGAAGCCGAGAAGCGGACGTACTTGAGTGCTCGGCGTTCCCTGCAACTCAGCGACACCGAGATTCAGCAATCCATCGCCGCAGGCCAACCGCATGTCGTTCGGTTTCTGGTGCCGCGCGATCAAAAGATCGTCATCGACGATCACATTCGCGGCCGAGTCGAATGGGACGCGGGACTCATGGCCGACCCGGTCATCATGCGCGGCGACGGCTCGCCGCTCTACAACTTCGCGACCGTGATCGACGACGCGCAGATGCAAATCACGCACGTCGTCCGCGCGGAGGAACATCTCTCGAACACGCCGACGCAGGTGTTGCTGCATCAGGCGCTCGGTAACACTCTGCCGCAGTTCGCTCACATTCCGTATGTCGCAGCGCCGGGTGGGAAAGAGAAGCTCAGCAAGCGCAAGCTGGCTCAATACCGCAACAACGCTTCGTTCAAGAAGCTGTGCGACAAGGGGGACTCGGTCTTCTCACAGATTGGTCTCGCGGGGCAAGCGGGGCTCGATCCGGTGATGGTTGAGTTCTACGAACGAGTCGGTTTCCTGCCGGCGGGGATTCTGAACGGCTTGCTGCGGCTCGGCTGGTCGCTCGACGACAAGACCGAAATCTTCTCGCTCGCGGATGCAGTGAAACTCTTCACGCTTGATCGAGTCGTGAAAGCTCCGGCAGGATTTGATCCCGACAAGATGGTCTCGTTCCAGCAGCACTGGATGTCGCAGTTATCGGTCGAGGAAAAGGTGGCTGGCTGTCTGCCGTATCTTGTGAAAGCGGGCTTGATCGTGGGGCACGTTTCCAACGTGCCCGGATCGGACGGACGCGTTGAAAACGTGCCCCACGAAACGCTCGACTTCGTCACACGACTGGTCGCCGCGCTGGGCGACCGGATCAGGCTCTTCAGCGACGTGCTCGATGTCGCTTACTTCTTCAAAGACGAGATCGTCTACGACGAGAAAGAATTTACGAAACGAGTCGCCAAGGAAGGTGTCCCCGCGTTGCTCGCCGGGTATCGCGACCGCATCGCCGCGATGCCGGAATGGACGGTCCAGAACTTGGAATCCGCGCTCAAGTCGTATTGCGAAGAACAAGGCCAACCGGCCGGCACGCTGATTCACGCCTTGCGAATCAGCACGACCGGCGTCCCCATCGGCCCAGGTGTCTACGAATGCGTGTTGCTCGTCGGCCGCGACCGTGTATTGGCTCGGATCGATGCCGCGATCCGACAAGCGACGATTTAGAGTCAGGGGTCGGGTGTTCGGTTTTTCGGAATTGGCTGGAAGCAGGCTTGGATTGCAACGGAGATTTCTGCCCGCCAATTCCGAAAAACCGAACACCCGACCCCGCCCGAATTTCCGCGAGGTATCTCATGAAGTTTCAAACTCTCGGACTCAAACCCAGTTTCGGATTCGGCGATCGTATCGGTCTCGCGACTCCCGGTCACATTGCCGCGATGCGGCGAGTCCCCTGCGGAATCGAGGCGATCTTTCCGCAGCAATCCATTCGCGAGATGACACGCACACAACGCACTCCGCAGAACGTCATCGACGATGCGGTGAGCGGAATGCAGTCCACCGACTGGACGGGACTGTGCGGTGCGGATGCAGACCATTTGAAGACGCCCGATGACGTCGATCGCACGGCGGCGGTCGGGTTCACGTTCTTCACCATCGATCCGTCGGGAGCCGTCGATCCGAAAGCCGACAGCTACGACGAGCCAACGCTGCGGCAGCAAGCGGCGGCAATCGAAGCGGACGTCGGCTGGGTGCCGCGCTATGTCGGACGGAAGGTGACGCTCACAACGGGCACGGTCGTCGACTTCACCGATCGTGCCTGTCTGCAAGCCGCCGTGAAGTACGGACGAGCGATCAATCAGGCGGTGGTTCTGTCCGATTACATTCGCAGCGTGCAGACGTCGGCCGGGCGGGACTTCGAGATCGAACTGAGCGTTGATGAAACCGACAACCCGACGACGCTGGCCGAGCACTACATCATCGCGGATCAATGCCTCTCACGCGGAATGAAACTGGTCAGTCTCGCGCCGCGATTCGTCGGCGACTTCGAGAAGGGGGTCGATTTCAAAGGCGACCTGGCGTTGCTGGATCGTTCGCTGCACGAGCACGCCGCGATCGCGGCGATGCTCGGCCCGTATAAGCTCAGCCTGCATTCGGGGTCGGACAAGCTGTCGATGTACGCCGCGCTGGCTCGCGCAACGCAGGGCCGGTTTCATGTGAAGACGGCCGGCACGAGTTATATCGAAGCGTTGCGCGTCGTCGCTCGGCATGACGAGAAGTTGTTTCGCGAGATCATCGGTTTTGCTCGCGGGCGATATGACACCGACAAGGCGACCTATCACGTCTCGGCCACGCTGGCCGGTGTTCCCTCAGCCGAGCAATTGGCGACGCCGCGCGATCTGGAACGCAACTACTTGGAACTCTGGTCCGACGTCCCCGACGGCAAAGGCTTCACGGCACCCGGCCGCCAGATCCTGCATTGCACGTTTGGCTCGGTGCTGACGCATCCGCGACTCGGCCGCGCGGTTCGCAGCGTGCTGGAATCGCATCTCGATACCTACTCCGAGGTGCTCGACGAACACTTCACTCGCCATTTAGAAGCGCTGCGTGCCGGGCTGTAATCGCTGGCGACTGTAGAAACACCACTGGCCCCATCCGATCGCCATCAGAAATTTGGCAGACGAATGGGGCCAGAGGAATATGACGCAACGCAATCGGCCTGCGGACTACTTCGCCGAGAGTTTGTCGGCAAGAGCGTGACACTTCTCGCGGAACTCGATCGCGTTGTATTTCGCGGTCGGTTTCAGCGTTGTTTCCAGGTCGGCTTCTTGAACCTCTTTGCCCTTCTCTCCACCAGGGAGAACTTGCTGCACCTTACGGCCTTTGACGAGGTCGAGGACAAAAGCCTGTTCGATGTCAGCCAAGTTGGATTGAACGGAAGCCACACGATCGAGGATCGGCTTGGGACTGCGATCGGTCGATAATTCCCGTTGCAAGACCCGTGCGGTCCAAGCCAACTGCCGTGCCGTGTCGTAATCCCAGAGTTCCAATTCCGCGCCCTTGGCGCTCCACAGCTTGCCCTCGCCGACTACGGCAATGTTCTGCAAGAGCGTCAACCCCTCGTCTCGCTGCAAAGGTTTTTTCTCCAACGCTGACGCCAACTCGTCCAGCCAGGTGGTGAGCGGCCCAGTGGCCTTATTCCAGTGATCGCGGTGCCCGAACGCCTGAGCGTCCAGCAACTTTTCGACGGGTGCCCACAGCTCCTGAAACTTCTTCTCGTCGCCTCCAGCTTGTTTGATCGCGAGGACGGTCAGCGGGATCGGCAAGCCTCGCAGAAGCGGCCGTCCGGGCGCACCGTGGAGGGCTCGGCGCTGTCGCCAACTTTTGTCCTGCAAGTCGTGATGGCACGAGTAGCACTCGAACTGTGCCAGTTCCGGCCAATTCGGTTTGGCAACCGGAGTCACTAGGTCCGGACTCGCGAGTGCGGTTGCGAGTTTCAAGTGCTCGCTGAAAGAGACCAGTGCGGCAATCAGGGCGCTGTTTGTCTGGTGGAGGTTCTCCAACTTGTAAGTCGCTTTGTGATAGATGTCGCCGTTCTTCTCGTTGTTGTCTAAATACTGCTCGCGAATTTTTGGATCCTTGATGTCGAACTCGCGCCAATGTTTGGGTAACTGCTCGGTGAAACTCGCCAACTCAAAACCCGGCAGCGGTGGGTGTCCGGCGGCATACATCTCATGCGTAACGAACCGTCCTTCGGAGGCACTTCCCAGATGGCACGACACGCACAGCTTCGTGCGGGCGACGACGGTGCGGACGTTGATGAAGCCAAAGTTCTTGAACTTGTCATCAGGAGACTGAAACCGCCACGAGTCTCTGGCGATGTGTGGACTCAACCAGCCTTTCGCTTCGGTCCCATTATCCGCCGGGCCGTGGCAACCTTCGCAACTGACGCCAGTAAAGACTCGTTGATCATTGACCAACTCTTCGGGAATCAGATTCTTGTCGCCGCCCAGAGAGGACAGCGGATATCCCACATGGCACGCCAGACACCGCTTATCGCGTGAAACATCCACGCCCAGCAGTTCTCCCATGTGTTTCGAACGGTCATTCAATAACGACGTGTAGGCCTGCGCGTGCTTGTCCTCCGCCAGCCAAGTCTTGTACTCGTCCAGCTTCACCCAACTGTCATCGACGGCACCGCTAGTGGGACCGAGTGCCCGACGCTCGAAGGGGTCCAAGTCCGGGTCCGTCGCCTTGGGCAACGAGCCGCTCCGATGGCAGTTCCGGCAGGCACCGATACCGACGAACTTTCGTATCGCCGCATCCGGTTTTGCCGGCTCCTGCGCGGAGAGTCCGATGGGTGCCAACACGGCCCAAGTCAAAAACATCGAGGTAAAAAACTGACGCATCGATTCAACTCCTAGCAGCTTGGACGGAGGAAGGTTCAATGACCGTCGAGAGGGACAATTTGAGAATAGCATTAACGCTTGATCGCATCGACAGCAAGTTGTTGTAACTCACGGCGCAAATCTGAGCCATCGGCG
>CAMDEA010000192.1 GCA_945893045.1 Planctomyces sp. SH-PL62
TCAACTGGGCGGCTACAACAACCGAGCCACCGAAACTCCACCCGGCCCCCAACCCCTTTGGATCGGCCTCCGCAGAATGACCGACTTTGCCACCGCCTGGCTCGCCTTCGGTCCGAAAGACTGATCGCGTTGTGTATAAATGACAGATGAAGCGGCCTATCAATCGCTCGCTCAAATGGCGGTCCAGTATCGCCATTGGAACGAATTGATTCGGCTCAATCAGTCTTTCACGATCCAGCAACCGCGAAGTCTTTGGCTGACGTACTACGAAGCCAAGGTTTTGCTCGCGGCGAAAAACTTTGATGGGGTTCGCGGCAAGCTCCGCACGTTGAAAGTTCGCGAAAGCGAAACTCCGGGCCTCAACTATTACCGCGAGCAGTTGGAACTCGAACTGCTCCTCGCGGAAGTTCCCGATCCCGCCGCCGCGTATGCGCGGAGCCAAGATCATGCGGCGGCGTTCAATCAGCTTTCGCAGAAGTTGCTCGCCGAGCGTGAGTGGGACAACCTCGAAAAACTCTGCCAGCGGAATCGTGCCGGTGAGAACAGCCCCGAAGTCCTGTTCGTTCGCCTGGAGCAAGCCTGGCGACAGAACGATCATCTCAAGCTGGTCAAGCTGTTGACTCCGTGGCCCACGGAAACGTTCTCGCAACGCAGGTACTTCGAGACGACCTGGAGAGAACGGCTGGTCCGCAGCCTGTTGCGAGTGAACCGCTGGGACGAAGCGCAGCGACTGGCTCAAGAGAGTTATCGACTGCACGAGGAAGCCTGGCCGTTGGTGATGACCTACGTCGCTCAGAAGAACGCCGGCGAAATCGCCAAGCTGCTGCGCGAGGATGAATCGTTCGCCGAAACCTGGAAGCACCGCGACTTCGCCACCGATCCGGATCTGCGAGCCGTGCTGCTCGACGACGCCTTTGCCGAGATTCGCCAACAGCAAGAATTCACGCTGCCCAATTACCGCGACGGCGAATCGCTGACGCTGCTGCTGCGCAGGCCAGTTGAATTGACCGAGACTTGGCTGCGCGAACGGCTCGCGCAGCCGGGGACTCCCCTGGAAATCGTCCGCACCTCGAAAACGTCTTTGGCCGTCACCTGGCAAGGGCGTCGCTTTCAACTCTTGCTGACTCCCACGCCGTTCTTCCCGGCCGAGTTCGTGGATCGTCAAGTTCCGCCAGAATCGCGGCCACGCCCCAGCAGCGATCCCTTTTCGGTGTTCTTGGAACAGCAAGCCTATCTCACGATCATGCCGCTGCGCGGCGACGGCAACGAACCGTGGAACTCCCCCTCGGTCACGGCCCGCGAATTGGGATCGCGGCTGCTCAACGACAACGTGGCCGGAGCTTTGTACCGGCAGCCAAACTCGCCGTTTCGATTCCTGATCCCGCTGACGGAGAACTCCGCCGCAGCGCTGGCGAGTCGCAAGCCGCTGCATGAAGTCGATCCGCGAGGCTTTGATCTGCGGATCACTCCCGAAGACTACCGACTCTCTCTGGATCAGCAGCAGGCGCTCCGAAAACTGTTCGAGGCCAGCCGCACCGAGGCCGATCCCCAGCCGATCCGCGTCAAAGTGCTGATCGTGAACGACCAGATTCGGATCTTTGAAAACTTCCGAGTCACCGACATTCGTCGCCCGCGCTACGGCGGCTACGAACTGGTCGCCGAATACACCGGCCCCAATCCCAACGCCCGCTTCCCAGAGCTGCGTCCGGGCATCAAGTTTGTGTTCCCGATCGAGCAGGTGTTTCAGCTACAGAGCCAACCGTGAGGTCGCACGACGCATTTGTCGGAAACGGCAGATTCGAGAGACGCCCCCATCGACCTCGCGTCGATGGAGCGAGAGATGGTGAGCTAGGCTACGGCACATCGAGGGGTTTTGGACCCCATCCGCCTCGTGCGGATGGTGAATCAGATTCTTCACCGCCCCGTAATCTTCTTCACCATCCGCACGAGGCGGATGGGTTCTGAAAACCTGAGAGACCACGTCGTTAGCACGCCATCGGACGCTCCATCCAGACGAGCTGGATGGGGGCGGGCCAATTCGCAAAATGTGTCGCGCGCGGTCAGGATCAGTTCACTCAGTCATCGCCTCGCAAGCATTCAAGCCATGACCGCCGACGGTGCTGGGCTGAACTGCGTCTGCGCCGCGCTGTTGCTGGGGTACTGCGGGCTGGTCGTGAGTCTTCTTCGGACTTCGCGCACGATTTCATCAATTTGAAACGGTTGCAGGTTATGCGGGGTTTTGGTGAGCGTCGCGCGCCATTCGGTCAGAACCCGGTTCTTGCCCGGTTCTTTGAGCTCACGATTGGAGGCTTCGATCATCTGCTGGATGGTGACTTCCCATTTTTGGAAATTCATTGACTGTTCCTTGGTACTTTCGGTGTCGGTTGCCAGCAGCCGCCGATTGCGTCCGGCCTAGCCCGCGCATCCACCTTCTTACTTTCGACCGAATCCCCTGCGAAACATTCCCCCGTCACGCCCTTTCGTCTCACGATTACCTCGAATTTCTAGGACCAGTCAGGGGGCAGGTCTTCAAATTTCATTTTTGGCACCGCGAATGGGGTGCGATGCGGGTTGGAATGGCGGTGTGAGAAATGTGTCAGCGGTGGATCGCCAGGCCAAAAATGAAATTTGAAGACCTGACCCCGGCTCACTCGCAAAGTACGTCGTGTAACCAGAGCGTGTGGCTCGCAGCACCACGAGCATGGAACTCGCGATCCGGAGTCTTCAGAATCCGCCCCCCTCAACCCGCGTCGCGTCTGGTGACACGGCATTCGGAACTTTGATCCCTCACGGAGTTTCCCATGATTCTTGGTCGCTTCTCGGTCTGTGCCATCGCTCTGCTGCTCTCCTCAACGATCGCCGAGTTCGCGGCGGCTCAGACTCGCGATTCGGGGATTGATCCCGATGGGTTCGACAAGTCGGTGCGTGCTCAGGACGACTTGTTCCGGCATGTGAATGGCCGCTGGCTGCTCAAGACCGAGATCCCGGCGGACAAGTCGAATTACGGCTCGTTCAACAAGCTGATCGACGAAGCGCAGCTCAACATTCGCGCGATCATCGAGGACGCAGCGAAGAATCCCCGCGACGAGAACGGGCACAAGGTCGGTAACTTCTTCAACAGCTACATGAATGAGACTCTCGTCGAGCAGTTGGGCTTGAAGCCGCTGCAAGCGGAGATCGCCAAGATCGAGAAGTTGGCCGACAAAAGCGAAGTTGTGCGGCACTTCGGCTACTGCGAGACCATCGGCGTCGGCGGGCCGATCGGTTTCTTTGTCGATCAGGATGACCGAGCCTCCACGCAGCACCTGGCCGGAGTCATTCAAAGCGGAACCACGCTGCCCGATCGGGACTACTACCTGCAAGACGAACCGAAGTACCTCAAAGCACGGGAAGCTCTGAAGGCATACATCGCCAAGCTGTTTCAATTGAGCGGCCAGGCCCACGGCGAACAGGCGGCGGCCGCGATTTTGGAACTCGAAACGAAGCTGGCCAAGGTGCAATGGGATCGCACGAAACTCCGCGATGCCGAGAAACGCTACAACAAATTCCAAGTCGCCAAATTGAGCGAGCTGACTCCCAAGTTCCCGTGGCCGGTGTTCTTCGCAGCCGCCGGTGCGAAGGGACTGACCGAACTCAATGTGGTCACGCCCAGTTATTTCGAGGGGCTGGAGCCAATCGTCGCGGAGACTTCGCTGGAAACGTGGAAGCAGTATCTCCTGTTCCGGCTTATCGACTCCAACGCAAATGCGCTGCCGAAGGCATTCGCCGAGGCTCATTTTGGTCTGCATGGAAAAGAGCTGGGTGGCATCCCCGAACAACAGCCGCGTTGGAAGCGGGCGGTCGATACCGTCGCGGGCGGAGGCAGCAATCGGATGGGGGCGCTCGGCGAAGCGGTCGGACAGTTGTATGTCCAGAAGCATTTCAAGCCGCAGGCTCGCGAGCGGATGAATCAGCTCGTCGGCAATCTGCTCAAGGCGTTCGAGCAGAGTATTCACGACCTCGCTTGGATGGGCGACGCGACCAAGAAGCAGGCGTTGGTTAAGTTGTCGAAGATCACTCCGAAGATTGGCTATCCGGAGAAGTGGCGGGATTACTCGAAGCTGGAGATCGCCGCGGACGACCTCGTCGGCAACCTGCGTCGCTCGGCGATGCACGAGCATCAGCGAATGCTCGCCAAGCTGGGCCAGCCGGTGGATCGCGGCGAGTGGGGGATGACTCCGCAAACGGTCAACGCCTACTACAACCCCGGCCTGAACGAGATCGTGTTCCCGGCCGCGATCCTGCAACCTCCGTTCTTCGATGCCGAGGCCGACGACGCGGTGAACTACGGCGGCATTGGTGCCGTCATCGGTCACGAGATCAGTCACGGCTTCGACGATCAGGGGTGCAAGTACGACGGCGACGGCAATCTCAAGAATTGGTGGACCGAATCCGATCAAGCCGCGTTTGAAAAACTCACGAGCCGGCTCGTCGCGCAGTACGAAGGCTATGAAGCTCTGCCGGCGAAAAAGCTCAACGGCCGCCTGACGCTGGGGGAGAACATTGCCGATCTCTCCGGCATGGCGATCGCCTTCAAAGCCTACCGCATCTCGTTGGGCGGCAAGGATGGTCCCGTTCTCGACGGTTACACGTCGAGCCAACGCTTCTTTCTCGGCTGGTCCCAAATCTGGCGTCGCAAGTACCGCGACGCCGAACTCCTCAAGCGGCTCGTGACTGATCCGCATTCGCCATCGCACTTCCGAGCCAACGGCCCGGTGACCAACCTCGACGCCTTCTACGAAGCCTTCCACGTCAAACCCGGCGACAAACTCTTTAAGCCGAAAGAAGAACGAATTCAGATTTGGTAGCAGTGGTTTCAATCCCGTAGCCGCACTCGCCAGAGTGCGGGTGAAGGCTCTGAAGACCCGCGTTCTGGCGAACGCGGCTACCTCCGGAATTGGGAGTTCAATCGTGGCCATCCGAGTGACGTGCGACACTTGTGGGAAGGTGCTCATTGCCAAGGAGGAAAACGCCGGGAAGAAGGCCAAGTGCCCGGAGTGTGGCAACGTCCTGGTCGTTCCGGATCAAGAAATTCTCGATGCGGAAGTGGACGACGAATACCACTTCCGCTCCGCAACCAGTGACAACGAAGCAGACGAGTCGGACGAACGAGTCCCCTGTCCGGCCTGCGGTGAGGAGATTAAGAAGAACGCTCGGAAATGCCGGTACTGTGATGAGATTCTCGATCCGAGTCTCAAAGGACGATCTCGATCGAAGCGACGGAACTCAGCCCGTCGCGGGGGTGGCTCGGATGCGACTGCCGACCTTGGCAAGCGGTTTCTCGGATCGCTGGCCGATGGTCTGGCGTCACTCATCCTGATGGCTCCTGGTGGTGTTCTCCTGGTGATGGCGAGTGAAGGGAATGATCAACCCAATCCGGAATCGCCTCTGACGATCGCGGGATTTGTGGTGTTCGGCCTGGGACTTCTGGCCCTGCTGGGCCTGCAAGTGTATTTGCTCGCCACACACAGCCAGTCCATTGGCAAGTACCTGGTCAAAACACAGATCTACGATTACGAGACCAACGCCCCCGCGAGTTTCGCGAAATGCTTTCTGCTGCGCGGCCTCGTCAACGGACTGATTTGCGCGATCCCCTGCTGCATCGGCTACGTTTACAGTCTGGCCGATATTCTCTTCATCTTTGGTGAGGAACATCGCTGTCTCCACGATCAAATCGCTGGCACGTACGTCGTCGATATTTCGTGAACTCAACGGAGTCCACTGTCTCGAACAATCCGCTTCACACACTGAAAGGCGCAAACCATGTCACTCAACCGCCGCCACTTTTTGAAAACCGCCGCCGCCACCGTCGCGGCCACCACGTTGCCTCGCTGGTATTTGGAAGAGCTTGCCATACCGACCGCTCGCGCGGCCGACGATCAACCCGCGATCGCTCTAATTGGCTGCGGCGGCATGGGGCGAGGCGACGCCAAAAACGCTTCGCGGTTCGGTCGAGTCGTGGCGGTCTGCGATGTCGATGACAAACAAATCGGGGAAGCCAAGAAGCTGTGGCCGGACGCGGAAGCCTACAAAGACTTTCGCAAGGTGATGGATCGCAAAGATATCCAGGCGGTCGTCTGCGGCACCGTCGATCATTGGCACACGCTGGTCTCGCTGGCGGCGCTGCGTTCCAAGAAAGATGTGTACTGCGAGAAGCCGTTGACGCTCACGATTGATGAGGGGCAACGCCTGGTGAAGGCGGTCAAAGAGACCGGCCAACTCTTGCAGACGGGCAGTCAGCAGCGGAGCGACAAGACTTTTCGATTGGCCTGCGAACTCGTGCGCAACGGACGGATCGGCAAGCTGAAGCATGTCTCGGTCTGGCTCCCCAGCGGCCGGCGCGAAGGCCCATTCAAGACCGCAACGCCGCCTGCCGGATTCGATTGGAACCTCTGGCTGGGTCCGACTCCGGAAGTCGAATACGTCCCCGAACGGACGCACGTCACGTTCCGCTATTGGTGGGAATACTCCGGCGGCACGATGACCGACTGGGGCGCACATCACAATGACATCGCGCTGTGGGGTATCGGTGCCGAGCGCAGCGGTCCCGTCTCCGTCGCCGCGAAGCCGCAAATCGAAATGATCCCCGGCGGCTTCTCCGCCTTCAGCGAGTACGCCGTCGAATACACCTACGCCAACGGAGTCACGCACTCCTGCCACAGCACGCCCGCCAACGCTTGGAACGGCGCGGTGCTGGATGCGAAAGGCCAACAGCACGGCGTGAAGTTCGAGGGTTCCGACGGCTGGATCTGGGTGACTCGCGGCAAGATCGAAGCCAGCGATCCAGAATTTCTCACGACGCCGCTGCCGTCGAATGCCGTTCGGCTCGCCGAGAGCAACGATCACATGGGCAACTTCTTCGACAGCATCAAGTCGCGCAAGCCGCCGATCTGCGAAGCCGAAATCGGCCACCGCTCGGCGACCGTGTGCCATCTCGGAGTGATCTCCCTGCGTCTCGGCCGCAAGCTGCAATGGAACCCGCAAGCCGAACGCTTCGTCGGCGACGACGAAGCCAACCGCTGGCTCACCCGCGAACTCCGCAAGCCGTGGAGTTACGACGCGGTGTGATGACGAAACCGTTCAAATCAGGATGTCACGCAGGACATGGCCATGCACGTCGGTCAATCGAATGTCTCGCCCGCCGAAGCGGAACGTCAGGCGTTCGTGGTCGATGCCCAGCAAATGCAGCAGCGTGGCTTGCAGATCATACGGGGTGACAATGTTCTCAATCGCGTGATAGCCGTACTCATCCGTCGCGCCGTAGGTCATGCCTCCGCGAATGCCGCCGCCCGCCAGCCACAGTGAAAAACCTTGTGGGTTGTGATCGCGGCCGTCGCTCCCCTGAGCGAACGGCGTCCGGCCGAACTCACCCGTCCACACGACAAGCGTGTCGTCGAGCAACCCGCGCTGCTTGAGATCCGCCAATAGCGCGGCGATCGGACGATCCACGATCTCCGCATTCTTCTTGTGCTCCCCCTTGATGTCGTTGTGCGAATCCCACGGTGAGACGAACCGAATTCCGCCAACGCACGTCAGCTCAACGAATCGCACGCCGCGCTCCAACAGCCGCCGAGCCAGCAAGCACTGCCGCGCATACCGAGCTTCAAAAGCGTTGGACGAATTGAGGCCGTATCTTTCCAGCGTCTCCGGCGTCTCATCTTTGAAGTCGGCCACTTCGGGAACCGAGCGTTGCATGGCGAACGCGAGTTCGTAGTTGCGGATCGCCGATTCGATTTGATCCTCGCCACTACCGGCTCGGCCGGCGAAGTCGCGATCGTTGTCGGCGATGAAACGCAGCTTGTTGCGTTGTAGTCCGGGCTTCGGTTCATCCGGCTGGATGTTGTCCACAACCGGAGTGTTCAAGCCGACGTGAAACAGCGAAGCCTCGTGAACCGCCGGCAGGAAGCCGCTCGAATAGTTGGCGATCCCTCCCAGCGGCAACTGCCCGCCGTTGACGACGACAAAGCTCGGCAAGTTCGCCGACTCGCTGCCGAGTCCGTACGAGACCCAGGCTCCCATGCTCGGCCGCCCCTGCAACTGATGCCCGGTGTGCAGCATGTAACACGCCTGAGCGTGCTCGGCGAACGGCGACTGCATCGAGCGGATCACGCACAGGTCATCGACGTGCTGCGCGATGTGCGGAAACATGTTGCTGACCGGAATACCCGAATCGCCGTATTTCTTAAACGTAAACGGCGAACCGAACGTCGAGCCGTTGTTCTCGAACTGCGTCGTTTCGATCTTCATTTTGAACGGCTGCCCGTGCTCGGCCGTCAGTCGCGGTTTTGGATCGAACGAATCGACTTGCGAAACTCCCCCGTCCATAAACAGCATCACGACACGCTTCGCCTTCGGCGCGAAATGCGGTACGCGAAAATCGGAAAGGGAAGAGTCCGCTTTCGTGACCTCGTTCAGCATTCCCGCCAAGGCGATCATGCCGAAGCCGAGTCGTGAATTCCGCAACCACTCCCGGCGAGTTTGCGGTCTCAGAATGGAATGCCGCTCGATCATGTTTTCTCCGGCTGATGGCTGAGAGCTGTTGGCTGATGGCTGTTGTCTCAACTCTTCAGTTTGAAATCACAGCCGACAGCTTTCAGCCAACAGCCCTCAGCTCATCGCAGATACAAAAACTCTTTCGTGTTGATCAATGCGTGAGCCAACTCGTTCCAGGCACTCGCGTCATTTTGCCAGTCGTCGCCGGTGATCCCCAGGATGGCGGCTTGTGATTTCAGAAACTCGATCGCGCGAGTCATCTCTAATTTCGTGATCGGCCGAGCAAACGCGATCCACCACAATTCTTGCAGTCGCGATTCGATGGTCGGCAACGAGCGAACTCTGTCGGACAGCAGCCTGGCTTGGATCAATACGAATTGGTCATTGAGCAACACCAAACTTTGAGCCGGCACGTTGGTCGCGTTACGTTCGCCGACCGTCAGCACCGGCTTCGGCTGATCGAACGCGATCAGCAGCGACTGCGGATAATTTCGCCGAGCTTCGAGGTACACGCTGCGCCGGCCGTTGCCATCGAGCGGGCCGGCAAGCGGGTTCTCGAAGTCTTTGAATCCCGTTCGCAATGGCAACGGCACGCCAAGCCCGCCTTGTTGACGATCTAATCGGCCGGAGACGAACAGCAGCGAGTCGCGCAACGACTCGGCTTCCAGCCGACGAACGCTCGCATGAGACAGCCATCGGTTATTGGGATCACGCTCTCTCGCGGCGGGAGATGCCTCGCTCGAAAGCTGAAACGTGCGACTCGTCAGCATTAGCCGCAGCAGGTGCTTGATCGACCAGCCGGAGTCCACGAACTCAGCAGCCAGCCAGTCGAGCAATTCCGGATGACTCGGCGGCTCACCGAGCGCCCCGAAGTTGTCGACGGACTTCGCCAGTCCGACTCCGAACACATGCTGCCACAACCGATTGACCAGGACGCGCGCCGTCAGCGGATTGCGCGGATCGACAACCGCAGCGGCCAACTCGCGCCGGCCACTGCCTACACTTCCTGAAATCTCAAATCTCAAATTTGAAATCTCAGATTGAGATTTGCCGAGCACCTCCAAATACCGTCGCGGCACCGGCACACCCGCGCGGCGATAGTTGCCGCGCGGAAAGAGTCGCTCGTCGAACCCCTGCTCATCAGCGACACCGCCAACTCGCGTCGCCACCGGGATTTGAGCTTCGAGTTCTCGATACCGCGCCACCAATCGGGCCAACTCCTGCTCGGCCGGAGCCTCGTTGAGCAACACGCCCGAGCGCAGCAACTCATCGACGAACCGAGCTTGCTCGTCGGTGCAGCGTTCGTTCGCCCAAGCATTGATCGCGTCACCCGCCAGTGTCGCCAACTTTTTCGCGAGCGACGGCCACGAGCCCTCCGTTTGCCACAACTCTGTCGGCAACGGGGACGTGACTTCGGGAGCTCCCCCTTGATTGTGAAACACGACCGCTCGCACAGCGACTCCGCTGCGGCCGTCGGTGTTGAGGATTCGCGCATCGGCATGTTTGCCGGGATACGGCATCTCGTCACGCGGAATGATTTCCAGATACGCCCGCCGCCCCGCCCAGGCTTCGCGAACCGACAATGTGATCCACCGCAATCGCGGATCGTTGAGCGTCGGCATCACCTGCGTGAACAACACGCCGTCAGCGACAAAGTTTTCGATCACCAACCGCACGCGAGCCCCGTTCGTTCCACCGGCGAGCACGCTGACAAACTTCATGTCGAGCGTGAAATTCGGCGACCGCAACGTGCCGCTGTGCTTGTTGCTGATCGAGTGCGTGCTGCGGCTGCGCGGCAGAATCGCGGTGAGAACATTGTTTCCAATCGGCGACACCGCGAACTCGCCGGCGGCCCCGGATTGTGGAAAGTTGTCGGTGGCAAACCAATCGCCGCTCTTCGTCAGCAACCCGGAAGCGTCGGTGTCGGTGAACTCGGCGAACCAGCGGAATCGCGCGGCAGAGTTCGCTCGGCGTTCATCGAATGCCCGTCGCTCGTTCGCCAAGTCCGTCCACAATTTCGAGTCAATCGCGTCCGCCTCGTGGGGCAGGTTTTCAACCTGCCCGTCCAGGCGATTGACTGGCAGGTTGGAAACCTGCCCCACGGGGGCTTTCACCAACCGCGTCAACACATGCAGCGGTTCCGCCGGCTTTGACTTCACGGCTTTCAGCGCCGTCAACCAACGAAACGATTCCGCTTCGAGCGATCGTGTTCCCGCCGCGAACGGCGGCGGCATCGGCGGAACCGCTTTGTCTTTCTCGCCCCGCTTCGGTGGATCAGGTTCGTGGACCCTGTCACGAGCAGCCAAGATCGCGGTCGGCCAGTGAGTCAATTGCTCACGCCACAACTCGGCAAGTGCGCGGCGAATCGGACGTTTAAGTTCAACGAGTTGCTGATCGAACGCAAGTTGAGCCACCGGGTCATTGACGCGGTGCATCGTCGTGCGACTGCTCGCGAAGATGCCGTACAGAGCGGCGAAATCGTGAGCCGAGATCGCATCGAACTTGTGGTCGTGACACCGAGCACACGCGATGGTCAGTCCTTGAAACGTCTTGCTGAAGGCGTCGATCTGAGCGTCGATGACGACGATCTCCTCATTCTTCACGTCGATCGGCGTCGGATAAAACTCGACGAACCGAAACCAGCCGGTCCCGATGGGAGACTCGTTGATGCCAAGTGTCGGATTCCAACGCGGCGGCAGCAGGTCGCCGGCCAAGTGCTCGCGCACGAAGCGGTCATACGGCACGTCGCCGTTGAGAGCACGGATCACATAATCGCGATACCGCCATGCGTGCGGGATCAGCGGATCGTGTTCCGAGCCATGCGTGTCGCTGTAACGGACCAGGTCCATCCAATGCCGCGCCCAGTGCTCACCGAACTGCGGCGACGCGAGCGTCCGATCGACGAGTTGTTCGTACTCTCGTGGGTAAAACTCCGTACCGCGACCGTCAGGGAGCGGCCGATTCTCCACGGCCGGGCCGCTCCCTGACGGTCGCGGTACGGAATCAATCAACTCCGGTGGCAATCCCGTCAGCACGAAGGACAGCCGCCGCGCGAGCGACCACGCATCCGCATCGCGCGCGGGGGACAACCCCTCGGCCTCCAGCCGTGCGAGCACAAAGCGATCAATCGGATTGTTGGACCAATCGTTCTGCTTGACGTGCGGCACCGCCGGCCGTTTCACCGGCTGCCAGCACCAATGTTTCCGCCTCTGAGCCAGCTTCTCGGTCCACGATCCGCCGCCGCTCTCGGAGTCCGGCGACTCGCGCGGATCAACCGCTCCGCGACGAACCCACTCCACCAGCACCGCGATCTCGTCATCCTTCAGCTTCTCGCCGGGCGGCATCTGCAAGTCTTTGCTGGCACGCCGCACCGCCTTGATGAGCAAGCTCTCGTCCGGCTTCCCCGGCACGATCGCCGTTCCAGAATCGCCTCCCTTCATCCAACCGCTGCGAGAATCGAGCGTCAGGCTTCCCTGCAACTCTTTGGCCCGATGGCTGTGGCATTCATAGCAGCGACGTTCCAGCAGCGGCTGCACGCGCTGCTTGAAGAAGTCCTGCTCGTCGCCGGCGGCTGGTTGCGCAAGTACCAGCGGCAATATCAAACAGACAGCAATCAGCCGGCGACCAATCAAGACAGGCTCCTCTGCGGCAGGACCGAACGACAGTCTTGTCCTATTAGCGAAGATTAGCGTCGATCAGCGTTCAAAAAAGAAGCCCCGCATCAACGATGCGGGGCTTCATGATCTGGACTGTTTGCCGAGCGTTTGCCGAGTTACTCGTCAGACTCGGTCTGCGTCGTTTCGACGTTTGTCGGAGTCTCGCTGGTCGCCTCGTCCTGCTTTTCGTTTTGCTCGTCCTTCTTCTCCTTCTTCTCGGAGAGTGCGACGAGCTTCTGTCGCAGGTCGGCCAGTTCCTCGCCAGCTTTCTTCAACTCGGCGGCGACCTTGGACTTCTCGTCACTGGCCAGCTTCGCTGCTTCCTTCTCTTTGACAAGCGCGATTTGAACGCGATTCAGTTGATCGCTGATGGCCTCTTTCTCTTTGGCGAGTCCGTTCTTCGATTCCTCCGCGACGGCAACAGCGGCCTCCGCTTCCGTCTTGGCCTTCGCGGCAGCGTCAGCCGATTGCTTCGCGGCATCGGCCAGCTTCTTTTGATCGTTCGCGACCTTCGTCGACTCAACCGCTTCGACGCGAGCCTTGTCACGTTCCGCAAACGCCGAGTCGCGATCGCTCTTCGACTTGTCGCGCTCAGCGATGGCCGCGTTACGCTCAGCGACCGCGGCGTTGCGGTTGGCGACGGCGGCCTTGAGTTCCGCCTGCAACTTGGCAAACTCCGCTTGCAGGTTGCTCTTTTCTTGAGTCACCTGCGCCAACGCGGCTTCCGCCTGCGTGGCATCTTCAGCACGCTTGAGCGAGACGTGATACGGCAACAGTGTTCCCGCACAGCATTGTGCTTGCAGATGAGCCGGCCACGGATCGCAACAGCACATCCGATCTTTTCCGGCGGCACTCGAAACGAACCCCGTGACCATCAACAGACTCAACAGCAGGGCGTGCTTCTTCATAGTGAAACTCCGAAATCGGGTTTTGGAAATTGTTCACGGCGGGTCACCGCGGACCACGCGCATCTCAGCGAAAACAAGGCGGGACTTCTCAAACTCGGCGCTGACCGGCAAGGGCTGCCGCGGCCGCAGAAGACATCGGCCGAGTTGGATGGCTGCCATGACCTGCGGGTTTGTGTCGCGCAGGAAACTGGCGGAGACAGAATCGGTGATACCCGCTGTTCCAGTTATGCACATCGCACGCAGTCCGACGGTGGCGATTCTGCCGCTTGCGAAATAGGCTGCCGGTTCTTCGGGAGTGTACGCGGCTCTGGTGACCGCCCTGGGCTTCAAACCCAGTGTGGCGTCTGAAAAGACGCCAGGTGGGTTCGATTCCCATCC
>CAMDEA010000193.1 GCA_945893045.1 Planctomyces sp. SH-PL62
ACCAGCTATGTCGATCAACCCGTCACCGAGTATCGGCAGGTCGTCGATCAAAAGACGGTCAACGTGCCGACCTGCTCGTACCAAGACGTCACCGAGTGCCAGACGGTCCAACGCAACTGCGGTCAATGGGTCACGAAGTGGCACGTCAATCAGAAAATCGATCCGTGTCAGTACGACAACCGCCCAGGCTTCATGGCCGAGATGAACCGCATCGGCTTCGCGACCCGTCAAGCATTCACGCCGTCGCAGTTCGCGACCCGCGAGTACGTCAATCAAACGGTCGCTCAGCAGATTCCGGTGACCCGCCGAGTCGCCATCCAAGGGACGAAGCAGGTGACGTACAACGTCCCGCGCACGATCGCGGTTCAGACGACCCGCAAGGTCGCGGTCAACACGATGAAGTACATCGACGAAGATGTCGTCGTGATGCAACCAGTCACAGTGGTGAAGCAGGTTCCGACCACTCAGACAACGTACCGCTTCGTTCCCGCCGGCAGTGCGCTAGCGTTCGGCCCGGCCAGCACCGACACCGCATTGCGTCCGACTCCGGAAACGGAATTGCCCAGAACGAGATCCGCCACTCGTGACACCGAAAAGACTCGTTCGACTGATTCACAATCGGGTGAGACGCCGGTGAAGAAATCCACTTATGAGCGCCGCAGCTCCGCGAACGAAGAGTTCGACGACAGCCCGCAAGCGACTCGTGAACCAGCCGCGACTCCAGCCGTTCGATTCATCGCCGCCAAGATGCCGGACTCGGCCCGCGTCACTGGTTGGCATCCGACACGCACGGCCTCCGCCGAGAAGACGACTCCACGTGCCATCATCACTGTCGCGGAGAACGCTCGCTAAGCCAATTCACCACCGAGACAAGCTCGGTGGGGTCCATGAAATTCGAGGCGGACAAGGATGTCCGTCTCATGGAAGGCGATGGACAAGGAGGTCCGTCGCCGGTCTTTCTCGAAAGTTTTGGTGCTCTCTCCAACCTCCTGTCATCGAACTCGCTGAACTCTCTCTCCTCAGCCTCGATGCCAACAACGACAAGGTCACGTCTCTCCTCTCCCTCCTCCCTCCGGTTCCTCAGAATCTCTCTCCCTCCCTCGCGGTGCTCGGCATCAGCCCGGTCACCCAAAAAAATCCCTCCCCCACGAACCCGGCTTCTCTAAAGAAGCCGGGTTTTCCTTTTTGCGAGCGGCCGATTGCGGGATTTCAAACTGCTGACACGAACGGAATCCAAGTTCTTCGCACACGGATGCGAGAGGCGCACACGGATGGAGGCGGGGCGACTGACTGTTTGATCCGTGTGCGCCTCTCGCATCCGTGTGCGAGGTACCAACGCAACACGTTCCAATCCGCAATCCGAATCACGTAATGCCGTCTGCGAATCGTGTTGACCCATTCGGCCAAATTCTTATACGGTCCCGCCGCTAGTTTCCCGACTGGCTTCGCTTCTCTCCTGCCGGATTTCTCTCGGCACTCTTCGCCAATCCTTTCCCTCCTCAGCGACCGAACGACGTTGGTTGTTTGGTTGTCCGATTTCTTTTTCCTGCGTGACGGAGCACGATCACCATGTGTGGCATTGTTGGTTATGTCGGCTTTCGACCTGCGGCAGAGATTCTGTTGGAGGGACTGCGTCGGTTGGAGTATCGCGGCTATGACAGCGCGGGGATCGCGGTGATTGATGCGGGCGAGATTTCCATTCGGAAGAAAGCCGGCCGCGTGCAGGAACTGGCTCGGCTGTTGGAAAAGCATCCTGTCAACGGTTCTCTCGGCATTGGGCACACGCGCTGGGCGACGCACGGACAACCCAGCGACATCAATTCGCATCCGCATGTGGGAGGCAACGGCGAAGTGGTCGTCGTTCACAACGGAGTGATCGAAAACTATTCGATCTTGAAATCACATTTGCAGACGCTGGGCTATGTCTTCCGCAGCAGCACAGATACCGAAGTCGCCGCGCACTTGATCGCTCACGAGTTCAGTGAACTCATCAAGATGGGCGAAGATCCTGAGTCATCGAACACCGCGATTCAGGCGGTCGAGGCAGCGATCAAGCAGTTCAAAGGAACTTACGGTCTCGGCGTTTTGTTTCGCGACATCCCGGATTTCCTGATCGCCGCGCGGTTGGGTAGCCCGTTGGTCATCGGCATGGGACAGGGTGAATACTTCCTCGCCAGCGATGCCGGCCCGCTGGCCGGACACACTCAGGAAGTCGTTTACCTCTCCGATCACGAGTTGGTCGTGCTCACCTCGCAGGGAATGCAACTGCATCATCGCGATACTGGCAAACACGCTCCCGACGTGCAGGTCTTGGCACAAGCCGAGAGCGGTTCGGGCTTGAACGGTTTCGAGCACTACATGCTCAAGGAAATCTTCGAGCAGCCGGAAACGATCGAAAACGCGATGCGCGGCCGCTTGGATGAAGACGAAGCGACCGCGAAGTTCGGCGGTTTGAATCTGACGCCTCAGCAATTGCGGCGCATCGACCGGATCGTGCTGACCGGTTGCGGCACAAGCTGGCACGCGGGACTCGTCGGCGAGTACCTCATCGAGGAGTTCGCCCGCATCCCGACCGAGGTCGAGTACGCCAGCGAGTTGCGCTATCGCAACCCGCCACTCTCGACCAGCACGATGGTCTTCGCGATCACGCAAAGCGGCGAGACCGCCGACACGTTGGCCGCGATGCGCGAATGCAAACGCAAGGGACATCCGACGCTGGCGATCTGCAACGTCGTCGGTTCGACGATCGCGCGCGAGGCGGACGGCGGCATCTTTCTGCACGCCGGACCGGAAGTCGGCGTCGCGTCCACGAAGGCGTTTACTTCGCAAGTCACCGTGCTGACGTTGCTGGCGTTGTACCTGGGCCGGCTGCGGAACATGTCGTATCCCGCCGGGCAGCGGATCATCTCGCACCTGCAAGCGATGCCTGACGCGATTCGGAAGACGCTGGAATGCCACGACCAGATCAAAGACATCGCGCAGCGGTACTGCGACTACGACAACTTCCTGTATCTCGGCCGGCTCTACAACTTCCCGGTCGCGCTGGAAGGGGCGCTCAAGCTGAAAGAGATCAGCTATATCCACGCCGAAGGCTACCCGGCCGCCGAGATGAAGCATGGTCCGATTGCGCTCGTCGATGAGCGGACTCCAAGCGTCTTCATCGCACCGCGCGGCCACATCTATCCGAAGGTGATGAGCAATCTGGAAGAGATCAAAGCGCGCAAAGGCCCGGTCATCGCGTTGGCCTGTGAAGGGGACGCGAAGCTCGATCAGTTGGCCGACGACGTGGTTTACGTGCCGTTCGTCGAGGAGTATTTGCAGCCGCTGGTCTGCTCGATTCCGTTACAGCTCTTGTCGTATGAGATCGCCCTGCTGCGCGGCTGCAACGTGGACCGGCCGAGGAATCTGGCCAAGAGCGTGACCGTCGAGTGATTCGGTCGCGGCGTTCTCCCAGGGCGATCCGCCGCGGCCGACGGCTGAATCGGATTTGTCGGCACAAGTCGGCGGACTGTTGTCGTATCCCGCCACTCGCCGCTTGTTTTTCGCGGTCGCTCCGGCGGATGATGTCGCGGCAGCGCAACTGAACCAGCACCGGGGTCGGGTGTGCGAATTTCAGATTTCGCCGACGACGCTTAGGGAGTGGAAAAGACTCTGGCGGCGAAATCTGAAATTCGCACACCCGACCCCTGATCGACACTGGCCTCGTCTCGACGGAACAAAGCATGCCCGACTTTCTGGCTCTGGATTGGGAACATCGACAAGTCTGCGGACTCGACGCCGAGGTCACTCACGCCGGCGTGCGTGTGCGGAAAGCGTTCACGCTGGAGTGGCCGGAGGGAAAGTCGCCGGATCTCGACGTGCCGGCGGCCGGCAGTTGGTTGATCGAACAATTCGCGTCGTTGGGACTGACGGCCAAGAGCGTGCTGGTCACGCTGCCGCGCGAGGACGCCGTCGTCCGAGTCATCGAAGTTCCCAACGTCCCCGATGCGGAGCTGCCCAATGTTGTGAGATTTCAAGCGGCGGCGAAGTCCGCGCGGCAGGTTGATACCTTGCTGTTGGATTTCTTGCCGCTGCCGCCGCGCGACGGCGTGGCCGGACGCGAAGTCCTGGTGGCGACGATCGGCCGCGAAGTGCTGGACTCACTGAGACTGGTCCTGTCACGCACGGGCTGCGAGTTGGCGGGAGTCAGCCTGACCGCTCCGGCGATGGTGGAGTTGATCGCGCGGCTGGAGAAGTCCGATCCGCCTCCGCGACATGCGGTCGAGCTGGCGATCGTCGCGCACGAGCAGCATGTCGAGATCCTGCTGTTGCGCGATCGAGGGTTGTTGCTGACGCACTCCGCGCGGCTGCCCGACGACGCGACGACGCCGGAACGCGAACAACAAGCGATCGTCGCCGAGGTCAATCGCAGCCTGGTCTCACTCAAGCGGCAGCATCCGGAGTTGACCTTGTCACGCACCTGGTTGTGGGGCGAGCCGACCAAGTTGCATGGACTGGCGGCTGTGCTCCGCAAGCGGTTTGCGTGTGACGTGCATGTCGAAGACCCACTGGTGCTGCCGGGATTGACGTTCGATGCGGGGGGCGAAGTTGCCTCACACGCTCTGTTCACTGGTCCGATGGGTTTGCTGTTTGGTCAGGTTGGACGGCTGGCCGAGCCGCTGGACTTCCTGCATCCGCGTCAGCCGGTCGTGCCGCGCGATCTGCGGCGATTGTGGGGCAGCGTCGGCAGCGCTGCGGCTGCTGCGGTACTGATCGGCGCGTTCGGGTGGCGGTGGTTCGAGGTCCGTTCGCTGGAAGCGGAGACGCTCGAGCACAAGGACAAAGCCGCGCAGCTCAAGATCGAGCTGGATGGTGCGGCAGGCATGGTCAAAAACGTGGACAGTGTCGGCAAATGGACCGATCAGCGCGTGGCCTGGCTGGACCGTTTATTTGAACTGACCGAGGCGATGCAGGGGACCGATCGTCGCTACCTCCGCAAAGTGAATTGTCTGCCGGGATCAGGTGGAGTGGTGGGTACGGTGCGCGGCGACGGCTTCGCGAAAGAACGTGATGACATCGACGATTTGACCTCGAAGCTGTTGAGCAACGAGGGAGTGTCGGTCGTGCCGCACGAACAAAAGCGGGACGGAGCCGACGGAGATTATCCCTTTAAGTTTGATTTGGATGTGGCCTGGCGGCCGGTGAAGAAGAAGGGGCAAGGGGCTGGGGGCCAAGGACTAGGGGAGAAGTCGCCTCAAGCGCCGAGTAAAAAATGAACCCGCGAGTCCTCGTTGTGAATTTGATTTCCCGAACTAGCCCCTAGCCCCTCAATTGGTGATCCCATGCAGATGCGCGAAAAACTTTTGGCGGGCGGGTTGGCGGCAGTGGTCGCGATTGGCTTCGTTCCCACGCTGTGGTCGTGGTACATCGAGCCTGTCGTCGTGGCCGAGTCCGCTCGAAAAAACGCACAGACGCTGCGCGACGACCGTGAGTACAAGCAATTTCAGGTGCTCGCCAAGCAGAAACAGCTCAAGGAATGGAAGGGCCGCAGCCTCTCGCCCAAGCCGACTGAGGCAGCCACGCAGTATCAGCAGTGGCTGACCGACATGGCCGAAGTGGTCGCTGAATTCTCGAACGTGTCCGTCGTTCCCGATCCGCCGCGGACGGCCGCGAACCAACCGTTCGTGGCCATCGGGGCCACCTTGAAAGCCGATGCGACGCTGGCTCAGGTGCGGCTGTTTTTGTTTCGGTACTTCCAAGCGGATGTGCTGCACAGCATCACGCAGTTGAGCCTCGATAGCCCGGCCGCGACCGGCAATCCCAGGCTGGCGGTTGTCATGAAGTTCGAGGCCCTGTCGCTGCGTGACGCTCCGCCGCGCGGGCCATCCTTATTCCCTCGCACGGAAATCACCGAGGACTGGCATGACCCCACGCAACCGCTGACGGTGCGGCACGTCGAAGGGTTTCCCGCCAAGACTCCGTTCCTGGTTCGCGTCGGCAAACATTACTTCGATGTGACCGAGGTCAGCGGCAACAGTTGGACGCTCACGCCAGATGCGAACTCGATGACGGGGACGGCGAAGAAATCGGTCGCGCTGCTGACGGAAGAGGTCGTGGAACTGGTGCCGATCCATCCGGAGTTCGCGAAGCGGACGATCGCGAACTTTGATCCGATCCTGAAACGGAACCCCTTCGTGAAGCCGGTGCCGTATGCTCCCAAGCTGGAGTTTGTCGGCACGAAGTCGGTCTCGCGCGGCGGGTCGCTTGACCTGCTGTGCCGAGCCACGGGCTTCGATCTGTCAGCGGGCGAGCCGCTGTTCACGCTCGAAGGAGACGCGCCCAGCGGGCTGTCGCTCGATGGACGGTCTGGAAAGCTGACCTGGAAGCCGGACGATGAGCAAGCACTCGGCGACTTCAAGCTGCAAGTGACCGTGAAGGCTCCGGGGCTGCGCGAGCCACTCGCGCAACCGTTGACCGTCACGCTCAAGCAAACGAACCAGCCGCCGAAGTTCGCGACGATCAGCGAGCGGCAAGCGGTGCTCGGTAAAGAGTTCATCTTCGCCATCAAAGCGACCGACGACGATCCGGAATCCAAGCTGACCTTTTCGCTCGGCACCGGTGCGCCGGAGGGGGCGAAGATCGACGCCGCGACCGGCGAGTTCAAATGGACGCCCCCCGCCACGCTCGTCCCCGGACCGGTCAAAGTCACTGTGCAAGTCGCCGATAACGGCAACCCACCCAACACCGTCAAGCAAGACATCACCATCAACGTCGGTGATGACCTGGCGCAGTTCACCAAACTGACCGGCATCCTCGAAGTGGACGGCAAGAAAGAAATGCGACTCTCGGACTTGGCCAACAATCGCTCGATGGTGTTGCACGAAGGAGAAGTCCTGCGCTATGCCGATATCGAGGCGACGGTCGTGCGCATCGACAAGAAAGCGGTCCTGCTCAAGAAGGACGACGTGCTTTGGCGGCTCGATCTCGGTGAGACTCTGAACCAACTGCGCAAGCTGGAGCCTGCCGCTGTTCCGGAAGCGCCGAAGAAGTCTGGCTGAGCAGCCAGAGGGTCAAGCAAAGTTGGTGTTGACGATGGCCAGTGATCGGTCGGGATTTGTATTTCGGTCTTGGCCCCAACGGGGTCAGACTCGAAAGCCCAGGGCATCGCCCTGGGTTGGCGATTCGTCAGAGTCTCGGAAGCCCCGAAGGGGCGTCACTCGTTCGATTGTCCAACGAGTTGCGCCCCGTTGGGGCTTACCGTCGGCGTTGGACACTCCAACCCAGGGCTAAGCGCCCTGGGCTACCGAGTCACACAACTTCGGTGCTGAAACAACTCACTCGGACTCTCTGAGTCGGGTTTCTTTCCGATGCGCCCCGTCTCGGAGAGTCAGCTACTGGCAACACAGGCAAGCTGCGAAGTTTGCCGCGATCACCGCCGACATTTCCGATCCGGTTTGCCTCACCGGTCTGTGAAACTTTGCCGATAACGAAGAGATGACGGGTCGTGTCGATCCCGGAGGGTGCGCGGAGCGTACCGCCGGAAATCGCCGCCACGCAGACAATGACGTCTGTGAAATGGCCCATCGGCAAGGAGGCTGCCTTGAATCCGCGACGACTGAGATTGATCGGTGTGGGGCTGACGGCGATCACATGCTCGCTGAGCGTGTGGCACGCGGAGTTCCTGTCGGCCGATGTGAAGCTCTTCGGCAAGAAGGCCGGAAAACCGGCGGCAGCACAGCCCAACCTGTCTGAGCAAGCTGCTCAACAAGCCGCCGCCGAAGCCATGTTGTCGAACGGTGCCGCCCCCACTTCCGAGGACAAGCCGCTCAATTCCAATGACAAGCCGATCAAGTTGAATTACTTCAGCAAGACTTGGGGCGACGTGATGCGCGACGTCGCGCAGCAAAGCGGCCGGCAGCTCATCATCGACAAGGTGCCGCCGGGGCGTTTCTCACGGAATGATTGGAACCGCTACACGCTCAACGACGCTGTGAAGATTCTCAACCGCGACCTGGAAGCGAAGGGCTTCCGAATTCTCGAACGCGGGCAGTATCTCGACCTCGTCTTCCTGCGCGACGCGCGCAGCGAATACGCGCGGCCGGTGGTCGGTGCTGTGAGCGGCACGGCGCTAGCCGCCGGTGATGGCACAGGCCCGGCGGCGAGCGGGGCGGCGTCAGCCCCCCGGTCGTCTCGCGATGTCGCAGGAAACCGGGGGGCTAACGCCACCCCGCTCGCCAAGGATTCACGGTCTCAGCGCGATCCGTTTCTCCAACAAGCCGCCTTCGTGGAGAAGGAAGAGAACGATGAAGAGGAGCTTAACCTTTCCGAAACGCCGCGGCGTTGGGTCGCGGTCACGTTGAAGCATCAGACCGCTCGGAATGTGTCCCGGTCGCTGTATCAGGCGTTCGAGCAGGATGCCGAGTTGATCGATCAGGGACCAAATGGCTTACCCGGCTTTGTCGTCTGGAAAGACGCTCCGGCAGCGAACCGCGGTCCCGCCGCCTCACGTTTGCCGAAAGCGGCTCCGAAGCGCGTGGCGCGATTCGCCGTCGGCGTGGATACGAAAGGGGACCGGCTGTTGATCGACGGTCCTCCGACGGAGGTCGCGGCGATCAAGAATTTGGTGATGAAACTCGACATCGTCTCGAATGCTGGGGACAGCAGCGTGCGGCTGGTGTCTACCAAGCGTGATCCACGACAAGTCACGCAGACGATCAATTCCGCGATCAAGCAGTTGGCTCAAGCTCGCGCGGCGGAATCGAAGGACGACACGGAACTCGCGCAAGCGGAAACTCCGGCCAAGCCCAAAGCGAAGAAGAATGCCAAGAAGAAAGCCGAATCCAAGCCGACGAATCCCGCCGACCCCAAGCAGCCGAGCGACGCCGCCGAAATGGAAGCGCCGTCGGACAAATCCAATGAGCCGTCAATTAGCGGCCCGCTCAAAGGGGATGTCATTGTCGAAGAAATGGGCGACGTGCTGATCCTGCGCGGCAATGAAGCTGACGTCGAAGCGGTCAAGAGACTGATCGCTCAAATCGAAACCATGCTGTCCGGTTCGGTCCCCGACGTGAATGTGCGGCCGTTGACGCATGTTGATGGCGAATCGATGGCGGACTTACTGACGACCGTCTACGAGCGGTTGAATCGCTCGCGCGGCCGTTCGGCAACCGATCAGACGCAACAGATTGTGGTCATCGCGATCGGCAAGCCGAACGCCGTGATGGTGCTCGCCTCGGAGCGCGACATGCCGACTGTGGACATGTTGATCAAAAAGCTCGACCAGCCGGTTGACCCGACGAATGAGTTCGAGGTCTTCCGCTTGCGATACGCGGTCGCCAGTCAAGTACTGACCGCGATCGACAGCTTTTTCAGCGGCGGCACGACGGGCACCGCCGGCGGACAAGCCACGACGCCGGGGACGACGCGCTCAACCGCTGGCGGTTTGCGAGGCCGCGTGAAGACGATTTCCGATTCGCGCACGAACTCGGTGATCGTGCAGGCTCGGCCGCGCGATCTGGAAGAGGTGCGGCGACTGATCGAAGAGCTGGATCAAGTCGGCTCAGAAGCCGTCAATCAGATCCGCTTGATTCCATTGAAGAACGCCGTCGCGGACGACATGGCCACGCTGCTGAATTTGGCGCTCCAAAGCGTCATCAGCCCGCCACAGCAAGCACGAGCCACGCAAGGCGGCGCGCAGGGCGGCGGTCAAGGCGGAGGCGGCGCGGCCAGCGGGCAAGTCGATACCAAGCTGCGTGAAGCCAAGAGCGCTGTGTTGCAAATGCTCGACACCGAGGACGGCGAAGCGATGGTGCAATCGGGCATCCTGGCCGACATCCGCATCAACTCCGATCCGCACACCAACAGCTTGGTCGTGACGGCTCCCGAAGAGAGCCTCGCACTCATTCAGGCACTTGTGAAGCGGTTTGACAAGCCTTCGTCGATGGTTGCGGAAATCAAGCACTTCACGCTGCAAAACGCCGACGCTTCGTCGATCGTCACCATGCTCAATACGCTCTTCAACAATCAGCAGCAGCAAGGACAGGGACAGCGTGGCGGTGGTCAGCAGAACCAACAGCTCGGCATCCAACTGTCCGGGGCCGAGGATGCCAGCAGCCAGCTCATTCCGTTGAAGTTCTCGACGGACATCCGCACCAACAGCATCATCGCGGTTGGCGGTGCGGAAGCGCTGGGCGTGGTCGAAGCGATCATCTTGCGTCTGGACGCCAGCGATGCGCGGCAGCGAACAATGACGGTGGTTCGCTTAAAGAACAGTCCGGCTGCGGAGGTCGCCACGGCCATCACGCTGTTCCTGCAAGGGCAACAGAATTTGGCCCAGCAGGGAGGGAATCAAGACTTGGTCAGCGATGTCGAGCAGCTCGAACGGCAAATCATTGTCGTCGCCGAAGCGAATTCAAACAGCTTGCTGATCAGTGCGACGCCGCGCTATTTGAAAGACATTCAAGCGATGGTCGATCGGATTGACATGGCTCAGCAGCAAGTCGTCATTCAGGCGCTGATCGTCGAAGTCACGCTCGACAACACAGACGAGTTCGGCATTGAGTTGGGCTTCCAGGATTCGCTGCTGTTTAACCGCAGCAATATCGCCAGCCAGGCGAGCGTCACGCAGCAATTCGTGCAAAACAGCACGCAGGTCACGCAAAACGGCACGCAACAAATCACGACGACTTCGCCGGTGAATGTCTCGACGGTCACGCCCAACATCGTGGGTCTGCCAGGCTTCAACTTCAACAATAATCCTCTGGGAAACAACATCAACGCACCCGGTGCCAGCAAGGTGGCCTCCCAAGGTTTGAGCAACTTCTCGCTGGGCCGCTTGAACAGCGATTTGGGTTACGGCGGCCTGGTGATGTCGGCCGGTTCGGAGTCGGTCAACGTGCTCCTGCGAGCGTTGTCCGCGAACCGCAAAATCGAAATCCTGAGCCGGCCGCAGATCCGCACGTTGGATAATCAGCTCGGCAAAATCAGCGTGGGACAACTCGTGCCCGTGGTCACGAACTTCCAAACCTCCACGCTCGGCGTCGTCACTCCCATCGCGACGCCTCAAGAAGCGGGCATCATTCTCGAAGTCACGCCGCGGATCACGCCGGACGACCGGATCGTGATGTTGGTCTCGGCTCAGCGCAGCAAGTACGACCTCAAGAGCGGCGTGGTGCTCTCGACAACGGCGAACGGGAATCCGATTACTTCACCGGTCAAAGACATCACGCAGGTCTCGACCACCATCTCTGTCGACAATGAGCAGACCGTCGTGTTGGGCGGCATGATTCAAAAGAGCGAAGACACGATCACCCGCAAGGTGCCGTGGCTGGGGGACATTCCGATCCTCGGCAATGCCTTCCGCTACGACGCGCACACCTTCCGCCGCGTGGAAGTGTTGGTCTTCCTGACTCCGCGAATCGTGAAGAACGCCACCGTCAACGAGATCATCAAGCAGATCGAAGCCGAACGGCTGCACTACACCGAAGCGGAAGCGGAAGCGATTCACGGCCCGCTGTTCGCGTGCCCCACCCCTGCGGATGGTTCCACTCCGCCGGTTTACGCTCCGGGAGAAATGTGGACGCTGCCGAAGAATTCCACGCTGCCGACACCTCCGCCGCCGATGCCGAACGATTCGGACCCAACGCCGCCAGCCCGCAACAATCCCGGCAACCCGCCGCGCGTGTTGCCAGTGCCGCCCACGAGCGACGAACCCTCCAGCGGCATCCAAGGCGCAAACTATCAACGCATCAACGGCACTCCGCCGCGTCAGCCGAAACCGATTAAGAAGCAGACAATTCTGGATCGCTTCTCACGAGCGAATCCCTGATGGACTCCCTCATTCCACACACGTCATTTGGCGAGCGGGGCGGCGTCAGCCCCCCGGTCTGGCGTCGAAACCACCGGGGGGCTGACGCCGCCCCGCTCGCCAATGCCGTTGTTGGAGTGCGGCTGAACCCCGCGTTAGGAAACCACACATGAAAACGATGTTCGGAGCTGTGGTGTCTCTGATGGTGTTCCTGGCGCTGCCTGGTTGCACAACGACCGGCCTGCTCTCCAAGTGGACGCATCGCGGGGTCAATCCCAAGGCGACGGCAGCCAATCCGGCGGTGCGGATTCTGTGCATGTGGCAGCCGGCGGATGGAGTCGGAGTCGATGAGAAACCTGCTCGCGGCGTCGCCGCGCAGATTTTCTTTTTCTCACAGAACAGCGTCACACCGGTTGAGGTCGAAGGCGATGTCCGCATTTTTCTGTTTGACGACCAAGGCCCGGAAGAACAACAAGGCTCAGCACTGCATGAGTTCGATTTTGTCAAAGGTGCGTGGAAAGCGTATCTCATCAACACGCAGTTTGGCCCGGCGTATCAACTCTTCGTGCCCTACAGCCGTAAGGGACATCATCAAGCGGAACTGGCAGTGCGCATCCGGCTGACTCCGTCCAACGGACCGGTGATTTTCTCCGACATGGCGAAGGTCAGTCTCCCAGGCTACGACAGCAAACACGCCGCCGCGGAAGACTCCGTGGCCACGAGCAAGGCCACCGGCATCGCAGAAGGACAGCTCGCGTTCGGCCAGGCCGCCCCCGACTCGACCACGGAAATCACGCCGGAAAGAATTCAGCAGGCGTATCTGCAAGTCCTGTCGGAACGAACCAAGTCTTCGGCACCGGCCCCATCCGGCCGACGCGCTCGCAACCAATCCTCAGAACGGTCCACACCCCAAGCGGCTCTGCCAACGCGAGCGCCGTCGAACGTAGTAGGGAGACTTCAAGTCAACTCGAACGGCCAAAACGTGTTCGCCACGCAGGAAGACCGAGGTGACGAGCAAGCCACCGACGACAACCTCGCGGAACACACCGCCGATGGTCGATGAAAGAAAACTTGCATGGCCATGAATGAAACAGGCGAGCGGGGCGGCGTCAGCCCCCCGGTATCTTCGCCGCGGAACCGGGGGGCTGAC
>CAMDEA010000194.1 GCA_945893045.1 Planctomyces sp. SH-PL62
CGAGCGGGGTGGCGTCAGCCCCCCGGTTTTCAGTGACCACCGGGGGGCTGACGCCACCCCGCTCACCAATTTCGATGGCCCGAATCAGCGAAACTTTGAGACCCCACAATGGACATTCTTGATACCGTCGGTGAAGTCTTTGGCATGGCGACCGGCAAGGTAGAACGCTTCGTCACGAAGCTGTTCGGCTCGTCGAACGAACGCCGCGTGCGGAACATCGGTTTTGCGCGTGAAAAAGACGGCTCGACGAAGATCATCCCCGGCTCGACGCTCGACCGCATCAATCAGCTTGAGCCGGACTACGTGAAGCTTTCGGACGCGGAGCTGCGTGAATCGGCCAGCAAGTTTCGAGCACAGATTGCTGACGGAAAAACTCTGGATGACCTGCTGCCCGATGCCTTCGCGGCGATGCGTGAGTCGAGCAAACGCTATCTCAAGATGCGGCACTACGACGTGCAGATGCTCGGCGGCTACATCCTGCACAAGGGCCAGATCGCCGAGATGGTCACCGGCGAAGGCAAGACGCTGGTCTCGACGCTGCCGGCGTTCCTCAACGGACTGGCCGGTAAGGTGCATGTTGTCACGGTCAACGATTACCTCGCCAAGCGCGACATGGAATGGATGGGGCCGGCTCACCTGGGACTCGGCCTGACGGTGGGGGCGATTCAGTCTTTCATGTCGCCGCACGAACGCCACCCGGCGTATGCCTGCGACATCACCTATGGCACGAACAACGAGTTCGGCTTCGATTACCTCCGCGACAACATGAAGCCGACTCGCGAACAGCAGGCGCAGGGGCGGCTGGACTTCGCCATCGTCGATGAGATCGACAACATCCTGATCGACGAGGCTCGCACGCCGCTGATCATCTCCGGCTCGGCGGCGGACGACATCAGCAAGTACCCGAAGGCGGACTGGATTGCTCGGCAACTGAAGCGGGATGTCCATTTCGAGGTCAAAGAGAAAGAGCACACCTGCCATCTCACCGACGAAGGAGTTCGGCAGGCGGAACAGCTTGCAGGCGTCGAGAGTTTCTACACCGCCGGCAACATGGAGTGGCCGCATCTGATCGACAACTCGCTGAAGGCGCACTTCCTCTACAAGCTGGATGTGAATTACGTCGTCGAAGGGGGCGAGGTCGTCATCGTCGATGAGTTCACCGGCCGCAAGATGCCCGGCCGCCAATGGTCCGACGGCCTGCATCAATCGGTCGAGGCCAAAGAGGGTGTGCAGATCAAAGAGGAAACGCAGACGCTCGCCACGATTACGTTGCAGAACTACTTCAAGCTCTACAAAAAGCTGGGCGGGATGACCGGCACGGCCATGACCGAGTCGGAAGAGTTCTGGCGCATTTACAAGCTGGATGTGGTCTCGATCCCGACCAACCGGCCGATGCACCGCGTCAATTTTCCGGACGTGATCTTCCGCAGCGAGCACGAGAAATGGACGGCGATCACTGACGAAATTCAACGCGAACACGCCACCGGCCGCCCGCTGCTCGTCGGCACCGTCAGCATCGAGAAGTCCGAGCACCTCTCGCAGTACCTCAAGAAGCACGGCATCAAGCACGAAGTTTTGAACGCCAAAAATCACGAACGCGAAGCCGAGATCATCGCTCAGGCCGGGCGGCTCAACGCAGTGACGATCGCTACGAACATGGCTGGCCGCGGGACCGACATCATCCTTGGCGGCAATCCGGAATATCCCGCTTGGAAAGAACTCGGCAAGAAGTACGCGACGCGGCTGGATGTCCCCAAGTCGGAATGGGACGCCCTCACGAAAGAAATCTCCGATCGTGAAGGCATGGCCGCCGAGGGTCACAAAGTCACCGAGGTCGGCGGCCTGCATGTCATCGGCTCCGAGCGGCACGACGCGCGGCGAATCGACTTGCAGTTGCGCGGCCGCGCCGGCCGGCAAGGCGATCCAGGATCGAGCCGCTTCTTCTTGTCGCTCGAAGACGACTTGATGCGGAAGTTTGCGGGCGAGTGGGTTAAGAACATCCTGACTCGCATGGGCATGCAGGACGGCGAAGCCATCGAGAGCAAGATGGTCACCAAGCGCATCGAAGCTGCTCAGAAGAAAGTCGAAGAGCATCATTTCGATGTGCGCAAGAACTTGCTGGAGTACGACGAGGTCATGGACGCGCAACGCAAGCACGTCTACTCGTACCGCCAGCGGATTCTTGACGGCCGCAACTGCCGGCAACTGGTGCTCGACATGATCGCGCAGCAGGTCGATCAATGGGTGCGGCACTTCTGGGCCAAGGACTACCGCTGGGAATCCATCTGCTCGTGGGCGAAGGACACGCTGCACCTCAAGTTCGAGTCGAACGACATCCGTGACATGGATCGCGAGCCGTTCACGAACTATCTGCGCGACCAGGCCAGCCGGCAGTACGAAGATCAGATTCTGGAAGCGATCAACGAGAACTTGTCGCTGGCCGACGAAGAGAGCAACTGGAACTGGAAGGCGATGGCGCGTTGGGCCGACGCTCAGTTTGGCTGCCAACTGACCGATGTCGCGCTTCGCAAAGTCGGCCGCGACGACTTGTTCGAGTTCATCCGCCCGCTCGCGATGGCCGCGATCGACAAGTTCGACCTGTCGCCGCTCGACACGCTGATGCACTTGCAATTCTGTCAATTCTCGCTCTCTTCGTGGCTCGGCCAGCAATTCGGACTGCGCTGCGATCCGGCCGACATCGACTCGCGTGATACCGAAAAAGTCATCGCCATCGTGCAGGAGAAACTCGAAAAGCATCTGCAAGCCAAAGAGATCGCGTTCCCGGTCGAGATCGCCATCAACACGTTCCTCAATTCGCCGGGCACTCAGAACGATCCGGGGGCATTACTCGAACGGATTCTCGGCTGGGCGAATGCCCGTTTCCGAACGGATCTGCAACCGGCCGAGTTCAGCGGCAAAACGCTCGATGATCTCGCGCAGCGGTTGTACCAACTCAGCTCCGACTACTTCGGCGACGGTTCGCTGTCGCAGCGGCTCAAGGAATTGCTGACTCAGACGTATCCCGAAGCGAATCCCGACGACAAAGTCGCCGGCCCGGCGCTGCCGAACGCCGATGGCCTCGCATCCTTGGTCAATTGGGCCAACGAAGTGTTGCAACTCGGCTGCACGGTCGAAGAACTCCGCCACCGTAGCCGCGAAGATGTCGAGCAATTGGTGCTCGGTGCCTACGACAACCGCTTCCGTCCGGAGATGAGTCACACCGAACGGACGCTGATCCTCGAAGTGCTCGACAGCGCGTGGAAGGAGCACCTCTATTACATGGACTACGTGCGGTCGGGCATCGGGCTGTCGAGCTACGCTCAGAAAGACCCGAAGACCGAATACCGCCGCGAAGGCATGGCCGCGTTCCACACGATGTGGAAGACGATCGGCTTGCAAGTCACCTCCGCGATCTTCCGTCTCGAACGTGAAAGCTCGGAAGTCGCTCAATCGGTCTTCCACGAAAGCGCCGCCTCGCACGCCGAGTTCCGCGAAGAGGCCGCCACGGAATCCGGTCCACCACAAGGCATGGACGCTGGCGACGTCCGCACGAATTCGTCCGAACCAGCTCCGCCCGCCGTGCAGCCGATTCGCAATCTCGCCCCGCAAGTCGGCCGCAATGATCCTTGTCCGTGTGGCAGCGGCAAGAAGTTCAAAAAGTGTCACGGAGCAATTGGATGATTTTGTGAAACTCAGGGGTCAGGCACTTCGAAATTTCGGAATTGGCCGAACGAGATGTGGGTCGTTGCAAAATTGTTCGCGGCCAATTCGGAAATTCCGAAGTGCCTGACCCCGGTCTTACGACATGTGAGGCATGGATGCCCTGGCTTTTGAATCTGGTTTATGTCGCGTTGCTGCTGGCAGTCTCGCCAGTGCTGCTGTACCGCCGCTGGATGTTGGGCAAATATCGCGATGGTTGGGCAGAGAAACTCTGGGGCCAACTGCCAGAACAGAGCGGTTCCAAGCCCTGTCTCTGGTTGCATGCGGTCAGCGTCGGCGAGGTGCTGCAACTGCGACCAATGATGAAGCTGCTGGCGGCTCAGCGTCCGGGATGGGACTTCGTGATCACGACGACGACTCGCACCGGACTCGATGTCGCCAAGAAAGAATACCCACAGCACACCGTCTGTTATTTTCCGCTCGACTTCAGTTGGGCCGCTCGCCGCGCAATCGCACGCATCAAGCCGTCGGCAATCGTGCTGGTCGAATTGGAACTGTGGCCGAACTTCGTGCTGACCGCGAAACGATTCGGCATCCCACTGGCCCTCATCAACGGACGAGTCAGCGAGAAGAGTTTTCGTGGCTATCGCCGCATTCGCCCACTGATCGCCCGGCTGCTGAGCGGCTTCGACCTGTTGGCCGCACAGAACAATGAATATGCAGATCGCTTGCTGTCGCTGGGAGCACCGCGCGACCGGCTGCACGTGACTGGCTCGATCAAGTTCGACGGCGTTCGTTCAGACCGCTCAAATCCGAAAACCGCCGAGCTGCGTGAGTTCTTCGGATTGCAGCCCGAAGAGGAAGTCTTCATTGCCGGCAGCACACAAGCGCCGGAGGAATCATTCGCTCTCGAAACTTGGGAGACATTGCGCAATGACTTTCCCAACCTCCGCCTGATTCTCGTCCCGCGTCACAAGGAACGGTTTGAAGAGGTCGCGTCGCTGGTCACGTCACGTGGTTTGAATCTGCGACGCCGATCGAGCGGTTGTGCGACGGGCAAGAGTGCCCATCCTACAGACGTTTTGCTGCTCGATACGTTGGGAGAACTCGGAGCGTGCTGGGGGTTGGCGGACATCGCGTTTGTGGGCGGCAGTCTGACTCAGCGCGGCGGGCAAAACATGCTCGAACCAGCGGCCTACGGAGCGGCCGTACTGTTTGGCCCGAACACCTGCAACTTTCGCGACATCGTGGAACAACTTCTCGCACGCGACGCCGCGCGGGTCGTGCGATCCGAGACAGAACTGACCAGCACCGTGCGAGAGTTGCTGAAGTCACCAGCGACCGCGCAGGAACTCGGCGTGCGAGCGAAGGCATTCGTCGCCACTCAACAAGGGGCCGCCGCACGAACCGTCGAGCTCCTGTTGTCGCTGCCGATCAATCAGGCGAACTCGATGCCTGAACTCCGCGCCGCTTGAACCGATCAGGGGTCAGGCTATGCGGATCGGGTGAGCCTCAACGATCCCTCGGAACTTCGCGGCGTGTGGGCTTTCGGAAACACAGCGGGCGTTTCGGCAACGAGTCGCTTGAATCTGCGAGCCGTTTCACCGCCGAAGCGCGGCGTTCAATGGCTGTACGCTGTGCCGGTCCCGCGAACTTTGCGGCCGAACAATCGCTACGACCGTTATGACTGCTCGCAATTTGCTAGTCGTTATGAACATGTCTTCGGAATGCCAAGGCTACGAATGCGTTTTGCAAAAATCTGACGGACAGTAAGTGACCCGTCGAGCGACGCCCAAAAAGTGCGCCGGCGGTGTCCTTCAGCCCATTCCATTCATCCACCAGGCAACAGGGGAGTCAGCATGTTCGGAACGAAGACGGCCAAGAAGGCAACTTACATCAGCAACGGTAATGGTTCGACGACGATGGCGACGGTCAGCCAGAACATCGACGAGTTGCAGACCACGCTCGAAGAAGAGCAAAAGGCGAATGCCGCAGCGCCCGCCGAGTCGCACGGCATGCTCCAAAACTTGATCGGCAAAGGGACGGTCATCGAAGGCAACGTCCATGCCGAAGGGGACTTGATGGTCGAAGGGGTCGTCAAAGGGGATGTCACGACCAAGACCAAGCTGGTCTGCGGCCCGTCCGCTCTCATTGAAGGCAACATTCTCGCTCAACACGCCGAGATCGCCGGTCGAGTGCATGGCACCGTCAAAGCCTTGGGCCTGCTGGTCATCAATTCGAGCGGCACGATTCTGGGGGACGTGATCACCAAAGATCTCAACGTGGAATCGGGTTCGACGTTCAACGGCCGGCTGCAAGTGGGCGGCAACGTCACCTCGCTGCCGATTGAGATTCCGAAAGTCACCGTGGCACCGCTCGCGCCGGCGGCTTCGGTGTTTACGGAATCGGTCTTCGATTCACCCGCCAAGAAACCGAGCGTTCCGATGGTCTCTCTCGCGAAGAGCGACGCCGACATGACGGCCGACCAACTCGCGGTGAATCTCTCGAAGAGCGCGTTGCTGCACTAACAGCAGTTTCAAAAACTTAGCCACGTTCGCCAGAACGTGGGCCAACCAGTGACACCCCCACGTTCTGGCGAACGTGGCTACCACCGAATGGGAGTGCGACGACCCATCGCCGCACTCCCAGTTTGACTTCCTGCCATTTCGGAGTCCCGCCGATGAGTGCTTCACGTTGGAGAGTCTTGACCGCGTATCTGCCGGGCATTGCTTCGGTCGTGAACTCATTTCAGTCACCGGAAGTGCAACTCGCGGTGTACCAATCGCTGATGCAGGCGTTGGATGAGAAGACCGAAGCCGAAGAGGCTCATGCCGCCGCGAAGTCACGCTCAGCGTCGCGCGGCAAGCTGGCGACCGATCACGAGTCCGTGAAAAGCGGACACGACAGCGAACTGGCCTACGACATCGTGGATGGCGAAAGCATCCATGCCATGCTGGGCAAGAACTAACCGTAGGTCAGCCTTTCCAGGCTGACCCAGAGGCTTTCCGCGTTGCTGGAAGCGAACAGGTCAGGCTGGAAAGCCTGACCTACTTTGGGTTGTGAAAGTTGGTCATGCCGGAACACGACGTTAAAGAAAGCGAGATGCTTCAGAACCTGGCGCAGCTTCGCGGCCAGGTTCCGGCTCGCGATCCGCAGTTGTTTCCGGCGTTGCAGTGGCTGGCGAAGATGTATTTCGACCAGCATCGTTATGCGGAAGTCCGGCCGCTGTTGGATGAGTCTCTGGAAATTCGCATCGCCGCGTTGGGCGAGGGGCATTACCAGGTCGCCGACATCATTGCGCAACTCGCCACCCTGGAGATGGAGTTGCAACGCCCCACGGCCGCGATCGTGTTGCTGCGGCGGGCACAACGGATCGTCGAGACCTTTGGCGAAGAACGCCGCGTGCAATTGGCGATCCTGCTGAATCAATTGGCGGAAGCGCTGTACGCCGACGCGCGGTACTCCGAGGCGATGGATCACTGCAAGCGGGCGCTCGAACTGCTTGGCGGAAAGATTCACACGACGACGCCAGAGATGATGCGCACGCGGAACAATCTCGCCGCGCTGCATGTCGCGCGCGGCGAGTATTATCTAGCGGCGCGACTGCTGAAGCTCAACGTGCAGATCATGAAGTGCGACGGCACGCTGAATGATCTCGCGGTTTCGACGACTCTCAACAACCTGGCCGAAGTCTTCCGCTTGCAGGGACAGCATCGCGAAGCCTGGAATCAAGCGGTCAAAGCCCTGTGGACACGCCGCCGAGCCGTCGGCCGCAAACATTCGCTGGTCGCTCAAAGCTGGGCGAACCTCGCCACGATTCGCTTCGATGACGGCCGCTACAAAGCGGCGGAGTCGCTCTTCAAACGAGCGCTCGCAATCCGGGAAGCCCGATCGCAAACGCATCCGGCCTTGCACGCGGAAATGTTGCGGCGGCTGGCCGAAGTCGTGCTGGCGGCCGGCCGTTCTTACGAGGCTGAGTCGATCTATCGCCAGGCGGCCGACATTTACGAAAAAGCGTTCGGACCAAACGATCCACATCTCGCGTTGACGTTGACGTCGCTCGGAAAACTGCACATCGAGTGCGGTCAGCACGGCAGTGCGCAGCAGGTTTTGTCGCGAGCGGTCGAAATCCAGGACAAGCGCCGTAATGCGCGCGATGCGGCGATTGCGTTGACCTACAGCACCTACGGGAACTTGCACGCGGCTCGCAACAATTTCGAGCAAGCCGAAATCTTCTATCGCCGCGCGTTGGATGTGCAGCGCGACGTGCTGGGGGGAGATCATCCCGACGTCGCCACGACGCTCGTGCTGGTCGGCGACGCGACGGTCGCGCGCGGCGATCATGCGTCCGCCGAAAAGTCGTATCGCAAAGCTCTCGAAATTCGTCGGAAGCAACTGGGCGAGGCTCACAAGTCGGTCGCCGAGGGAATGCACCGCCTGGCCAAACTGATGGTCGCCGACAAAGCACCGGAACGAGCGATCGAACTGTGCGCCGCGATTCGTAAGAAGCATGTCCGCACGCTCGGCCTGTTGCCGCTGTTGCACGCCGATGTGCTCGGAGCGCTCGCCGATGCGCATCTGGCGCTCAACCGGCTCGACGACGTGGAATCGCTGTCGCGTGAAGAGTTGGCTCTGCGCGAACCGCATCAGCAAGCTCGCCCCGGAGAGTCGGTGCCCGCTCTCAGTCGGCTCACGAAGCTGTATCTGCGGCAGATGCAATTCGATCAAGCGTTGGAGTCGTCGCAGCAACTCGTCACGCTGGCGGAAAAACTGCACGGAGCCAATCACCCCAACATGATCCCGACCGTCGAGCAATTCGCCGAGGTGCGGATCGCCCACGGTGACGACGAGGCCGAAGAAGCCGTCGAACGAGCCATGAAGCTCCGCGAACGAAAGTTCGGTGCCGACTCGGACGAACTGACCGCCGCCCTCGAACGTTTTGCCAACCTGTTCCACGAAGCCGGACGCGAGCATCTGGCGGACGAATACTTCACCCGCGCCTCGAACATTCGAGACCGCCACGCGCATGCCCTGTTTGTGTGAGACCGCACCATGACCCTCAAACTCACTGCCGCCTCGTTCGTCAACGGCGTTCGCAACAGCGGACTGGTCGCCGCCGAACCGCTGGAGAACGTCGTTCGCGAGATCCGCGCGGCCGGCGGCGACTTCAACGACTCGCGTGTGATCGCCGAAGAACTCATCAAACGCGAGCTCGTCACCAGTTGGCAGGCGGACAAACTGCTGCAAGGCCGGCACAAAGGTTTCTTCCTCGGCCGGTATCGCCTGATGCGATTGCTCGGAACCGGCCAGATGAGCGCGGTGTATCTGGGCCGGCACATCTACATGGACCATCTGGTGGCGATCAAAGTGCTGCCGGCCGACAAAGTCGGCGACACGTCTTACCTCGGCCGCTTCTACCGTGAAGCCAAAGCGGTCGCGGCCCTCAGTCACCCGAACATCATCCGCGCGTTCGACGTCGATAAGCAGGTCGAGGCGGGCACCGACATCCATTTCCTGGTCATGGAGTACGTCGAGGGCAAGCTGCTGACGAACCTCATCAACGAGAGTGAAAATCATCGCCTGGACTTGGTGACGGTCGCTGATGTCATTCGACAAGCGGCCGAAGGACTGGCTCACGCGCACGCCAAAGGCATGGTCCACCGCGACATCAAGCCGGACAATTTGCTGCTCACGACGGAAGGTCAAATCAAGATCCTTGACCTCGGCCTGGCCCGCTTCTTCAAGACGATCGACGAAGAATCGCTGACGCTGAAACACGACGAACGAGTCATCGGCACGGCCGACTATCTCGCTCCCGAACAAGCGATCGACAGCCACAGCGTCGATTCGCGAGCCGACATCTACGGCCTCGGCTGCACGTTCTATTGTGCCCTCACTGGCCATCCGCCATTCACCGAAGGGACGCTGGTCCAACGCCTGATGGCTCATCAATCGCAGCCCGCGCCACTCGTCACGAACGAACGAACCGACGTGCCCGAATCGCTGGTGAAGATCCTCGATCGGACGCTCGCGAAGAAACGCGAGGACCGCTACCAGACCGGCCGTGAACTCGCCGATGAACTGACCTCATGGCTGTTCGAGAATGCCTCGCACGAATGGAAAGAGCAACATCTGCCAATGTACGCCGCGCTGCGGTTGAAAGACCTGCTGGACAATTCCCGTAAAACAACTGAGACCGAATTGCCCAGCAACGTGGAAGAAGTCGCCAGTCTCAAAGCTCCGTCACAGGCGACGACCACTCCGTCAGGCGACAGCGATGCTGTCGCGGCTTCTCCCACGGTCGCAAAGGCGAAGTCGGGAGTCACACCCAGACCAGCCACCACATCGAGACCAAGTGCGTCCGATGCGCCAAAATCGCTGGCTTCCAGGACTGGCAAACCCGTACACGCAACCGAGCCAGTCCCGAAGAAGATCGTGCTCAAGTCCAAGGCGGCTGAATCGCCAAGCTTGGTCGAGATCGCTCGCCGACACCCGGCGACGACATTCGTCGTCAGCATCCTCGCAACCGCCATGCTGATCGCGGCCGGAGTCTATTTCCTCCGTCCACCGCAACCGGTCTCCGCGAAAGACCAAGGCCGAGCCACCACGGACGCTCCACAAACCGCGCAAGCCGAGGTCGCGAATGCGAAGTAGCCGCCGACGCACTCCGTGAAAAAACTCGCCACCGACCTTGCGTCGGTGGTTCCCGCGCTTCTGCACTACGCGAAATCGCCGAGACATCTGACGACGGACGTAGTGCAAAAGCGCGGGAACCACCGAGATGAACTCGGTGGCGTGAAAACTCATCCGCTCTCCATGTGCCGACGGCTATTCATCAATCGCATCCAGCGGCCACATCTTCCGGCGTCGCCGATACGGCAGTGACGCCAAATCGTGCGAGTGAATCGCGCTGGCGTTGATGTTGAAGATCTGCCCGCCGAGTTGCTCGAAGCCAGATCGAAAATGCACGGCCGACTTCACCGAGATGTATTTCATCTTCGAGCAGTCGATCCCGAACGACCGCGCGAACGCCTGATCGAGCGGCTGCATGCGCACGCTGACCACGACGATGTTGATCCCCCGATATCGCAGCCAGGCCGAGAGCCCAAGCTCGCCATTGACGCCGGCATACATCGGCCCGTCGTAGCGGAAGCGGCCGTCCGACAGCGCCCTCACTTCCACATCGAGCGGCACCGGCGGACCTTGAATCGGATCGGACTTGCCGCCGAGTTCGACGTGCAGCTTCGCTCCGACGCCGGCGGCATGAACTTGATTCGCGACATCGGGATCGACCATGTAGAGGACCAATGCGTCCGACAAGTCTTGTTCGACGAATGTCCGCAGTACCTCGGTCGAGTCACCCGGAGCGCCGCCGCCCGTGTTGTCCGCCATGTCGGCTAACATGATCGGGAAGCGACCGATCTTCTGCCCCTCGGCAATCGCAGAGGTCACCGTCGGCGGCTGCTTGTACCACCGCTCGCGGCGAGCCCACACCCAATCGCCGATCTCATCGGCCGCCGCTTGCGCCGCCGCGCGATTTCCATCCGCCACGACGATCACCGACGCTCCCATGTCCGGCACATCGGCCCACGGGAAGCCGGTGGAGATCGTCGCGGACAACATCCCTGGGCGACGTTCGACCTCGTGGACCAAACGCAACAGTTCATCCATCGGCGGATGAGCCGTGACTTGGCAGGCGGCGCTCCAGAACAACGGCAATTGACGAATCGCACTGACTGGCCGGACTTCGCCGCGGATCGCACGCACGATCAAGTCCGCCGCCTCGCGGCCACGCTCGGCCATGTCGATGTGCGGGTACGTGTCGTAGCCGATGATCGCATCCGCCGCCGCGACTCGCAGCGGAGCGTGATTCCCATGCAAATCGGTCGTCACGATGATCGGGATGTTCGGCCCGACGACTTCACGCACCGACGCCATGAAGTCGCCATCTCCGTCGTCGATCCCCTCGACAACCATCGCTCCGTGTAGATCGAGCAACACGCCATCAATCCCCTGCCCCATCTCGCGCCGCACACCATCGAGGAATTCATTCTTCAACGTGTCGTAACTGGCACGCTCGATGACGGCACTCGGAAACGCGAACGCCCACAGCAGCGGGATCAATTCAAAGCCATGCTTCTCCGCACCGTCGATGAACCCGCCGACACAAAAATTCGCGCCGCGATACTTGTCGACAATCTCGCGCCCGCGAGCGCAGCCGATGCCGGTCTCGAAATCGCGCACGACGGTGACGCCGCTCGCAAAGGTGCTGGTCTCGTGAAGCACACCGCCCGTGACGATTCGCATGAGAGGAACTCCAAAGTTGTGAACGGCACGGCGCTAGCCGCCGGTGAATCGCAGAGTTTTTTCCGCGTCGTCACCGGCGGCTAGCGCCGTTCCGCTCATGAAGTCAGTACCACCGGGCTGACGCCGCCCCGTTCGCCAGACTGTCATCCACTTGCCCGGTGATGGTGTAACTCTCAAGACGTGAATTTCCCATTCCGCACGCTACGATCCCGCGCGTCGATCCCACCGCTTCACTTCCCTGGAGGAGCTCGCCATGCCCGCCCGCCTCATGCACTCATTTGTGTTGATGATGACTCTTTCGACCGCCGCGTTTGGCGGCGATTGGACACAGTTCCGCGGACCCGGCGGATTGGGGATCAGCGACGAGAAAGGGACGCCCACCAAATGGTCATCCACCGACAACATCGTTTGGAAGGCGGAGCTTCCGGGGCCGGGTTCATCCAGTCCGATCGTGGTTGGCAACCGCGTCTATGTGACGTGCTACACCGGTTACGGATTGGAACCGAGCAAAGGAGACCAGAAAGAACTCGTGCGGCATCTGCTCTGTTTTGAACGTGGCACTGGCAAGGCGCTCTGGAGCAAACCGTTTGAACCGAAGCTGCCCGAACATCAATACCAAGGCGAAGGCTCGTATCACGGCTATGCCGCCAGTACGCCGATCAGCGATGGCGAGCGGCTGTATGTCTTCTTCGGAAAGTCCGGCGTGTTTGGCTTGGACCTGGATGGCAATCAACTCTGGCAAGCCAGCGTCGGCGAAGGGACTCACGGTTGGGGTTCGGGTTGCTCGCCGGTGCTGTTCGACAAACTGCTGCTCGTCAACGCGAGCGTTGAGAGCGGCTCGCTGGTCGCGTTGGACAAGCTGACCGGTAAAGAAGTCTGGCGGGCCGGCGGAGTTCGCTCGGCCTGGAATAC
>CAMDEA010000195.1 GCA_945893045.1 Planctomyces sp. SH-PL62
GGGACGCCTTGCTTCACGAGCGTGACTTGATTGCCTTGGTCGTTGAAGCTGATCTCGTCCATGAACGAGCGCATCAGCAGGATGCCTCGGCCGCTGGCCTTTTCGAGATTGGCGGGGTTGCAGGGGTCGGGGAGCGTCGTTGGATCGAAGCCGCGGCCCTCGTCGCGGATGACGAATCGCGCGGCGTCGCGCGAAACCAGCGCGTCCACAAAGATGCGGCGGTTGCGGTACGGTTCTTCGAGGCCGCGTTGCCGAGCGGTCTCTTCGAACAAGTTCGGATCGGACTCTTTCAACGTAGAGCTGACTTCCAGATTGCCGTGGTACAGCGCGTTAAGCAGTGCCTCTTCGACCGCGATGCCGACGCGCAAGCGATCGACTTCGTCGGCCAGACGCACGCAACGCAGCGTGTGTTGCAAATACTTCACCAGCGAATGCACCAGCGACAAGTCATTGTTCAGCACGAATGAGAATTCATTGCGAGCCAAGCGGTGCATCAACCGAGACTGCAAACGATTTTCGTCCGAGCTGTCGATGACCTGCTGCACGATCTCCATCAGGTCTTGTTGCAAGCGGCGTTTGGCGACGTAGCTGGCGGCTCCTTTTTCGAGAGCCTTGACCGCGATCTCTTCGCTGCCCAGTGCGGTCATCAGAATGACGGGCGTAAGCGGAAAGTCGGCTCGCACCGCTTCCACGAGTTCCAGGCCATCCATCTCATCCATTTGCAGATCGGTCAGCATCAAGTCGATCGGTTGGGCTCGGAGCGCTATCAGCGCGTCTTTGCCACAGGTGGCCAACAAGATATGATAGCCACCATCTCGTTCCAACAGACCAGACGCCAGACGGCGATCGATGGCGGAATCATCCACGACAAGAACAGTATGCAGTGCAGGACGCATGGCGGTTAGTTGCCTTTCAAGTAGCCTCGGACTTCGTCGAGTACATTCTCAAGCTCTTGGCTGAACTTTTCAAACAGGACGCGGCTTTCTTCGAGTTGCCCCAGTTTGCAGCGGCTCTCCAAGGCCACCGCCAGGTCCAGAGTCTGGCCGCCGAACAGCCGCAAGGCCGCCTGCAAGGTATGCGAGGTTTTCGCGACCGTCAGCCAATCGCCGGTGGCGGCTCCGGATCGCAAACGGGCCTGTAATTCCGGGCCTTCTTCGAGAAATGCGGCCAGGACTTCCCGCAGCAATTCGGTGTCTTCGCCGACCGTCTTCAGAGCTTGTTTCCAGTTCAGCCGCCGGGTCGATGAAGCCGTTTTGGTCGCCTCGATGCTAGCCAACTCCCCGACCGGCTCGCCGGTCAACGGTGACATGCTCGCCGGTCCAGCGAGTGCCTGCCGTAGCACGGCGATGACTTCCTGCTGGCGAATCGGTTTCGCGATGTAACCATCCATGCCGGCGGCGAGGCAGAGTTCGTGATCGCCTTTCATGGCGTGTGCGGTCATCGCAACGATCGGCGTGTGCTGGCTTAGTCCGCCCATGGCGGATTCGAGTTCGCGAATCGCCGCCGTCGCTTCGAAGCCGTCCATCTCCGGCATTTGCACATCCATCAGCACGACATCAAACGGCCGGCCTTCCGGTGGAGTGGCCCACATCCGCACCGCTTCGGCTCCATCGTTGGCGACCGTGACCTGATGCCCCCACTTCGTCAGTAAGCCGACCGCCAGTTTTTGATTCGCCCGACTGTCCTCAGCCAGCAAGATGCGCAGCGCGGGCAATCCCTCCAGCGGCGCGGTCACGTCTGGAAGCGCGTGATCTTCGGGCGCATTGATCCCCAAGGTCGCCACCAGCGCGTTGAACAACTCGGACTGCTTGATCGGCTTGAAGAGATACGCCGAGATGCCCAGCTCGCGGCACTTCGCCGCGTCACCGGGACGGTCGCCGGAGGTCAGCATCATCACCATCGTGCGCGCCAGTGCCGGTTCGTGGCGGATCGCGGCCGCCAGCATGAAGCCATCCGTGTCCGGCATGTGCAGGTCGGAGAGCACAATGGAAAACGGCCGCGCCGCCGCAGTTGCCGCACGCAAGTGTTCGACCGCTTGCTTGGCACTCGACGCGCAGACGGGTTCGAGGCCCCAGTTGTGGAGGATCTCTTCCAGGATCAGCCGGTTGGTGGCGTTGTCATCGACGATCAGCACGCGCGTGCCGTGCATCACGACAGACCGAGCCGTGATCGGTTCCAACGGCACCGGCGGCACGACGAATCGCGTCGTGAAATGAAACGTGCTGCCGATCCCCACTTCGCTGTCCACCCAGATGCGGCCCCCCATCAGCGTCACGATCCGCTGCGAGATGGCCAGTCCCAAACCGGTGCCGCCGTATCGCCGAGTCGTCGAAGTATCGGCTTGCTCGAACGCCTCGAAGACTAGCGACTGCTTCTCCGGCTCGATGCCGATGCCAGTGTCGCGCACATAGAAGTGCAACAGGATCGTCGGTGTGAATGTCGCGCCGTCGGGATTCGTTTCCAACATTCCTTCTTCCGCGTGGCTGACATCCAGCACCACCTCGCCGTGCGGTGTGAATTTGATGGCATTGCCCACCAGGTTGACCACGACTTGCCGCAAGCGGCCGGCATCGCCAACCAGCGTGTCGGGCACATCAGTCGCGACACGAAACGCCAGCTCCAATTGCTCGCGATGGGCTCGCACCGCCAGCGATTTCATCGTGTCGCCCAGCATCTCGCGCAGGCTGAACACATCCGGGACCAAGTCCAGCTTGCCCGCCTCGATCTTCGAGAAATCGAGGATGTCATTGATGACTCGCAGCAGCGATTCGCCCGATTCGCGGACCGTCGAAAGATATTCTCGCTGAGACTCGGTGAGCGACGTATCGAGCACCAATTCGGTCATGCCCAGGACGGCGTTCATCGGCGTGCGAATCTCGTGGCTCATGTTCGCCAGGAAATCACTCTTCGCACGGCTGGCCGCTTCGGCCGATTCTTTCGCTTCACGCAGCGCGGCCTCGGCCGCTTTGCGCTTCGTGATGTCGTGAATGAACGCCGCGAAGACTACGCTGTCTTTGGCGAGCGGCGAGCGTTCGAGCGTTGCCAAATCATTTTGCCCATTCAACGACCGCTCGCCGTTCTCTAAGCGTCGTTCATCCAAACGCAGTGCAGAGACGGTCATCTCCACCGGAAACTCCTGCCCATTGCGATGCAGAGCCGTCAGTTCCAAACGCTGTCCCAGAATGGTCGGCTGCCAGGTGAGCAGGTAACGCTCCAAGCCCGCCTGGTAAGCCGCGCGAAAACGGGCGGGGATGATGATCTGCGCCATGGATTTGCCCAGCACCTCACGCTCGGACCAGCCGAACGTCGCCTCGGCCTGCGCGTTCCAGTCGATGATCGATCCGTCGCGGTCCATCGCGATGAATGCGTCCAACGCCGTTTCGACAATCATCCGCGTGCGGAACTCACTGTCACGCAGAGCCTGCAACGCCTGCTTCTGCTCGGTGATGTCGTGTGAGATGCCGAATGTCCCGATGATGTTCCCGTGCTGACCGCGCAACGGCAGCTTGCTGGTCGCGACCCAACTGGTGCGGCCGTCCGGCCATACGTGCTTCTCTTCTTTGCCGACCAACGGCCGGCCGGAACGCATCACCTCTTGCTCGTCGGCGAAGGCATGTTGAGCGTCTTCGGTCGCGAAGAAATCGAAATCGGTTTTGCCCACCGCTTCGGCCGCGTCGTGCAGACCCGATCGCAACGCTTTGGATTTGCTGACTCTCAAAAACCGGCTGGCGGCATCCTTGAAGTAAATACTGTCGGGCAGGTTTTCCATCAGTGCTCGCAGCAAGTCCCGCTCCGTGGCCAAAGCGGCCAACAAGCGTTGCCGTTCGAGCGCGTATCGAATCGCTCGTTCCAGCGCCGCCGCGTCATGTACTTCTTTGACGAGAAAGTCCGCCGCTCCCGCCTGCATCGCCGCGACATCGAGTTCCCGGTTCTCGTCACTGGCGGTCACGATCAGCGGAGCTTGGCAGCCCGCGGTAATCGCCGCCGCGACCAACTCGACACCGCTCCGTCCGCCGATCTGATGATCGACGAGATACACGTCATGCCGCGACTCTTGGATCGCCGCCAGGCCGTCATCAAACGAACCCGCCCATTCCAACACGATCCGCCCTGGATCACGTTCTTCGAAGAGCTTGCGCGTGATGACGAACGTGGTCGAGTCGTCATCAATCAGCAGCACGCGCACTTGAGATTCGGCCATCTCGCTCGTTCCCCCAGGATGAGGGGAAGATTGTACCTCTCTCGCAAGTCACACGTCGCGTTCGCCGACGAGTCGTTCGGGCAGAGATCGCGCATATCAGCCGCAGGACGCCAGCCCAATGGCACTCACTTTGTCGCCAAAGTAGCAGGCACATTCCATGTGCCGTCGGCGTTTCCCAGGCTGACGGCACATGGAATGTGCCTGCTACCTCTGAAACGCTTCCTCGTACGGCCGTGAATGCAAGAGGCGGTCGGAGCAGCGACTGATGCCACCCCGACCGCCACCTTATGAAGCCCGCATTTGTGAAATGCCGGGCTTCTGGCCCCCAATTTCAAAGAGTCTCTAAGCCAGCGACTGCAGGCCCTCCATCAAGCTGCCCCACGCGGCCGAATGGAACTGATTCGCAAACTCGGCGTGATTCGACAACGTCACCTGATCGTCATCGTCGTGAGTATTTAACTGCGTCGAGGACTCACCCGCTTGAGACGAGCCGATCTGAGTCAATCGCTCGGTCTGGTTCGCGGTCGCCACCAGGACGTCACTGTAGGAACCAATCTCCGTTGACAACCGCGTCGCATCCAGCCGAGTCGCGACCGCGATCGCTTCACTAAGCTCCGTTCCTTCAACATGGTGCTCATGGTCGTGGTCATGGTCGTCGTATGCTCCGTCCGGAGCGAAGCCGTCCTGAATCGGCAGGTTATGAGGCCCTTCGCCGTAGCCCGCGAGGAGAATGTTACGAACTTCTTGAGCGGTCAACGGATTCGCGCCGTTGCTGCCGGCCGGAGTGCTTCCGTTGACCGGAAACGCTCGCAGCATGGTCTGGAAGGCATTCTGCGGACCGCGGCCACCGCCGTGGCCCGGAAGTTCATTGAAGGCTTGATCGACAAACCGCGTGTCCGTGACCCACTGACTTTGCGGCGTGTTGTAACGCAGTCCCATGCTTTCCGCGGCGGAGCCAGACTGCACGTGATACAGACCAAACGTGTGTCCCGCCTCGTGCAGTGCGACGTCGGACATCGCGATGGCCGTGTTCGACGCGGTGCCCCAATTCTCATCCCCGACGAAGGCGATGTCGGTGCGATTGTTGTTGCCGAAGTCGATATCGTCAGCCACATGGACGAGACCGTTCGACAACGTCGAGCGTCCCAGGAACAGCGTCGTCGCGCCTTGGTTTTCCACTGCCCCACTGGTGGTCCGCATGACTCGAATACCAAACGGATTCAAGTCGGTCTGAATCATGGTGAGCATCTGACTGATGATCTGCTCGCGATCGGCACGGCTACCTAAAAAGGCTTGCACGTTGACGCCGTTCTGGTCCGCATCGAAATCATTGACTGACCCAGACCAATCACTGCCGGCCCAACGAACCAATTCCGTCCGCGTGATGTTGTATCCGTCGAAGTTGAGGTACAGCACGCGATTACCTGTTCCCGGAGGAGGTGGCGGATCAACAGTGCCCGGCGAAACCTCCAACGTGTACTGCCCAGTGCTGCCAGCCACATCACCCGCTCCGGAGACCGCGTTGTATTCGGAGTTGCGAAAACCAGAGACGCCCAGGGAATAATTTCCGGCGGTGGCAAAAGTGAATTGGAGATAGGACTCCATACTCGCCGATTCTCCGGGCGTCGGGCCATCGTCGTTGCGAGCCAGTTCCGTGCCGCTCGCGTTGAACAGTCGAATGTAAGAGTCAAAGCCCTGGCTCGAATTGTCGATGTCGAAGCGAACCGTCTGGCCGGCGGTCACCGTCACGCGAAACATGTCCACATCGGTGCCACCGTCAATCGACAACCCGGTGCGCGTCACTGTGCCGGAAATGGCTCCCAGGTTGATCGCTTCCGAGATTTGGTCATCGGCATCGCTGGGTGGAATGTTGGTGACCACCAGCCCGTAGTTGCCAGTCCTACCGTTGGTGTCTCCGAGCCCCGTGACGGCGTTGTAGTTTCGGTTGCCAAAGCCAGAGACGCCCAAGTAATACGAGCCGGCGGTGGCGAACGTGAATTCGAGGTACGAGTCGAGTCCACGGACTTCGCCGGGAGCAGCCGCGTCGTCGCTTAAAGCCAACTGCTGTCCCGTCGAATTGAACAGTCGAATGTAAGAGTCCAACCGACTTGTCGTCGGACGGTCGATGTCGAACGACAACCGTTGACCGGCCGTCACGTCAACACGATAGATATCCACGTCGATCGCCACATTGACCGAACCATTGCGCGTGACCGGCGTCGTAATCGTGCCGAGATTGATCGCATCACGAATCTGATCATCCGGGTCTGCCGTCATCAACAACCGCGGCTCCAAGTTTTCGGTGTGCGACAGCGCAGCGATCGGAGCTGGTCGCCGTTGGCCTCGACGACTCGCCTGGTGTCCCATCAAACGTCCCAACAACATCCGCCCCAACGACATCGTGGCCATGATCGATCTCTCTCCCCCAAAGAACGTGAAATTAAAGGTTAAGAGAGGCAGGCGGACCTGAGATTTCATCATCGAAACTGGTCTGGAAATCGTTGGGTCACACCACAACGTTTCGCATCACTTGCCCCTCTCTCTCTCAATGCAGAACGGGTGTCAGTCGGCGACATTTCTTTTGATAAAAATTACAAAAATGTCTGAACTAAGGGTTTTCGACTCATGAAAGAGTCCACTGTTCCGGCGTGGCGTCGGCCACGGAATTTCCGACTCGCTAATGGGTTACGTGGGCAGTGCTCCATCGCGAGGGGATGGCTCGTCGATCGTTCGCACTTAAAAATAGGTCGCAAACTCTCCGCTTCAATCTCGACCTGCCGCGAACCGGTCAGTTTGCCTGAAGAAGTCCCGCTCACGGCGCGGCCCGGTGGCAAAATGCCGGAGCAACGCGACGACGCGATGGCATTCGATTCGCGGCCGGACGTCATCGTTGCTCATTCGCTGGGACCGAGCAGGATAAAGGGAGCCCAGTCGTACGGGGCTTGCCAGCGCGGATTGTTCCCACAGCCGACGTGGAGGCGGGAACTGCTGGTGAAAGTTCTGCGGCGCAAGACGGGCGTGCGCGTGCAAGCGACGACGATGAGCCGCACGCCGGCGCGCGAGACCGCCGTCCTGTTTTTGCTGCGGTTGTGGACGCTGCACGAAACCTATCTTCGCTTGAAAAAGTTTCACGTGATCTTGGACAACTTCAGCATTCACTCCTCGGCCGAGGTTCAGTCAAGCCTGCAAACTCCCGGCGGCCGTTGATTCGTGTTGCACTGCCTGCCGCCGTAGTCACGATCGGGTTCAGCGGGGCATTGAAGGCCGCATTTGGCAGATCGCTGTGTCGTTCCGGGACATGGTCCAAGCGGTTGGCGAGGTTTGAGACGGCACCTTGCCGGATCACACTGCGGACCTTAGACCACTCATTTGATGGATCGTCTTCATAAGGACATTCCTCAGAGAGACTCGAAATGGACTCGCCTGAATCTGAAAACTCGGCATCGACCACCGGGCAAATCACGGCTTGGCTCCAGCAAGCGGGACAAGGTGATCCGGACGCGCGCGACCGGGCGTATCGGCTGGTGCAAGTTGAGCTCAAGCGGATCGCGAAGCAGAATATGTCGCGCCGCGATCAGTTGTCGTTGCATGCGACGTCCATCGCCGACGATGCCTTCTTGAAGCTGATGAATCTTTCCCGTGTCTCCTGGAACGACCGCCAGCATTTTTTTGCCTTTGCGTGCGACATCGTGCGGCAGATTCTGATCGACCATGCTCGCAAGCGAGTGCGTCGGAAAAACAATCTCGGGAAACAGCCCGCCGACATTGCTGACGTCGGCGAACCCGCCAGCCCCGACGCCAAACCGTCCCAAGCGATCGAAGACTACGAAGAGTTACTGGCCTTGGATCAACGTCGCTTCAAGAGCAAGGATTCCAGTCGGCAACTCGTGGGCAAGGCCGAGTCCATGCTGGCATTGGATGCGGCATTGAAGCGTCTCGAACAGTCGCAGCCCGATCTCGCGAACGTCATCATCCTGCGCTATTTCGGCGGCTGGTCTCCGGAACAAATCGGCGCGGAGATTCTGAATTGCCATCCCGGCTCCGTGAATCGAAAGCTGCTACAGGCGCGGACCTTGTTGCACTCGTATCTGGCGGAAAGCCAGGAAGAAGGCTGATGTGTCTTCGTAACGTGGGGCACGTTTTTAACGTGCCCGGCCGATTCCGGTGAAGTGGAACGAGCCTCCTGATCGTGCCGAGTAACTTCCTGGTTTCACAGGCACGTTAAAAAAATGTGCCCCACGATCTTAGTGATCGTCATCGACGGAGATTTCCAACTCATGACTCCCAACTTGGAACGCAAAGCATTGGATGTCGCCATGCAGGTGGTCGATGTCGAAGATCATCTCCGCTTGGAACTGTTGAACCAGCTCTGCGGCGATGATCAGGAACTGCGAGCTGCCGTTCAGAAATTACGGGCCAGCCTGGAAGCAGTCGCGAACGAGGATTTCCTCAGAACTCCGGCACTGGCAGGCATGCCTCCCTCGGCCGTGAATTCACGGACGAAAGACGAAGAGGAAACCAATCCGACCTTAGACAGTCTCCCCGAATCCCTGGAACCGACTCGCCTGCCAAAGGCGGGGCGTTTTCGTCCGATCGAACGGCTCGGCCTGGGCGGGCAGGGCGAAGTTTGGAAAGCGCTGGACCCGGAATTGGATCGCTATGTGGCGCTCAAGGTGGTGAAGCGTAGCTTGCAAGGCTCGTTGGAAACGATCGCCAAGTTTCGCCGCGAAGCGGAAGTCACCGGCAAGTTGGAACATCCCAATATCGTTCCCGTGTACGAAGCGGGACGCGAAGACGTCGATCCGAACAGCACCGCAGCCAACGCGATGGAAGGTTCGCCATTTTACATCATGCGAGTGATCGGTGACCAAAACCTGAGCGACGCCATCAAGGAGTTCCACGGCGGCGAGTGGTCGGAGTCAGTGCTCCGAAAACTACTGGGGCATTTGATCGACGTCTGCAACGCGATGGCGTACGCGCACAGCCGAGGTGCGATTCATCGCGATCTCAAGCCGCACAACATCATGCTGGGAGACTTCGGTGAGACAATGGTCGTCGACTGGGGCTTGGCGAAAGTCGTGGGCCGCGATGAAGCGCATAGCGGCGGCGAAGGTGTCACGACCGTCGTGATGGGGGGTGATAATTCGCAAACCTCAGTAGGGACGATCAAGGGGACTCCGGTTTACATGTCCCCGGAACAAGCCCGCGGAGAAGTCGATACGCTCAGGCCGGCCTCCGACATTTATTCGCTCGGCGCAATCCTGTTCTGCATCCTGACCGGCCAGCCGCCGATCACTGCACGCCCCAAAGCCGGCAATCGCGGTTCCGAATCGACCGGTGCGTCGCCCGTCGGCGCGGAACGTCCGCAGCTTTCTTCTTCCGAGATCATTGAACGTGTCCGATCCGGAAAATTCCCCAAACCGACCGCCATCGAACCGCGGACGCCTCGCGCCCTCGAAGCGATTTGCCTGAAGGCCATGTCACCGCGTGTGCGCGACAGATATGCCCGCGCGAAAGACCTCGCGGACGACATCCAACGCTGGCTGGACGACGACGCGGTCAACGCGTGGCAAGAACCGGTGATCGTGCAAGCCAAACGCTGGGTGCGACAACACCAAACGCTGGTGACGACGGCGGCGGCGATGCTGCTGGTGGCAATGGTCTCGCTGAGTGTCGTCTCAGAGCGGCAGTTGGCGATCAGCCGCGAAACCGAGAAGGGGCTGGCGGGTCTGAAAGTGGCCGTCGACTCGTTGGAAAGCCAAACGCAGATGGTTGATGAAGAGTGGCTGTTACGACAACCACAGTCGGCGACATTCCGGTTGCGGATACTGCAGCGCGCATTGGCCCTCTTTCAGAAGGAACCGATCCGCGACATGGATTCTCGTGAATTAGTGCGGCGCGTGGCGACACAGTTGCTGAATGTGGCGGAATCGATGGAAGAGACCGTGACAACCATTGGACTTCGTGAAGCGAAAGTCGACCTGGAGATGTCCGAGTCGGCGGTGAAGCAAGCTCAAGAGTTGCTGGCCATCTTCCTAAAATCGCATCGCGACGATGTGGAGTTGGAACTCTTGCTGGCCTCGGCCGGACTGCGGCGGGCAGAAATCTTGAGTCAGCGCGATGACCCCGTCCAATCCGCTGCGCAGTGCGTCGCCAGCCAGGCTCTGTGCGATCAACTGCTGTCTCGCCGAAGTTCGATGTCTCGCGAACAGACAACGAAGGTCGTGATTGAACGCTCTCGAATCATCCGCGTTTCGGCGAAGTTGCTCTATGGCCGTGCGATGAGTGCTCCCAATCCGGATGATCGTCGGAAGCACCTGACTGCGGCTTTGGAACTGCTGGGGACGTTGAAACAGTCGTTGGACACTTGGCGTTCCGAAGATGTCTCCACAAAACTGGAGTACGGCAAGGTGTTGAACGCGATTGCCCTTTCAATGCACAAAGGGGGACAGCTCTCCGAGGAACTACGTCGCGTGGGATCGTTCTCGCCACCGCCGCCTGCTTTACCGGGATTTGAGAATGTGGCCGAGGCGATCGAGATCTATCAACAAGCGATTACGGCCTGTCAGGCCGTGCGTGCAAAGCTTCCTGATCCCAATGGGTTTTCCGCCAAGCGCGTCGAGTTGGATCGGCTTGAGGCTCAGATTCTCAACAATATGACATTGAGCGTGCGCGCCATCGCTCGCCAGAAAGGAGACTGGGAAACCCCGTTGGAGCTCCACGAGCGAAGCCGAGAACTCCGTCAGGGAGTTTTGGACCAGCGGCCTTGGTTGCTGGGAGTGAGAATGGAGTTGGCTCAAAGCTTGGGCAACATCGCCGATACGCTCAGCGATTCGGGAGATCCGGCCCGCGAAATCGAGGCTCGGCGATCGGCCATCAACTTGCTTCGCGTGGCGATCACGGAGTTCCCTTCTGCCACGGGGATTCGCCAATTCTGGGCATTGCACATGGTCCGTTTGATGACCGCGTACCACGGCCTACAGGACGATGATCAGGCGGCACAAATTTTTGAAGAGACAATCCGTCTGCATGCGACTCCCGAAGATGCCGAGCCGACCAATTTGGGACATCTATTGGACACGGCCGTCGGTTGGTCGCTGCTTGCTAAAAGCGATCCGGGCCAGAGTGCTGAGTTGCTCGATCGCGCTGAAACGCTGATCTTAAAGTGCAAGGCGATTGGCGGACTCAACCGAGAATGGTTGGCCAAGATTCAGAATGACTCAGCCTTCGCTGCTCTGCGCGAGCGCCCGGTGGTTCAAGAGTTAATTCGGCCTATTTATTCGCAGCAATGAAGGAATCTCTCGCGGCCGGCTGAGACGACATCGTTCCCCAACGCGACCTGTGGTTCTTCACTCGTACCGCGTCTCGATGCCCTGTTGCTCGAGCAGCATTTCCCCGGCTTGCAAATCATCCAGGCCATGAGGGCCTGACGTCAGCGAGGTGCAGGTCGCCATCGCCGTGCTGTTTTTTGAAATCTCAGAAAATCGGCGCGCTGTTCGATCCTCAATGCCGCTTCTTCGATTGAACGAGCCCATTCACACATCTGTCGCCGGAGCGTCCGGCCAATGGGGTCCATTCGAGGAACACCCGCCTGAAGGGTGAGAAGCGAGGAATGCCATGTATCTGCTGAGCCCACTTTCGATTCGCCGACGCACCCGTTCGCTCTTGGCCTGTATGCTCAAGGGAAACCAACGACGTTCTGCAAGGCCATGCGTCTTGGCACAATCCGCGGAGGTCATGGAACATCGACTTTTGCAGACCGTGTTCACCGCCAGCCCGGCCAGTTTTCCGAATCAGGACATCAGCGATGCCTTCCCGCATCTTCATCTCGATAATGCGACTGGATTCCAATCGAACAATCTGAGAGGGCCGGTTTACAGCGCCGTCTCTTCGACTCAGCAGGGCGTTTCGGTGTTCTCGCCGACTTCAGGCGCAGGTGGCCAAACGGCCCAGCAGTGGCAGAATCCCACGTCTTCCATGCGAGCGACCTTTGATACCGGGGCCAGCGATGTGTCACTGGTCATCAGGGGACAATCTGGGGCCAGGGCGGAGGTCGTCTATTTTGATTCTGCCCAAAATCGAATCGGAGATCATTCCATCACCATTCCCACGTCCGGAACGTGGTCTGAATCGTTTCATCGCAACAGCTCCGACATCACCTACGTGTTCGCGACGGGAACCTTCGGATCGTCGGTGGAATTCAATTCGTTGTCCTACACGATCGGCACGACATCCTCCGATGACCACGGCAACACGCCGTCAACGGCGACTCTGATTGCTGTCCCTTCAACGACGGCAGGGAACTTGGAAGTGGCGGGAGATAATGACTTCTTCAAATTCAACGCCATCAGCGGCAACCGCTATACCTTCACCGTGAGCCTTGGGAGTCTTTCGGATTCAACGCTGCGGATCCTCGATACCGATGGTCTCACGCAATTGGACTTTAACGA
>CAMDEA010000196.1 GCA_945893045.1 Planctomyces sp. SH-PL62
TCCACCTGCTCCCGAACCGCTGGCATCAACAACTCGGATTTCACTTGTGGGACATCATCCATGATCGACTCCAGAAAGAGGTTCCGAACATTTTCAACCTCATTCTGACAACTCTGTATTCATCGCGCCAGGCAAAATTGGCACACCCGCAAAGAGTTGCGCGGGCGGGGCGTCGTCGTTGGTGATCGTGCCGCTCGCTTCCTGATTCAGCAGGCGTGCCCCGGCCGTCGGCGCGCTGAGCACCAGTCGGACGGTTTCATCGACTTCATTCACGACGTCACCAGTCACCGTCACGGCCACGGTCGCTGTCGTGACACCTGGTGCGAATGTGATCGTTTGAGTCAGCGTCAGGAAATCGAGATCCGCGAGGCTGGCCGAGCCATCGGCCGTCTGCACGTCAACCGAGATCGGCAGGAAGCTGGATTGTGACAACGTCAACGTGAAGTTCAGAATCGCCGCGCCGACATCCCCTTCCACCACAGTGCCGCCGACGATGGAAATCGTCACCGGCGTCGCCTCAGGGATCGGGTCCGCGCTATCGACGGTGTCGTTGCCGACGCCGCCATCCAAAGTGTCAGCGCCGCCGCCCCCCAGCAGCGTATCGTTGCCCCCCTGGCCGTTGAGACGATCGTTTCCGGGGGTATCACCGAGCGTGGCCGATCCGTCACCGCGCAACACATCGTTGCCGTTGCCGCCAAAGACGGAGTCATCCCCCTCGTTGCCGTTGACGATGTCATCGCCCGCTTCGCCGTTGACGGTGTCACTTCCCAAGTTGCCGGAGACGCTGTCGTCGCCCGCTCCGCCCGACACTTGATCGTTGCCGTCATCGCCAGAAACGCTGTCGTTGCCGGACTGCCCCGTGAGGATGTCGTTGTCATCGCCGCCGGAGATCACATCCGCGTCGCCGCCCCCCAGAATCGAGTCGTCTCCGGCATCTCCCGACAACGAATCTTGACCGTCGCCGCCAGTGATCGTGTCGTTGCCAATGTCGCCCGAAACCGTGTCGTTGCTCTGGCCGGCGTCGATGTTGTCCGCACCGTCACCTCCCGTGATCGAGTCGGCATGATTGCCGCCGTTGATGGTGTCGTTGCCCAGGTCGCCGGTGATGGTGTCGCTGCCGTCGCCGCCGATCAGGCTGTCATTGCCGTCGCCGCCGGTGATCGAATCGCGACCGTCGCCGCCGTTGATCGTGTCATTGCCACCTTGGCCATCGACAGTATCAATGCCGTCGCCGCCCAGCAGGCTATCGTTGTAGGTCAGCGAGCCAACGATCGTGTCGTCGCCATTGCCGCCGTCCACAAAGATGGGACGAGTGCCGGTCAGCGAGGGGAACGTCAGGTTGGTCACGAGACTCAAGTCGATGTTGTTCGCAGCGTCGCCCCCTTTGACGACGATCGACGTGACCGAGCTGGTCGGGACATTCGGTGCCGTTCCCAGCAGTTGGCCATTCGCGACGACTTCGACCCGCAGGGTCACCGCGTTCTGCTGAATGGCAATGCTGTCGCCGGCATCCGAGCTGACAAACAGCTCACCGCTGACGAACACTGAGGCGACGGACAACAGCGAGCGGTCTTCTAACTGCTCGGCCGCCGCCGGCGTCGTCGTGGTCTGACCAGTAGTCCGAGGACGGCGAGAGGGCCGGCGTGCTAATGACGGAAACCAAGATTTGAATACCACGGCTAGGGAGTCCTTTCCCGGAGATCGCGGTTCTGCGTGGTCTCTGAATTCTGCCGAATCCAAATTCGGCACCGACGCTGCGGCAGAGACCGATCCTCCCCCATAAACGGCAGACGCCGGCCACAAATCGCTCAAAATTGGGAGCGCAGGCACAAGCGGCATCACCGACATTTACGGAGAGTTGGGAACCTTGAGAACAACCGTCACAACCGGACCTTAAGCTGTAACGGTTTTGACGATCGTCCGAATCCTTCCGGGCGACTCAGCCTATTAGCGGGACTTTTCCGCCATCGTTTGCCGCGGCTAACCGGCGTCTGGTTGAGAATTGCTCCTTGAGGTTTGAGTTCCGCGTCAGGTCGCCACGCTCGCCAGAGCGTGGGCGACCCAGAGATCAATTCGGATCGAGTTAGGTGGCGTTGAGGGCCGTCATCAACGCGGCCGACAGCACGAAGCTCTCGTTGATATCGCTGACGGCTCCGAGCAGCGTGTCGTCTCCTTGGCCGCCCGCGATGGTGTTGGTGGCACCTTGCCCGTTGACCTGATCGTCTCCCTGGTCACCCAGCACGATGTCGCCGCCTCCGCCACCGAACAGGAAGTCGTCACCGTCACCGCCGCTGATGGTGTCGTTGCCGGAAGCACCGCTGACGGTATCGTCTCCATCGCCACCCGCCAGCAGGTCGTTACCGTCCTGTCCGCTGATGACGTCGTCGCCGTCACCACCGTTGACCGTGTCGTCGCCGATGCCGCCGTTGATCGTGTCGTCGCCATGATCGCCACGCAGCTTGTCGTTGCCGTCGCCACCATCGAGGAAGTCGTTGTTGCGGCCACCATCGAGCGTGTCATCGCCCGCACCACCCAGGAAGCTGTCCGCTCCCGATTCGCTGAGCGTCGGATCGTTGTTATTGCCACCGATCGAATCATTACCGTCGCCGCCATTGGCCGTGTCGTCGCCGTCACCGCCGCGAATCGTGTCGTTACCAACTCCCCCCAGCAGGCTGTCGTTGCCGATGCCGCCTCGCAGGCTGTCGTTTCCGGCGTCACCACCGAGAGTGTCGGCTCCGTCGCCCGCCAGCGTGTCGTTGCTGTCGCCGCCCAGCAAGGTGTCGTTGCCGTTCTCGCCATTGATCGAGTCAGCTCCGGTTCCACCTTCGAGCAGGTCGTTGCCGTCGCCACCTTTCACGCGATCCGTGCCAGCGCCGCCGACCAGCGTGTCGCCACCCAAGCCGCCCAAGAGGAGGTCATTGCCGTCACCACCTTCCATGCGGAGGCGGATCGAACCGGTCTTCGCATTGAGAGCCGTCAGCACATCGTCGCCGGCATCTCCTTGAATCACGAGCGAAGATCGACAGACCGTGTCGAGATCACCCACAGTCACCGTGTCGTTACCGGCTCCGGAGTTCACCGTGACCTGACCGATCGAAGAATTGATCGTCAACGTCGCGGTGCCATCCGTCACCTGCATCAGACCAAACGTACCATCCACCGGAATCGCCGACTGGGAAATCGTGACGTTGTTCGCAGCCGGGCTGAGCGTGACTTGTACGCCGTCCGCACCGGACGCGTTCGTAACGGTATCGCTTCCGGAGTTCGAACCTTGCCACACGTAGATGTCATCGCCAGTTCCGCCTTCGACGACATCCGATCCGCCTTGGCCATCGAGCGTGTCATTTCCGCCACCACCATTCAGCGTGTCTCCCGAACTGCCTCCCAACAGTGTGTCGTTGCCATCGTTGCCGATCAGCAAGTCGCTTCCGCCGTCCGCATTGAGCAAGTCATCCGCCGGGCCACCGATGAGCGTGTCGTTGCCGGTGTTCCCCAGCAGCGTGTCCCCCAAGGGAGCCACGTCGTTATTGGCAATCGTCGCCACACCTGATCCGACGGCGATGGTCGAGCCCACCGCGTTCGTCAGTTGCAGGAAGAACGACTCATTCCCCTCGAACTGGAAGTCGCCGCTGACAACAACCTGCACTAATCGCGCCCCGCCAAATTGCCCGAAGTTCAGCGTTCCGGAGACCGCGGCGTAATCGGCCAGAGGCTGACCGGTCTGCGAAACCAACGCTCCCGCATTGTGCGCGACGGCGGCGGTGCCATTGACGCCACGAATCACTGTCAACGTCGTTCCCACGATCCGCGTGACTTGCATCTGCTCGTCGTCGATCTGAATCGTGAACGGAGTCGTCGCCGGGAATGCCAGAGTGTTGGCGAGGGTAATTGTCGTCGCGTTCGACGTGACGTTCGCGGACAAAGCTCCGCCACCCGTCGCGGTGCCATTCACCGTCTGGAAGTCGACCGTGACGTTGTTGCCCGTTGCCTGAGCGGTCACTTGAAAAGTCACGACCTGCGTCCCGAGATCTCCCTCGGCCACATTCACGCTCGTGACCGAAATGCTCGGCGGAGCCAGAGGTGGAATCGGCGCGAATGACAATCCGGTTGCGGCGTTGGCAAAGCCAGTCAGTCCCGTATTCCCCACCTGCGTGGCCGCCCCGGTCGCTTGTGCGATTCTAAACAAGTCTCCGGACGCGCCATCGAGCAATAAAAAGTTGTTGGCCACGGGGTCAAATTCCAAGCCGCCCGACGCACCAGCGCCAAGGTTGACACCCAAGGCACCAATCCGAGTCGCGACGCGAGTCAACGGGTTGATCGAGAAGAAGGCGTCGTTGAAGTTCGCATTGTTGCCCGTCACACCGCCGCTGATCACACCGAACAACGTCCCGCCGTTGAAGGCCAGAAAGTCGAAGTCGATATTGTCCGTGGCCGCACCCGCTAAGTTGGCACCGGCCACTTGAATCGCACCCAGATTGACACCCTGTCCGGTCACCGGGTCGATGCGGAACAAGTTCGGATTACCAAGGCCCGACGACACCACGAAGATCGCATTCGTCGTAATGTCGAATGCGATGTCCCCCTCAATCGCCGAGGGAATGCCAAACACGTTCCTGAATCCCGAGAGCCCCGCCGTGTTGGCATCGATGTTGGCCAGCAGGTCAAAGTTACTGTCGTAAGCCACGATTTGTCCGAGGCTGTCCTGTGTGATATCGACCACTCCATTCAAGCCGGTCGAGCCCACGAATGCCGCCGCTCCAGTGGCCGGATTGATCTGGTACAGGTCCGTGCCGAAGAATGGCGAGCCCGCTGTCGCGAACAAACCAATCACCGCGGCATCATCATTGAGAATCGTGGCGCGTGCTTCTTGATTCAACAACCGCGCTCCGTTCGTCGGCCCGCTGAGCACCAACCGCACGGTTTCACCGGTCTCACTCAAGGCGTCGCCGAGGACCGGCACCGAAACGGTCGCGGTGGTGATACCCGGCGCGAACAGGACCGTTTGACTGACCGGCGTGTAATCCAGATTCGCCAGCGTGGCCAAGCCATCCTGCGTCTGCACGTTGACCGAGATCGGCAGGAAGCTGGCCTGTGATAACGTCAACGTAAAGGTCAGGGTTGCCGTCGTCGCGACATCTCCTTCCAGCACGCTGCCGCCGGCCACCGAAATCGTCACTGGTCCCGCTTCAGGAAGCGGGTCCGAGCTATCGACCACGTCGTTGCCCGCGCCGCCATCGAAGTTGTCCGCTCCGCCTCCGCCGAACATCGTATCGTTGCCACCCTGGCCATTGATCTGATCGTTTCCGGCCGCATTGCCTACGAGGACCGTTCCGTCACCACGCAGAATGTCGTTGCCGTTGCCGCCAAACAGCGTGTCATTTCCATCGTTGCCATTGACGATGTCATTGCCCGCCTCGCCATTGACGGTGTCATTCCCCAAGTCGCCGGAGACGCTGTCGTTGCCAGCTCCACCAAACACTTGATCGTCGGCGTCATCGCCCGACACGGTATCGTTGCCCGACTGTCCCGTGAGGGTGTCGTTGTCAGCTCCGCCGGAGATGATGTCCGCGTCGCCGCCACCCAGGATCGAGTCATTGCCGACTTCACCCGACAACGAATCCTGACCATCGCCGCCGTTGATCGTGTCGTTGCCAATCCCACCCAAGACGGTGTCATTGCTCTGGCCGGCATCGACATTGTCGTCGCCATCGCCAGCCGTGATCGAGTCGGCATGATTGCCGCCGAAGATTTTGTCGTTGCCCAAGTCGCCAGTGATGGTGTCACTGCCGTCCCCGCCGGTCAGGCTGTCAGCGCCGTCGCCGCCGGTGATCGAGTCCTTGCCGTTGCCGCCATCCACCGAGTCATTACCACCTTGGCCGTTGATGGTATCAGCACCATCACCCCCCAGGACGCTGTCGCCATAGGTCGGTGAGCCCAGGATCGTGTCGTCCCCGTTGCCGCCATCCACAAAGATGGGGCGGATGCCGGTCAGCGACGGATAGGTCAAGTTGGTCACGAGACTCAGGTCGACGTTGTTCGTATCGTCGCCCCCTTTGACGACGATCGACGTGACCGAACTGGTCGCGACGTTCGGTGCCGTTCCCAGCACGACACCATTCGCGACGACTTCGACCCGCAGGCTCATCGCGTTCTGCTGAATCGCAATGCTGTCACCGCCGTCCGAGCTGACAAACAACTCACCATTGACGAACAGCGCGGCAACCGACAACAGCGAGCGGTCTTCCAACCGTTCGGCCGCCGCCTTCGTCGTCGTGGTGTTGCCAGTGGTCCGAGGACGGGCAGAGTGTTTACGTCCTAACGACTGTAACCAAGATTTGAATAACACGGCGGGTAGTCCTTTCCCGGAAGATCGCGGTTCTGAGTGTTCTCTGTCTTCTGCCGAAACCACCTTCGGCACCGACTGTGCGACAGAGACCGTTCCTCCCAATTAAACGGCATACGCCCGCGACAAATCGCTCAAAACTGCGAGCGGTGGAACATGCGGCATCACCGACATTCGCAGAACGATGAGCACGGAAAGAACAACAGTTACAACCGGACCTTAAGCTGTAACGGTCCTGCCGATCACTCGCATCGTGAGGGCGTGGCGGCCGGTCCGCGGAGAGGAGTTTCGCCGTTGAAAATTACGAGCGGTGGCATACACGGCACTACCGTCATTCGCGGAACGATGAGCACGAAAAGAACAACAGTTACAACCGGACCTTAAGCTGTAACGGTTCTACCGATCGCCCGCATCGTGCGGGCGCGACAGCGGCAGTCTTCCGCCGGGGAGTGCCGCGGCCAGCCGACTACTTCTTGCCATCGGCCTTCGCCAACTTGGCCACCGGCTGATTCAGACCGATCCGCTGGTACTCGTTCAACGAGACCTTTTGCAGCTTCGGATCGCGAAGCAACGACTCGCACTGGTTAATGATTTGCTTTCCGCGAGCATCCAGAGTCCAGGCCACCGAGTGCTCGGCCTTGAGATTCAACGGCCGCTCGAACTTGGCCCGCAGCGTCACTTCGACGGGAAACATCTTCTGTTGCTTGAGCCGTTCATTCAACTCCAGCCGGACGCTTGGAAACAACGGCTGAGGATGCAGCACATAATTCAGACGGCACATCCAGTCGGTGAAATTCAGGTACGACTCAACCGCCTCGGGGCGGACATTCGCGGCACCATCTACTTCGTAAGACATCGTGTTGCTGAGCAATCGCAACCGATGCTTCCCCGGATCGAGCTCTGTTTTGAAATTCGGCCGCAATTGAAATCGCAGCGTTTCGAGCTGCTGCCGCGGCGGATTCGGTTGCTCTTCGAGTTCGTGGATCTGCTGACCCCAACGCTCTTCCGCGGACTGCAACATGTGCTTGAGTTCGTCGGAATCAACACTGCACACGACACTCCGGTTGCTATTCAGAATCAAAACTCGGCGGTGCGCAGGCTCCAAGATCGTGGCTTCCGCCGCTCCATCAATCACATCGTAGACCTTGCCCACATGAAACAGCGTACGACTGCGAGCGACCGGCTGGTTCGGCTCCGGACTGTCCAAATCAAAGACTCGCGTCGTAACGGAAAAGTCTTGAGCCAGAAGGTCCGCGCCCAATAAGCACAGACCAACGACAAGCGCCAAGATGCGCAGCATGGATGACTCCAAGCAGCCGAACTGCGAAGGGGGGATGAGATCGGAGGGGAAGTACGGTGGGATGGCCGAGAGGCCGATGCCGGCAGAGACGCCGACGGAAGGGGATTGCGGGCGGAACATAACACTGTCCCGCAAATTGCAGCAACAGGAACTCCCGCCCCCTCGCGATAAAGCCGCAATCAACGAATGAAAGTAGACGAGTCACAATGTGACTCGTCTACTTTGCGGCTTCACCGCACACGACGCAGTCGGACTGTCGGGCGATGGGGACCGTGCGAAACGACATGTCTCGCAAGTCAAACGTCAGCAATCGCCCGGTGAGTGGTTCGCCGACGCCGGCGATCAGCTTGATGACCTCCATCGCCGCCAGCGAACCGACCGTTGAGGAAACCGCCGCAAAGACCGGGAACTCGCGCTTCCAGTTCGGTGGCGGCTCCGGATACAGACAACTCAAACAGGGTGTTTGGCCGGGGATGATCGTCGTCAACCGGCCTTCGAGCTCGTACATCGCCGAATCGACCAGCGGCTTCCGCTGAAGGACCGCCTCGCGATTCATCAGCAAGCGTTCGGCAAACAGTGGAGCGGCACTGACCACAACATCGCAGCGGCGAACCAACTCGGCCGCGTTGGAGTCATTCACGTTCTCGGCCACAACTTCGATTTCGACATGCGGGTTCAGCTCGCGCAACCGACGTGCGGCCGATTCGACGCGCGGTTTGCCGATCCAATCGGTGGTCATCAGCAATTGGCGATTGAGGTCGTTCTGCCGCACATCGCCGCCATGAGCCAGAATCAGCCGGCCGATCCCCGCCGCCGCCAATTGCATCGCCACTGACCCACCCACTCCGCCGATGCGTGAGACAAGGACCGTGGCACTCTTCAATCGGCGTTGTCCCTCCTCACCAAAATCGCGAACCCAAAGCTGCCACTCATAGCGGCTCCGTTCGTCGGCAGTGAGTTCAGGAAGGTGAGACATCTTCGGCACTCCGTGATGAGAGGGGTCAGGTGTTCTGATTTCTGTTTTGCTGCTGCGATCCACCTCAACCTTGGTTTGCAGACAGACACTCGATTAACGGTTCGCTCTCCATCGCAACAGCAAAACAGAAATCAGAACACCTGACCCCGGCCGCCGGACACGCAAAGCGAAAACTAACCCGCAGCGTCAGCGAGGGCGAGTGCGTCACTCACGAGCCACTCGATCGTCGCCGCACCAGTTCGATAATTTCCGCCGAAGTCGGCGATCGCCCACAACCCAATCGGCCCAGCCAACCGCGTGTCTTCCAGCGATTGAAGATCTCCTGCTCATCGAACTCAACGCGAAAGCAGCCCCAGAAGCCCGGTCGGCACTCGACGGTCAGTCCCAACTCGCCGCGTACCGCTGCGGCGATTTGCTCGGCCGGCGGACCAAAGCCACAGGTGCGGCAGAAGTGAATGACAACGCGCGAGGCCAAGACGCTGCTCTCCGACGGAAGGGATTTGGGAGCCGCAAGCTATCAGGTTTCCCGCCGTGATTGGACTCTCTGAGCCGCTCGCGATGCACCTAAGGCGATGATTACCATCCGACGCCATTCCTCCCTCGAGAACTCAGGAAACCCCTCATGGCTGACACGCAAATTCATTCGTCGGTGGACTTCGACAAACCGGGCAAGCAACACGGGCATCTGTGCATTCCGTATTCGTACAACCTCGGCGGTTGGGCGAACCTGATGGTGCCGATCACCGTCATCCAGAACGGCGATCGAAACACAGACCGAGACGGTGACGGAGTGCGAGACACCGAGCACGACGGTCCCACCGCGCTGGTCATGGCCGGCAATCACGGTGACGAGTATCCCGGCCAAGTCGCGATCCTCAAGCTCTGCCGCGAACTGCAAGTGACCAACGTGCGCGGCCGCATCATCCTGATTCCGTGCCTGACGATGCTGGGATCAAAAGCGATGACTCGGCTGTCGCCGCTGGATGGCAAGAACTTCAACCGCTGCTTTCCGGGGAATCCGAGCGGGACTCCTTCAGAGATGCTCGCCCATTATCTCACGACGGTGCTCTTCCCGATGGCGGACATCGTCATCGACCTCCACACGGGCGGACGGAGCGTGGACTTCGTGCCGTGTGCCCACATGCACTTGGTGCCGGATCTCGAACAACGGCGGCAGATGATGGCCGGCACGGAAGCCTGGGGTTCCGAGTTCTGTTTCCTCTACGCCGACATCGCCGGAACGGGGTTGCTGCCGGTCGAAGCCGAGCGGCAAGGGAAAATCGTCATCACCACCGAGATGGGCGGCGGCGAGCCCGTCACCGCGGCGGTTCACAAGCTGACGCAGAGCGGCCTGCGCAACGTGCTGATTCATTTCGGAGTACTCAGGGGCGAGAAGCAGACTCGGCAACAACAAGGCGTTCCCCCCGCGCGTTGGGTGCAAGCACTGAATCGCGATGACTACCGCTTTGCACCGGAGTCGGGCCTCTACGAAAACGTCGTCGCGCTGGGCCAAGAGGTGGCCGACAACGAAATCGTCGGCCTGATCCACTTCATCGAACGCCCGGAACGCGAACCGGTGCCGGTGATCGCGCCAACGGCCGGAGTCCTTATCGCCTGCCGCGGCCCGTCGGTGGTCGCTCAAGGCGACTGCGTCGCCTGCATTGCCCACGATGTGCCGGACGATCTGCTGCGTTCCCATTAGCGAGGCATTGTCTCAGAACGGTTTCCCATTCGCGTTCCGTTGGATTCGCGCGGCCAGATGGCCTGGGCCGCGCGAATCCAACGGAGCGCGAATGGATCGCAAAGACTGAATCAACGGCAACAACTTTCGGTATCAACGAGTTCCCAGCACCTGAAGAGCGGAGAATGGCGATGATTTCTCGTGGGCAGATGGTTGGTGTCGCTTTCCTAATTTTGAACGTTGGCGGTTTGATCGCCACAGCGGAGGATGCGGCGGACGCTCGCCTTCAGAACTGGCATCAGTGGCGCGGGCCACTCGCGACGGGAGTCGCGCCCGCCGGCGATCCGCCGATCGAATGGGACTCCGCACGGAACCTGAAGTGGAAAGTCGAAATCCCCGGCCACGGAAAATCGACGCCGATCATCTGGGGCGATCGCGTCTTCCTGATCACGGCGGTCAACACCGGCAAAGTGGTCGAGGGAGTTCCGAAACCGGAAGACCAGCCGATGCGAACATTCGGCATCAAGTTTCCGAACACGCTGTTTCGATTCGTCGTCCTCTGCCTGAATCGCAACACCGGCAAAGTGCTCTGGGAGCAATCGGTGATTGAAGAGTTGCCGCACGAGGGACATCATGGCGACAACAGTCATGCCTCGGCGTCCCCCACGACTGACGGAAAATTCCTTTACGTCTCGTTCGGTTCGCGGGGCCTGTATTGCTTTGATTTGGACGGCCAGTTGCAGTGGCAGAAAAAGATCGGCAAGGTCGAAACGCGACTGAGCTTCGGTGAAGCCAGTTCGCCGGTCGTGCATGGCGACACGGTGATCTTGAACCGCGACAACGAAACCGATTCGCACATCCTGGCGCTCGATGCCCAGACCGGCGAAACGCGCTGGCAGGCCAAGCGGGAAGAAGTCAGCGCGTGGGCGACTCCGCTGATCGTCGAACACAACGGCCGAACGCAGGTCATCACCAACGCCAGCCGGTTCGTGCGAAGTTACGACTTGGCCACCGGCGAAGTCCTCTGGCAGTGCGGCGGGCAAGTCGCCAATGTGACTCCGTCGCCGGTGCGCTTCGGCGATCATGTCATCTGCATGAGCGGCTATAAGGGAAGTCTCGCCGTGTCATTGCCGCTCGACGCCAGCGGCGACATCACCAAGAGCGACCGCATCGCCTGGCGTTGGGAACGGGACACGCCCTATGTCCCGTCACCGCTGCTCTACGGCGACAGGCTGTACTTCAACAAATTGAACAACGCAGTCCTGACCTGTCTCGATGCCAAGACCGGCCAGCCGATTCTCGAATCCGTGCGCTTGCCGAGCTTGCTCAACATCTATGCGTCGCCTGTGGGAGCCGCCGATCGGATCTATCTCACCGCCCGCGACGGCACGACGCTTGTGATCAAGCGAGCCGCGACGCTGGAGGTTCTCGCCACGAACAAACTCGACGACTCCATCGACGCTTCGCCAGCCATCGCCGGCAAGCAACTCTTCCTGCGCGGCCAGCGGCACTTGTATTGCCTCGAAGCTCAATAGGTAAAACGTATGTTGTTTGACACGCACACCAACCTGATGTGGTATCCGGATCATCTTTCCGACGAATTCGTGCAATTCGCCTGGGAGGCGAAACGGGCCAAGATGAAACTGACCAAGGACGTCTACTTCGCCGGCAGCAGCGTCCAGGAACAGAACGCCTTCGATTCACGGCCCGAACAACTGCTGAAGGTGACTGCCGACTCCGACAAGGTCATTGTGTTCGGCATCAAGGCACCGTTCACCGGCATCAACGCCGATCAGGAATTGATCGCGAAGTTCGTCCAAGAACATTCCGACCGCTTCATCGGCTGGTGCTCGGTCGATCCGAACGACAGAGACTGCGTCGAACAGTTGGACTACTACGTGAACCATCTGGGCCTGCGCGGCTTGAAGTGCTCGCCGATATATCAGAACTGGGATCCGCAAGACCCCAAGTATCTGCCGCTGTTCAAGAAGGCGGAGTCGCTGGGCATCCCGGTCAACATCCATCAGGGAACGTCGTTCGTCCGGCCGGGTCCGTTGAAGTACGCGAACCCGATCCAACTGGAGGACATCGCCATCGCCTGCCCGAGCCTGCGGATCGTGATCGCTCACATGGGCCACCCGTGGGAGACGGAATGCGTGGTGCTGATTCGCAAGCATCCGAATCTCTTCGCGAACATCTCGGCTTTGCATTACCGGCCGTGGCGTCACTATCAAGCCTTCATCACCGCGATCGAGTACGGCGTCGAACACAAGCTGATCTTCGG
>CAMDEA010000197.1 GCA_945893045.1 Planctomyces sp. SH-PL62
AACGCTCTGGTGCTCGTTGGAATCTCCGCAACGCCGAATCCGTCTCCGCCCTGACCAACCTCCGCGACAGCAATCAATGGCAACCCTATTGGTCAACTTGCGACACCACAAAAACTTAACACCGCCAATATCTCTGGGCACACCCTGCCGCAGTTGAGCCGTCGTTCGCGCCTCACGCAGGAATCGCTCGCGATACTCTTCGCTGACGTCTTGAGTTCGAGGCAACTTGACCGCGACCGTTTGCCGCAGGTCCGTGTCGCGGGCTTTCCAGACTTCTCCGAAATAGCCACGCCCCACACACTCGATGAGTTCGAACCGCCCAATCAGCCTCGTATTCGGCTTGATGGAAATCAGCGTCTCATTGACGCCCTCCAAACCACTGCCACAAGAGGGGCAGATCACAGATGCAACGGACGTTTCCGGAATAATCTCTAGCGGGCTGTTGCAGTGCGGACAACGGACTCGCATGGCGAAGTCTCCCTAGTCAGACTGGCGAAACAGGTTGAGATTCTAACCGGGAGACTCAGCAAAGGTATCAAGGGCTTGTCGGCCTCAATGGCAATTGAAAGCGACCGTCATTCAACATCCAGGTGATGAATCGCCATTCCATCGGCAAGTCATTTACGGTTTCAATTCGAAGCGGCCTGGCAGTAGATCGCGAAGATTGGACTCGGTGACGTGGTCGGGATGGTCGGCGTCGATCAACAGAATGGGCAGGCTGTCGCAGAACTCGGCGGCGAATTGGCGACAGGCTCCGCACGGGGCGTGGCCCCCCGATGTCGCAATGGCGAGTGCTTGAAAGCGGCGATGTCCTGCCGCGATCGCGGTCCCGAACGCGACTCGCTCGGCGCAGATTGTCAGCCCGTAGGAAGCGTTCTCGACGTTGCAGCCGCTGATGATCTCGCCGGATTCGGTCAGCAGCGCGGCTCCCACCAAGAACTTTGAGTACGGGGCGTGAGCGCGCTGGCGAGCTTCGCATGCGTGACGGATCAGGTCAGATTGTTCTGACGCAGTCATACGGATTTCACTAGAGGCGGTTTCAAAGCCAGTCTCGGGCGTAGCCGCGTTCGCCAGAACGCGGGATTTCACGACGCTCGCCCGCACTCTGGCGAGTGCGGCTACGATTTTGAAACCGCTTCTACGAGATCATGTGGACCATCATCAGATCGTGACCTTCGTCCGACCAGTTGGTGCTGGCGATGAGGACGACTCGGCCGCCGGACTGCACGACGTTGTTTCGTTTTCCCCAATCGACCACGTAGCGCAGCAGCGGTTCGGGATTGCTGACCGTACGGGTGTCGGTGAGCACCGGCGTTACGCCCCAGAACAGGCACATGCGGCGGGTGATCTCCGGACGATCGCTGACCGCGATGACCGGGACCGAGATGCGTTGGTTCGACAAGGCCATTGCGGTCAGTCCCGAACGCGAAGCCACGGCGATGATGTTGGCTTTGAGATGTTCGGCGGCGGAACCGGCTCCGCGAGTCACGGCCTCCGTCACCAGCAGTGCTTGAGCTTTCAGTCCAGCGGCACGGGCGCGGAATTGCGTGGATTCGACGAGCGTTTCGGCCTCGCAAGCGATGCGGTTCATGATGCGGACGGCTTCGAGCGGATATTTGCCGACAGCGGTTTCGCCGGAGAGCATGACCGCGTCGCTGCCGTCGATGACCGCGTTGGCGACGTCGGTGACTTCGGCGCGGGTCGGTAGTTCGTTTTGCTGCATACTGTCGAGCATCTGCGTGGCGGTGATGACCGGGATGCGTCGCAGATTGCACGCCTTGATGATTTTCTTTTGCAGCACCGGGACGCGGGCGATATCGACTTCGACTCCCAGATCGCCGCGAGCCACCATCACGGCATCGGTCTCCGTGAGGACCGCATCGAGGTCGTCAATCGCCTCCATCTTTTCGATCTTCGAGACGATGAGTGGCGTCACCTTCGGCTTGGCGGCGGTAATTGCCTCACGCAGTTCTCGAACGTCCTTTCCGCTGCGGACGAAGCTCAGGCCGATGAAGTCCAAGTCGTGCGCCAATGCCCAGGCGAGGTCTTCGCGATCCTTGTCGGTCAGGCTGGGAGTGCTCAGGGCCACCCCCGGAAGATTGACTCCCTGCCGACTGCGGACTCGGCCGGGACCATTCACAACGCAGCGCACCCACCCCGCAGTGGGGTTGGATTCGACGACCTTCAGCGAGACTGTGCCGTCGGCCATCAAGATCCGATCGCCGGGGCGGACGTCGTCGATGAGTTGCGCGTAAGTGCAGGTCAGTTTGCCCGGCTCTTGAGTCTGCTCGCCGCGAACGAATTCGACCGTCGCGCCCAACTCACAGATGAAATCATCGCCGGGAACATTTCCCAATCGAATCTTCGGGCCAGAAAGGTCGGCCAGGAGCCCAATCGGCTGCTTCAGCTCGGCGGAGACCGAGCGAATTGATTCCACCAGCCCATGCAGCCATTCGTGTTTCCCATGCGCGAAGTTCAGGCGGAAGACATCGACACCAGCTTCGACTAACGCCTTGAGCTTCTCACGCGATTCCGACGCGGGGCCGATCGTCGCAATGACCTTCGTTTTGGAGATATGGGACTCTGAAGACGCTACGGACATGGTCTCACCGTATTCAAGCTAGTCCAGCGAGAGCACTCGCGCCAGAAAGAAATGATTGAGGGACTTGAGGCGCGGAGTTGTAGTCTCCGGCATTCGGCGCGAGTAGCCACCGCAGACGTGGTGAAACGCAGTCGGTCTGGAGCCAGTTTTCCGGTTTTGTTAGAAGCCCGCCCCTTCGACACGCGGAGCGTGAAAGACTTCAGGCAAGGAGGCCACTTCATGGCGAACGAACAATCATTGCGAATTGCGGTCTTGGCGGGCGGAACGTCGCGCGAGCGGAATATCAGCTTGGAAAGCGGCGACGCGGTCGCGAAGAGTTTGTCCGCACTGGGACATCTCGTCTCGCGCATCGACCCGGCGCACATCGACCTGCATGCGCTCGATTGGTCCAGCTTCGATGTCGCGTTCCTCGCGCTGCACGGCACGTTCGGTGAGGACGGCCACGTTCAGCAAATTCTGGAAGACGCCGGCATCCCGTTCACCGGCAGTGATTCGGTCGCGTCTCGGTTGGCGTTCAGCAAGTCGGCCGCCAAGGAACGCTTCATCCAAAATGGAGTACCGACACCGGCCTACGTGCTCATTCACGAATCCGACAGCGCGGCTCGCATCCAACAACTCGCGAATGCGCTCGGATTTCCGCTGGCCGTCAAGCCGGACGGTCAGGGATCGAGCCTGGGCGTGACAATCGTTCGCACGCCGGAAGAGTTGCCGCAAGCACTCGCTCGCTGCTTTCACTTCGATCCGTTTGGGTTGCTGGAGGTCGCGATTGATGGCACCGAGTGGACTCTGGGAATCCTCGACGGCGAGCCGCTTCCGTTGATCCAGATCGAAACCGGCCGCGGCTTCTTCGACTACGAGGCCAAGTACGAAGATGATGACACGCAGTACCTCTTCGAGTTTGCGTTCCCCACGAGCGTCATCAAGGCCATCGAGAATGCTGGCCGCCGCGCGTACGAGTCGCTCGGCTGCCGCGGCCTCGCTCGCGTGGACTTGCGACTCGATCGTTTCAATGAGCCGTGGCTGCTGGAAGTGAACACGATCCCCGGCATGACCAGCCACAGCTTAGTTCCCAAAGCCGCGTCACGAATCGGTCTCAGCCTGGGAGCGATCTGCGAACGATCCATTCACAATTGTTTGCACCGCAAGCCAACACCGCCCGCCAAACAAAACTTGCTGCCCGCAACGTAGCCGCGACCCCACAATGTCTGCTCACATTCCCGACGACTCCGATCCGTCGCCACAACGACCCGCGACTTCGACCGAGCAACTCCTGAGTTGGCTCTTTCAGCCGAACCTGTTGCTCGCGCTGTCGTGTGTGGTTGCCGCCTGGGTGTTTATTCCGAAACTGGGCGTGCGGTTTCCGGATCTCCACGACCATCAGCAATATCGCCTGCAGACCGCGCAGATTGAAATCACTCCGCCACCACGTTGGGTGCCGGCTGACTTGGTCGAGCAAGTCGCGCGGCGAGCAGGATTGCCGGGCGAACTTTCGTTGCTCGAAAAAGACGTCACGCGCCGTGTGGCCGAGGCGTTCGAGCGGCACCCGTGGGTGAAAGGGCGCGTGCGCGTCAGCACCTCAGTGCCGGCGCGGATGCGCGTGGAACTCGAATACCGCGAACCGGTGGCGATGGTCCGAGTCGCTTCCGCCGCGGGCCTGTTTCCGATCGACGCCGACGCGACTCTGTTGCCGTCAGCCGATTTCGCGCCGGCAGAAATCGCCAAGTATCCGCTGATTGACAACGTCAAAACATCGCCGCGCAGCGCAGAGGGCACTGTCTGGAAAGAAGCCAGCGTGATCGCGGCGGCGCGACTCGCCGTGCTGCTCAAGCCGTACTGGCAGCAGTTCGAGTTGCAGTCGATCCGAGTGCCGGAGAACTCGAACAACCAACTCGCATGGGAGGATTTGAGTCTGCAACTCGCCACACGGGGCGGTTCCCGCGTGATCTGGGGCCGAGCTCCCGGAGCCAAGCATCCCGGTGAACTCCCGGCCGACAAAAAGATCGACCGGATCAAGTTCTATCTCAAACATCACGGCCCGTTCGATGCGGCGCACGGCCCGTACGAATACGACATCACGCCATGGCGTGACATCTCACGCAAGCCGATCGCCGATCGTGGCGATTCGCAGCGACGCTGAAGGCTCGCCTTTCATCGCGATTTTTTCTTGGACGCCTTGCGTTTCTTCTTCGGCGTTTCGGCGGGCTTGAACACGGCGAGTTCCACCGTGTCATGCACTTCGTCCGGCTCCGCTTCCAGAGTCGTTCCCTCGCTCGGAATCAGTTTGTCCAAATCGAACCGTCCCCCCGTTCGCAAGACGGCCGTGGCCAGTTCGAGTGTCTCGGCATCGAGGCCACTGTCACGCATGTGTTTGAGCGTCGCGTCGATGTCGTACTTCACGCGGCGCAGTTCGACTTTGCCGTTTTCGATGATCGCATAGGCCGCGCGCGGATCTCCGTCGCGCGGTTGGCCGACGCTACCGGGGTTGATGACCATCGGCCCGTCGAGTTGCAGCGTGAACGGGATGTGCGTGTGACCGACGAGGATAAAATCCGCGTCGATCCCTTTGAGCCGGGCTTCCCAAGCGGACTTGTCGTCCCGCAAGTATTCGTCGAACGGGTCGCGCGGAGTTGCATGAACCAGGAAGAACCGTTTCTTGTCGAGCGTCACCTTGCGAGTCACCGGCAGCCGGGTCAGGAACTTCATGTGCAGCGGTGAGAGCACCTGCCAGTGCAACGGCCGAGTCGCGCCCGCTAACCGATGCAAACCGTTGCTCTTCACGACGGGGATGCGTTGCGCGACCGCGTGATCGTGATTGCCACGCACCGACACGGCCGCGTGCTTGCGAATCCAATCCACGCAGGGCACGGGATCGGTTGCATAATCAACCAAGTCGCCAACGAACAAACACGCATCGAACGGCTCTTGGATCGCCGCCAGCGCCGGCCAGTTGGAATGAATATCCGCCAAAACCAAAATGCGCATGAATGTCCTTCCGCGCTTTTGCTGAATCATCAAATTCCGAGAGACATTCAGGCGAGCGGGGCGGCGTCAGCCCCGTTAATATAGCAGGCACATTCCATGTGCCGTCGGCGTTTCTCAGGCTGACGGCACATGGAATGTGCCTGCTACATTTCGGTCAATTTCCGCGAGATCGCCAGCAACACCTTGACCTTCTGCATTCTAGCCGGGTCTAATTTCCCGGCCTATGGATCGAATCCCTCGTGTCCCAGGAGCGAAACGGTGGCGGAGCGACCGGTTTCCCAACAAACTCTGCGCGAGCAATTCACGAACGCTGAGCAGCTCACCAAAGAGCTGGTCGATCATCTCGAACACAATCTCTTGCCGAAGATCCAAGACCTCAAAAAACTCGTCCAGACGGAGCTGAAGGGCGAAGCGGTCGCCGAAGACATTACGGTGCGAAATCACGCCTCGAATGTCCTCGAAAGTGCTCGCTTTGCGGACGAAATTAGCGAAAAAATGGCGGCCTATTTCACCTCCATCAATCAGTCCGTCGCTCGGATTATCGGTCCTCAGTAGCCGCTGCCGGCCGTTCGGCCTCACGCGGTGACCCGCACTTCTCGCCATCGAATCGAACATAGACTGTGAACTGAGAGTCCCGGTTTCAGCGGAACCATGCGTGTCGCTCTGTTGTCGTGACACGGCCTCCGCGTGAAAGCGGTACTCCACGGGAAATCATGGATCAGCCACATTCCGACTCCGCTGTCGCTTCGCAGCCGCCCACGACGGCCTATCGTCCCGTGCGCGTCGGGCATGGAACGGACACGGTGATCAATCCCGAACGTCGCGGAGTTTCGCTGCCGTTACCAGAAGGGCCGGGATTGCCCACGTCATCGGTCTGGCTGCGATTGTTTCCGTCCGAGGTCGATTACCAAGACCCCGCTCAAGTCCCCGCGCCGGCGGGTTTGAAACTGGGCCATTTTGAAATCCAAGCCCGCATCGGTGCGGGAGGCATGGGGGCGGTCTTCCACGCGATGGACACACGATTGCAGCGTGCGGTCGCGCTGAAGATTCTTTCGCCCAGTTTGTCGCGCGACGATGCGGCGGTGCAGCGATTCCGCAACGAAGCCCGCGCGGCAGCGAGACTCGATCACGAAAACATCGCCCGCGTGTATTTCATCGGCGAAGAGCAAGGTCTGCACTTCATTGCTTTTGAATTCATCTCCGGGACCAACCTGCGCGAGCTGATCCGTGAGCGAACACGCATTGATCCCAACGAGGCGGTCAACTTCGTCTTGCAGATTGCCTCTGCCTTGCGACACACCTCGACCAACGGCGTCGTGCATCGCGACATCAAGCCTTCGAACATCATCATCACGCCATCCGGCCGAGCGAAGTTGGTGGACCTGGGTTTGGCTCGCAAAGAGAGCAGCGAATCCACCCCCGACCTGACGCTGGCTGGCACGACGCTGGGCACTTTCGACTACATCTCTCCCGAGCAAGCCAAAGACCCGCGCAATGTCGATGTCCGCAGCGACATCTACTCGTTGGGTTGCACGCTGTATCACATGCTTGCCGGCGAGCCGCCGTATCCCGATGGAACCGTGCTCAAGAAACTGCTCGATCATCAAAGTGGCGAGCCGCCCGATCCCTCTAAGAAAAACCGCCGCGTCTCGGATGACCTTTCGCTGGTCTGCCGCAAGATGATGGCCAGCGATCAAAAGCGGCGTTATCAGACGCCCGATCAACTGATTCACGACTTAATGATGATCGCCGGCTCGCTGGGCCTGCGCGGCGTCAGTCCAGAGGGCTTGATCTGGTTGAAGTCGCAGCATTCGATGTCCGACTTCTGGCGGCAAAACGTGGGTGTCATTGCGATGGCCGCGCTGTTGGTCGTGATCGTCGTCGGGATTGGATGGTTTCCAAACCTCATCAGTGGTCGGTCGCAGGCCGAGTTCTCGAATCAGACCGGCACAAATCTGCTCGCGACGCAGAACAACGTGGCCGCGAATGGAACGGCCACGAATTCTACCGGCCCCAAACAACTGGAACTGCCAGACGACGCCCCGAACTCCGACACGCCGATACCCGTTGATGGAGGCGGCCAGACAACCTCGGTCGCAGAACCTCGTGGAACGCTGACGAACGGTCGTGGTTCCTCGTTGCCGTCGATGCCGCTGTTTCCCGGTTGGCCCCGCGATTTGTTCGACGATTCTCAAGAGCCTTTGATTGGCTTGGCCGTGAACCGTCCTGATTCTTCGTCGCCGGCCAGCGTGGACAAATCCAAGTCCGCTGACAGCGCGGCCGGTCGGGACTCAGCGGGGATCTCCCCGCGCACGACGAACAGCGGTGCCGCCGCCGAACCGCGAGACAGCACCGTGCCCTCCGAGAAGCCCGCCGCAACGGCCGAGGAAGCCAATGGCGTGTTCGTGTTGGCTGCGGACAGCTCATCCGCGAAGCGATTCCCGACGCTCGAAGCCGCGTGCGCGGCGGTGACTGACGGCAGCGTCATTGAACTCCGATTCAACGATCGCCGCGCTGAAAAGCCGCTGCGGCTGAGCAAGAAGAACGTCACGATCCGCGCCGCACGCGGCTTTCATCCGATCGTCGAGTTCGCTCTGGGCAGCGTCGCGGCCGACGCCCACTTGCGGCTCATCGGAGTCAGCAGCGGCCCGGTGCAGATCAACAACGTCGCCTTCGAGATTTCCGTTCCGCCGTCGTTTGCGGTGGATCGCATCAGCCTGTTCAGCGTCGATCGGGCGGAGCAACTCCGGCTGCAAGGGGTCGCCATCACGTTGAACAATCCGGAGCAGCGGCCCACCGCGCTGTTCGACATTTCGTCCGAGCCGGGTCAAATGCTGGCCGACATGAAGATGAACACCAGCAGCCTGGGCCGCGACCCGTTGGAAATCGAATTGACCGAGTGTTTCGTGCGCGGCCACGGAGACTTGTTTCACGTCCGCAATACCAAGCCCGGCCGCTTGGCGTTGCGAGACACCGCCGTCGCCTTGAACGGTTCGTTGTTGCGCGTCGAAGGTCATTCCGATAAGCCCGCCGAGCAGACGCGGCTCGAATTGCGGCTCGAACACGTCACCGTGGTCGTCAGCCAGAATCTGGTACGGCTCGACAGCGGCGACCTGCCGCGCGAGCTGCCACTCGTGGACGTCAAAGCCCGCAACAATGTGCTGAGCACGATCGGTGGCAGTTCCTTGATCGCGATGAGCGGCAATACCAGCGACTCTGACTTCCGCAACAAGAACTTCGTGTGGTTGGGAGAACGGAATTACTACGACCGCTGTCAGACCTTCTGGACGTTCGTGTCCGGGGAACCGTTCGACTTCGACGAATGGAAAGCGAAGTGGGGATCAACGGGCGATGTCGGCGCTTCCAACGAGAGGCTGTTCTGGCTCGCCGAGCGAACGGACATGGCGACCATCTCGCTTGATGCTCTGACGCTGGAGCGCAACGGTTCGACGCCGAATCCCGGCCTCAACGCCGCGACCGACGGCAACAATGCCGGAGCGGATATCGCCAAGCTGCCGCGCCCGCTCGACTCGGAACTGCGCAGCGAATAACCGCCACGCTTTACGGCAACTGTGTGTCCCATTCGCGCTCCATTTGATTCGCGCGGCCATCGTTTTGGGTCCGCGCGAATCAAATGGAGCGCGAATGAATTCAAGAACTCTGGCAACTCATACGCATTCCGAAAACTAGCCGCACGGCTAATTTCTGCGATGCGTATCACGTCTTGGAAATCGCTTCATCCAAGTTGAGCAGCAGACTGGCCACGGTCGTCCAAGCGGCGAGTTCCTCGTCGGTCCAAAGCTTCTCACGCAGTGCGCGTCCCACAGCCAGCAACTTCTCAGCGGCGGCCCGATCTCGGCCGAAACGCTCTTGAGCGGCGTGCAGCGTCTCGGCAATGACACGGTGCTCGGCGGCGATCGGTCGACGACTGATGACCTTCTCGAACGCGAGCTCAATCCGTTCGTCCTCGGTCTTCGCTTCGGCCAGCACTTTCACCGCCAGGTTGCGAGCGGCTTCGACGAACGTGGGATCGTTGAGCAATACCAGCGCTTGCAGCGGTGTGTTCGTGCGAGCGCGGCGGATCAGGCAGAACTCGCGATCGGGCGCGTCAAACGTCGTCATGCCTGGAGGTGGGCAGGTCCGCTTCCAAAACGTGTACATGCCGCGGCGATACACCCCCTCGCCGGGATCGGCCACATATTTGTCGCGGCGTTCGACCGACACGTCTTCCCACAACCCGTCCGGTTGGTACGGCTTCACGCTCGGCCCGCCGAGCCGTTCGCGCAACAGCCCGCTGATCGCCAGCGCGTTGTCCCGCACTGTCTCGGCTGGCAGTCGATAACGCGGTCCGCGCCACAGCAAGCGGTTTCGCGGATCACGTTCGAGCGCGTCGTGGTGGACCTGCCACGACGACGACTGACGATACGTTGCGCTCGTGACGATGAGCTTCAACATCGCTCGTTGATCCCAGCCCGTGCGGATCAGCTCCGTCGCCAGCCAGTCGAGCAGTTCCGGATGACTCGGCAATGCGCCTTGCACACCGAAGTCTTCAGCGGTCTCGACCAAACCCGTTCCGAACAGCATCTCCCACCAGCGATTCACCGCGACACGCGCCGTCAGCGGATGCGACGGGCTGGTCAGCCAGCGAGCCAGAGTCGCGCGATCGGCGGGCGCATCTTGCGGCAGGCTCGAAAACACGGACGGCACGCCCGCAGTCACTTCATCGCCCCGTTGGTCGTATTGCCCTCGTTTCAACAGAAAGATGGAACGGCGCGGCGTTTGTTCCTGCATGACCATCGTGACCGGGATCGCCTTGTCGAGTTCCGCAAGCTGACGCGGCAGGTCGCCAATCTGAGTTTTCAATTTCCGCGACTCGGCATCAACGCGGTCCAGATAGAACTGCCGCAGTGTCGTCTTCTGAGACTCCGACCGTTCGGCCGGCGCGACGGCGAGAATGTCTTTCAGTCGGCCGAGCGTTTGCCCCGCCGCCAGCGATGCGGCCTCGTCAGCGGTCAGTTCCACGGCGTAGAGCTGCACGTCGTCGATCTGTCCTTGGAACGGAACCGACGAACTCCGCTTGCCGATATGAAATGGCTTGTCGGTCTTCAGTGTGCCATCGAGCACGTTGTTGGTCGTTGCGTCATGCGCCTGCGGCTTGCCATCGACGTAAATCTTCACGCCCGTCGCGCGGTGCGAGCCGTCGTAAGTCACGGCCAGATGATGCCACTCGTTGAGCGACAGCGGCTGTTTCGTCACGACCTTGAAGGCTTTGTCCGGCCAATGACTTGAGAAGTGGCTGCAAACCTTGGCTCCTTCCAGAATGATGTCGTAGCCGCGAAAGGCATTCGCCTCATCGTTCTTCGAGAGCACCGTCGTCGGCGAATTCGAGGTTGGACGAATCCGTGCCGCGAACGAAAACTTGTCTTGGCTGTCGAATGATCCGATATCGCCGACTTCGACGAACGTGTTGCCGTCGAAGTCCAACGCACCGCTCAGCTTGCCCGGCACGCGCGCGACCTTGCCGCGAATCGTCCCGCGCCGCGTGGGATTCACGGCATCGCTGACTTGATCGCCGTCCGCTTCATCCAGCGGAAAGTGAGCAATCAGTCCGGCCGGTCCCGCTTTGGCGATCTCTTCGGGTGTGAGACTCTTTTCCCAACGAGCGACATCGGCGTCGATGTTGGTTTCGCGTTGTTTGAGCAACGCTTCGAGTTCGGTCTTGCTGCGTTGCAGGCGGTCCAACTCCGCCTGTTGTTCGCGGGACGGAACCTTGAGCAGCGGTTCGGCCATGCGGCCTTGGTTGTAGCCGACGACACGATCCGGCACGTTGTTGAAGAACGCGGCGAACTGGTAGTACTCGCGCTGACTGAGCGGATCAAACTTGTGGTCGTGGCAGCGAGCACATTGGAACGACAGCCCCATGACAACCGTGGCCGTCGTGTGGACGCGGTCGGCGACGTACTCGACGTGATACTCCTCCTCAATGATGCCTCCCTCGGTCGTCAGCACATGATTGCGATTGAACCCGGTGGCGACGCGCTGAGCCAACGTCACGTTTGGCAGCAAATCACCGGCGAGTTGCTCGGTCAGGAATTGGTCGTAAGGCATCCCACTGGCGAAGGCGTCGATGACCCAATCGCGCCACGGCCACATCGAGCGGGTTTCGTCATTGTTGTACCCATTCGTGTCGGCGAATCGCGCCGCATCCAGCCAGTGCATCGCCATCCGCTCGGCATGGCGCGGCGAGGCGAGCAGACGATCCACAACTTTCTCGAAAGCGTCCGGCGAATCGTCGGCCAAGAAGTCTCGCACTTCGTATAAGGACGGCGGCAATCCAGTCAGGTCCAGCGTGACTCGGCGAATCAACGTCTGTTGAGAAGCCTGCGGCGACGGAGCGAGTCCTGCGGCGTTGAGTCGCGCAAGCACAAACGCATCAATCGGATTTCGGATTTGAAATTTGAGATTTGAAATTTGAAATTTCAATTTCGGCACCGCCAATCGTTGCGGCAGCACGAACGCCCAATGCTGAGCGTACTCCGCTCCTTGCTCGATCCAGCGTCGCAACGTTTCTTTTTGAGCGGCCGACAGCGGCTTCTTCGCACTCGGCGGCGGCATCATGTGGTCGTCATCGCGCTGGTTGATCCGCGCGATGAGTTCGCTGGCGGCCGGTTGGCCAGGAATCACCGCGACCTTGCCGGATTCGGTCTTGGCGATCGCGGTGTCGCGCCGATCCAACCGCAGCTTCGCCTCGCGAGTCGCTTCGTCGGCTCCATGACAGCTCCAGCAGTGATTGGAGAGGATCGGCCGCACGTCCCGCGCGAAGTCGATTCGCGAGTTCGCGGCCGGAGTTTGTGCCTTGGACTCGGAAGCCGCGAGGCAGGCGACAACTAGGAGGATACGCAAAAGAAGTTGCACAGGCGAGCGGGGCGGCGTCAGCCCCCCGGTGTGCTCGCGGAAGGACCGGGGGGCTGACGCCGCCCCGCTCGCCTGT
>CAMDEA010000198.1 GCA_945893045.1 Planctomyces sp. SH-PL62
CACAGCGTCAGCGGCTTCTCGACATACACATGCTTGCCCGCCTGACACGCCGCAATCGCGATCAGCGCGTGCCAATGCTCCGGCGTCGCGATCATCACCGCCTCGACGTCCTTGCGGTCGAGCACTCGCCGATAGTCCTGCACCACGTCTTTGTCCGTAATGTTGACCTTGCGAGCCGCCAATTCCGCTCGCGCCCGATGCACGTCGCACGCAACGACGATCTGAGTCCGCGGAGGCAATCCAGGGTCGATGTAGCTCTGCCCGCGCCGCCCACAACCAATCAATGCGACGCCGACACGATCATTGGCCCCCGGCCGATCGCCCTGAGCCAGTGCGCTGCGCGGTATGAACAGCGGGGCGGCCGCAGTCGCGGCTGCGATGCTGTGCTGCATGAAGTCGCGACGATTTGTCCGGTATTGCATGAAGCTATCGCTCATTGGGTTTCATTTTGTGGGAAAAAATGGTTCGAACCATTCGGCCAGCAATTTTTTCGCATACTCACGAGTTCGTTCGCTGGGGTGAACTTTTAAGTTCTCATACGCCGAACGAAGTGACTGAGGATTCTCACCGAGTTCCATCATTTGCACGATGCACCAAATTGCGTCGAAAGCAATCCGATTACAAAAAACCGCGTCCGCAAGGAGCCCATCCGTGTTCCAGATTTGCGAGAAGCAGTCGCGCAGAACATTTAATGCATCAGGCGTCTTGGTGAGTGCTAACGCTTGAAGGTAATTCGCGCAGTGCCCGATCGTGCCATTGAGCCAGCACAGCTTCAGGAAAGGAACTGTCTCGGACTGTGGTAGGGTCATCGCCACTTTGTTTGCGATCGTGGACCAAATAATGTGATCGCCGTTCTTCATCAAGAAGCGGAGGATGTCTGCGCAATCTGAAGCATCATGCCCGCGGGAAAACGCATTGCAAAAATCCAACCTCTCGTGTTGATTCCATCGTGGCCACTCCGCTTCAAGTTCCGAAAGCGTCACCGTCGCAGTTCCATCTAGGAACCGCGACTCAGACCGCCTGCGACGGCCATCCGCGCTGCGGTACTCTCGCGACCAACGACTTTCGTCATAAAGACTCATTTGGGCACCGCTACGTCTTCTCGACAAACCAAACATTGCGATAGCGGACTTCGGCTTGATGGTCTTGCAGGTTGATCGGGCCGGGTTCGGGGCCTTCGGGCAGGGGCGAGGAGGTGGTGGCGTGCGGGAGTTCGACGTTGTCGTGGATGACGACTCCGTTGTGCCGCACGGTCATGCGAGCGTTCTTCGTCTTCTGGCCGTTGGTGAATTGAGCGGCCGTGAAATCGACGTCGTAGGTTTGCCACGACAGCGGCGGGAAGGACATGTTGATGTCCGGTTCCTTGATCGAGGGGATGCCGCCGCACTCGTGGTTGTGAGGCTTCAGCCCGAACGAATCGAGCATCTGCACTTCATAGCGGCTTTGCAGATAACACCCGCTGTTGCCGCGGCTCGGCAGGAGCGGGCCATACGGAATCTGAAACTCGAGGTGCAGCGTGCCGCTCTGATGCTTGAACTTGCTGGTCGCCCCTTGCATCAGGAGTTCGTCCTTCGTCACGCGGCCGTTCTCAAATTGGTCGGCGTTTTTACCATCGAACAGCACGACCGCGCCCTTGGGCGGCTTGGCTCCGAGCGTGGGACTCTTGCGAACGATCCGTTTCAGCTCGCCGATGACTTTCCCGTCCGTCGTAAGCACCATCACTCCGTCTTTGATCGTTGCAGTCTGTTCGTCCGCCTTGAACCTGGTGACGCCAGCGACAATTTCGCCCTCACGCGGAGCCGATTCGTGCTTGTCCCAACCGTCACCTGGCAGGCCGCCGTTTCGCCACACCGCGCGAAACTTTCGTTTGCCGAGCGCGATGACCTGCACGCCGAGCTTTTTCTTGCCGTCCGATTTGGTGACTTCGCCGACGTATTCGCCCTGGACTTTGAGATCCAGGTCGAGACGCTCTGCACGGGGATCATCGCCGCAGGCCAGACGCGACCACGACGTCAATGACGCCAGTGCCACGATGCCGATCCACGCCATGCACATTGCCAGACATCGAAGCTGCGGTTGCCTCATGGAAACACCTCGATTTGTTTTTCGTCGCTGTTCGAGCACCTATCGGGATACAGACTGGGCAACTCGCTTGCCGCCAAATCCGAGCACACCGCCATTCTGATGGCAGCCACGGTCGCATAAAAGCCTCACGCAGAGGCGCAAAGCTCGCAGAGTCTTGCACTCGCCGGAGTTGGCCGACCTCTGCGAGCTTTGCGCCTCTGCGTGAAATGGCTCCCTTTCAAGTACCTGGCGAAGAGCCTCACTGCGTGAATCGCCTCAACCGTGAAATCGACGGCTCGCCCATTACACTGGCCGTGATTCGCCAGCCCGTCATCCTCGCGAGGAAAACATCATGCATCATCCACTCCGGGTCGTCGTGTTCGTACTTCTGAGTCTTGCCGCTCTGAGCCATTCCGCACAAAGCGTCGGCGCACAGGAGGTCTCTCAACTCGAAAGTTACATTCGGCTGCACTACACGAAGCAGGAGCATCTCGTACCGATGCGCGATGGTGTGAAGCTCTTCACGTCGGTGTACCTGCCGCGTGACACGAGCCACACCTATCCGATGCTGATGAAACGGACGCCCTACGCCGTCGGGCCTTATGGAGCCGATAAGTTTGCCGCGTCGCTTGGCCCCAGCGAGCACTTCGCGAAGGCGGGATATATCTTCGTCAATCAGGATGTGCGTGGCCGGTTCAACTCCGAGGGGGAGTTCTCGCAAGTCACGCCTCACATCGCCAACAAGCAGAAGCCGACCGACATCGACGAGAGCAGCGACACCTACGACACGATCGAATGGCTGTTGAAGAACATCCCCGGCCACAACGGCCGAGTCGGCCTCTACGGCATTTCGTATCCGGGTTTCTATGCGTCGGCCGGGATGATTGACGCGCACCCCGCACTCAAAGCAGTGTCGCCGCAGGCTCCGGTGGGAGACTGGTACTTCGATGACTTCCTGCACAACGGAGCGTTCTTTCTGGCTCATGCTTATCGCTGGTTGGGGAACAACGCGACCGCTCGCCCCAAGCCCACGACCGACAAACCCAAGCCGGTCGAGTACGCCACGCCCGATGGCTACAAGCTGTTTCTCGAAGCGGGCTCGATGGAGAACCTCAGCAAGCTGCATTTGAAAGACGCGGTCTCATTCTGGCACGAGATGATGGCTCATCCGAATCGCGATACGTTTTGGCAACAACGGGACATCCTGCCGCATCTGAGGAACGTGGCCCCGGCCGTGATGGTCGTCACCGGCTGGTATGACGCCGAGGATCTCTACGGCTCGTTCAAGTCGTACCACTCCATCGAGAAGCTGAATCCCAAGGTCAACAACGTGCTGGTGGTCGGCCCGTGGCATCACGGCGGCTGGGCTTCGGGTGACGGCGACAAACTGGGGCGTGCCTCGTTCGGCTCGAAGACCGCGGCGTTCTATCGCGCCGAAATCGAGTTCCCGTTCTTCGAGCGATATCTCAAAGACGGCAAACATCCCGCGCCGGCTGAGGCCACCGTGTTTGAAACCGGCTCGAATGTCTGGCGCACTTTCGATGCTTGGCCTCCGAAGGGGACGCAACAGAAGCAACTCTATTTGCGTGAGAAGGAACAACTCGACTTCGCCGCGCCGACCAGCAAAGAGACCTTCGACGAGTACGTCAGCGATCCCGCAAAGCCGGTGCCTTACTCGGAGAGCATCACGCCGCGCATGAATATCGAATACATGGTCGATGACCAGCGATTCGCAGGGCGGCGTCCCGATGTGTTGGCATACCAAACGACGGTTCTCACCGAAGAGATGGTGTTGGCCGGTCCGATTGACGTGGATCTGTGGATCTCGACCACCGGCAGCGATGCGGACTTCATCGTCAAACTGATCGACGTCTTTCCCGACGCGGCCGATCCGGCATTGCAGCCCGGCTACCAGATGTTGCTCCGCAGCGAAGTCTTTCGAGGCCGCTTCCGCAACAGCTTCGAGCGACCAGAACCGATCGTCCCCAATCAGCCGACACGCATCCGTTTTGAATTGCTCGACGTGCTGCACCGCTTCGCCAAAGGACATCGGCTGATGATCCAGATTCAGAGCACTTGGTTCCCACTGGTTGATCGCAACCCGCAGAAGTTCGTCCCGAATATCTTTTTGGCAAAGCCGGAAGATTTTCAAAAGGCAACGCACCGCATCCATCGCTCGGCAGAACACCCAACGTCGTTTCGTCTGGGGGTATTGCCGACGAAGTAACCCGAAGCGTCAGCGAGGGAGTCTGGAGTCCAGCATCGAATCGACCCTCACTGACGTTTCGGGTTACTTTTCATTTGCCGCCGCTCGCGCCGGCGGCCTGTGCTCCGTTCAAATGCTTCTCGAACCAATTGAGATTCGTCTGCATGATTTTGAGGATCATGCGCGGCTCGGTCGGGCCGTGCGGTTGACGTGGCAAGACCAGCATCTCGACCGGTGCGCCTTGCTGCTTGAGTGCGTTGTAGAACTCGTAGCCTTGCGTAACCGGCACCCGCACGTCGGCTTCGCCGTGTTGAACAAGCGTCTTCGTCGTGACACCTTTGGCTTGAAACACCGGCGACCGAGCGCGATACAGCGACACGTCTTCCCACGGTTCGCCGCCGAGATAGTCGCGCAAGAAGCCGGGGATGTCGGCCGTTCCCGTGAAGCTGACCAAGTTCGTCACGGCCGCGCCGACCGACGCCGCTTTGAAGCGCCGCGTTTGCGTGATCGTCCACGAGGTCATGTAGCCGCCGTAGCTCCAGCCCATCACGCCGAGCCGTTCCGGATCGGCAATTCCTTTTTCAATGACGTGATCGACGCCGGCCATCAAGTCTCGAAAGTCGCCGCCGCCCCAGTCCTGATAGTTGGCGAAGCGAAACTTCTGCCCGTAACCGGTCGATCCGCGCGGGTTCGGCTGCAAGAGCGCAAAGCCGCACGCCGCGAACGCCGCGTTGGGGTAAACGCCCGCATTGCCGGCGAACGATTGCACGAAGACCCCCGTCGGACCGCCATGAATCTGCAACAACAACGGCACGCGCGTCCCGGCTTGGTAATTGACCGGATACGTCAACAGCCCTTCGATCTCTTGCCCGTCGGTGCTCTTCCAGCGGATCAGTTCGACTTTGCCCAGCGGCAGTTTCGGCAAATGAGCGTTCGCCTGGCTGACCTGTGTCGGTGCGAATTTGTCGCTCGGCGAGACACACGCTTCGGGGGCTTGCTGCGGAGCTTCGCGCACGAACCCAAACGTTGAGCCTTTCGCGTTCAACTCAAACGCGCGAACGAACTCGCCGCCGGTATAGAGTTCGTCGATCTTGCCCGACTCGACGCTGATTGCCGACAAGCGATTCAGCGTGCCGTGAGTCTCTGTGAAGAAGAGCCGCGCTCCATCGCTGGACCAACCGATGAGCGTCGGCTGCCGATCAGGCGTGCCCGGCAATGATTTCACGGCACCACCACCAACAGGGACGATCTGCATTGTGTAGTTGCCGGCCCAAGTTGGCGGATCATCGCTGACGACCATCGCCACCGATTTTCCATTCGGCGAAAACAACGGCGCGAACTCCGAGCCTCCCGTCTTCGCCAGCGGAGTGATCTTTCTCGTCGCCACTTCCACGATCGACACGTCAGAGGTCGGCCAGTCATCGGCAAAAGGTGTCTTACGATGCGAGAAGACAATCGACTTGCCATCCGGCGACCAATCGAAGCTGCCACCACCCGGCCGAGCGGCTGCGCCGATCGTGAAGTTGCCCGGAGTCAGCAAGCGTGAAACGCGCTTGCCATCGTTGTCCTTGGCGACCGAGATCAAATACAGCCGATCCATCTTGTAATCGCGGTCCATCCAGCGCGAGTCATCCTTCAACTTGGCCGCCTTCTCGTCAGCATCGGTCGGCGGATCGGTCATCACGAACGCGATCTGCTGACTGTCAGGACTCCAAGCGAACGCACCGACTCCCGATTTCACATCGCTGAGCTGTTCAGCTTCACCTCCGGTGAGGCGCAGCCGAAACAAGTTGGTCTTTCCCGAACGATCCGATGTGAACGCGAGAAACTTTCCATCCGGCGACCACACGGGGTTCGTGGACGACTTTGTGGCAAACGTCATCTGCATCGCGTCGCTGCCGTCCGAGTTGGCGACCCAGATCTGCGACACGAACTCGCTGCGATCCTCGGTCATCACAGCTTCGGCAACCGTGTACGCCACGCGCCGCCCATCCGGAGACGGCCGAACGCTCGCGACGCGCCGCACCTTCAGCATCAACTCCGGCGTCCAGCCCTCAGCCACCGGCTGAGCTTGAACTGCGGAGACCAACCAGCCGACCAGCAACATCGCGCACACACAGATGCGAGCCATCGTAATCCTCCCCCAAGTGATGCCAGATAATCTGCTCAGAACATCAAAGCTGCCGCAGCATACTCACCAACAGTTGTCGGACCAGTCTCGCCTCCTTCGCGTCCTCTGCGACAAAATGCCCAGGTGAGCGGGGCGGCGTCAGCCCCCCGGTCTGGTTGGTACTGAATGCACCGGGGGGCTGACGCCGCCCCGCTCGCCTGAGCAACTTCTTTCAGTCACGTCACCTTCTGTGCGCGACCGGTTTCCGCGGCTCGATAGCAGGCGAAGACGGTCTTCAGCGCGTGCAAACTTTCGGCTCCGGTCAGTGTCGGCGGTTCGAGACCTTGCGCAGCTCGCACGCAGGCTCGCACTAGCGGCGTGTAGCTCCCTTGCTCGGCTGGTCCGTCGTGTTTCTTCACCTGCGGCGGCGTGTCCTTCGTGCTGTACCACTGCAACGGCTCGCCGCCGTGAGGTTCGAGTTGCACCCAGCCGTGCGAGCCCCAAATTTTGATGTGCGAGTGATAGCCGCGATCGAGGTAATAGCCGCTGGTGATCGTGCCGAAGCTGCCGTTGTCGAACCGCAACGCCATCGCCGCCGAGTCCTCGGCTTTGAGCGGTTGCCCGCCGACGATCCCGGTGAAGCCGGCCGCCTCCACGATCTTCGATTCGGTCATGAACATCACGAGATCAATCCAATGAATACCGAGCCACATCAGGTGCCCGCCACCCGATCGTGCGCGATCGGCGAACCAGGACTGGTGATAAGTCGGACTCTTCAGTCGCGTTTGATCCGCGACGATGTGCAGTTCGCAGCCGTAGATCTTTCCGATCTGCCCGGAATGAATCAGCTTCTTCGCCGCCTGCACGGTGCCGAGCAGCCGATTGGCCAGAGCCAACATCAGATGCCGATGCTTCATGTCGGCCAGAGTCACGAGCGGCTCAAAATCTTCCGCACGCACGCACGACGGCTTCTCGGCCAGCACATGACAGTTGGCTTCCAGCGCCGCCTTGATGACTGGGGGAGATTGGACCGCTTCCATCGTGACGAGCACCATCGCAGGCTGATGATCGGCCAGCGCTTTCGCGTGGTCCTTCTCAAAGCCCTTCAACTTCGCGCCGAGCGTCTTGCGCGCCGATGCCTCGCTCACGCCGCTGGGGTCAGCGACCACGACCGCGTCCACTTCCTCGGTCACGGCCAGTCCCGCGAGATACGCCTCGAGATGAGCACCACCAACATTGGTCAGCACAGCAACGGTGATCCCAGGCATGAGCGAACTCCGGTGAAAAGTGAAATGGAACGAATGAGACTGGAATCTCGTAGGGTTCTCGCGCCATCATCTTCGCTGGCAGCCATCTCGTCACGCGAGTCACAAGGAGGGATCGTCATGTCCGCGTTGTCCGACACACTCAGTCGTCTGGGAGTCGCTGCTAAACCGCACGCGGTTTGGATCGGCGGCGAAGGGATTCCAGGGAGTGGCTCATCGCTGACAGGCCGCTCGCCAATTGACGGGTCAACATTGACGACCTTTCCGGCCGCGAGCGTGGCGGACGTGCCGCGCGTGTTGAACTCGGCGACCGCAGCCTTCCGCAGTTGGCGTGATGTGCCGGCTCCGCAGCGTGGCGAATTCGTGCGGCGTGTCGGCAATCGCTTTCGCGAATGGAAGACCGATCTCGCGGCGGTCATCACGGCTGAGGCGGGCAAGATCACGCAAGAGTCGCTCGGCGAGGTGCAAGAGGTCATCGACATCTGCGACTTCGCGGTGGGACTCAGCCGGCAATTGTATGGGTTGACGATTGCCACCGAGCGGCCGGGACATCGGCTCGCCGAGCAATGGCATCCGCTCGGCCCGATCGGCGTGATCACCGCGTTTAATTTTCCGATGGCGGTGTGGGCCTGGAACGCGGCGCTCGCCTGGGTCTGCGGCGATCCGGTGGTTTGGAAGCCGTCCGAGAAAACGCCGCTGTGTGCAGTCGCCTGCCAAGCGGTGGTCGCGTCGGTGCTGCGCGAGCTGCCGCAAGTGCCGCCCGCGATCTCGTGCGCGTTGATCGGCACTGGTGCGGGAGTTGGCGAAGCGCTCGCCGATGCGGAGTTGTTGCCGCTGATCTCCGCGACTGGTTCGACGGCGATGGGCCGAACCGTCGCGCAGCGCGTCGCCGCGCGATTGGGACGCTCGCTGTTGGAGCTGGGCGGGAACAACGGGATGATTGTGACCCCGTCGGCGGACTTAGAACTGACGACGCGCGCGATCGTGTTCTCCGCTGTCGGCACTTGCGGCCAGCGTTGCACCTCGCTGCGTCGGTTAATCGTTCACGACAGCATCGCGGACGAGTTGATCCGCCGAGTGACGGCAATCTACGACAAGCTGCCGATTGGCGATCCTCGAGAATCCGGCACCCTCGTTGGTCCGCTGGTGGATGAGCGTGCCTTTGCCGCGATGCAAAAGGCGTTGCACCTGGCTCGCGAACAAGGGGGCAGCGTGCATGGCGGCGAGCGACAGACTGACGGTGTCCCCTCGGGCGGCTTCTACGTCCGACCCGCACTGATCGAGTTTCCGATGTCACGGCCCGTCCCGGAAATCATTCGCGAGGAAACCTTCGCTCCGATCTTGTCCGTGCTGCGATACCAGACGCTGGAGGATGCGGTGCGATTGCACAACGACGTGCCGCAGGGATTGGCCTCGTCGATCATGACCAGCGACATGCGCGAGGCGGAGCTGTTCTGCTCGGCAGCCGGTTCCGATTGCGGGATCGTCAACGTCAACGTCGGACCCAGCGGCGCGGAAATCGGCGGCGCGTTCGGCGGCGAGAAAGCCACTGGCGGCGGACGCGAGTCAGGCTCCGATTCCTGGAAGGCGTACATGCGCCGCGCGACCAATACGATCAATTACTCGCGCGAGCTGCCGTTGGCTCAAGGGATTCGGTTTGATGTTTGAAAGAGATAGGCGAGCGGGGCGGCGTCAGCCCCCCGGTCTGTCGTTGACACCACCGGGGGGCTGACGCCCAATGGCACTGACTTTAGAAAGTAGCAGGCACATTCCATGTGCCGTCAGCCTGAGAAATGCGGACGGCACATGGAATGTGCCTGCTACTTTGCGGGTAAAGTCAGTGCCAATGAGCTGACGCCGCCCCGCTCGCCAAGTCAGACAGATCAGTCCACAAACTGAAACTCATTCGACAGTAACAAGACCTGTGCGAGCTGTTCCCACGGCGTCAGCGAAGACTCGACTGTCCGGCCGGTGGGCGTCTTCGGGAAATCGCGAGCGCTGTCCCACATCGTCGAGAGATTCTTCTCGACGGCGACCAGCTTCGGTGCCCATTGGAAGGAATCGGAGTTTTCGTTGGCTCGGCAAGTGACGATGAAGTCGAGCGACTCGCCGCGCCGCAGGTTGGTCGTGAGGACGTTCGTCTCCACGGATTGATTGACGGCGACCCAACGGGCTTTCTCGCCGAGCTGATTCGACCAAACCACGGCCTGCACGCCGTCTCCTTCTTTCTGCGCGTGCTTGAGTGAGCCAGTCACGACGACCGAAACATTGCGCGGAGCCGTCCAGCGCAGCACGGCGGCATGTTGAGCATCGCCCGGATGTCCGCCGTTGGGATTCCACAACACCCAGCCCAATGCCGGATCGGGGAGATTCGGGCCGCCTTGCCATTGCTTGCCGGTCCAATGCGGCAGCGCAGAGAAGCTCTTCAGGGTCTTCGCTTCCGAATCGTACTCGCCGTAACCGAATTGCCAGACGGGCGCGGGTGGTGTTTCGAGTTCCGCGTCAGCGAGAAACTGCTCCGCAAGTTTGATCTCGTCGGCCGTCGGTTCGCGGCCGTAAGCGAGGCGGAACAAGTGGGGCAGGTTTCCAACCTGCCCGGACCCCGATGACGGAGACGGATTGACGGGCACGTTGGAAACGTGCCCCACGGCTTGAGCGGCAAACGCTCGCGACAGCTCGACGAGAAACGGACTGTTGCGCAAGAACAACGTCTGCTGCGGAACCGAAGTCACGAATCGAGACGGAGCGTGCGTGTCGGGACTGGCGAAGTCGAAGTTGCGAAACGTCAGCGGCAAGTTCTGTCGGTCAATGAATCCGTAGATCGTGCGTCGGTCAGAGAACGGAGCCTTGAGGATGTCCATCGCTGGTCCACCCAGCGAACGATCCAGCCGGCCGCTCGCGAACAGCAGCGAATCGCGGAGTGATTCCCAATCCATTCTTTGGCGATTCGTATGCGAGAGCAGGCGGTTTTCGGAATCGACTGCGGATGCTCGACGGTCAACGTCGCTGGTCTGTCGATAGACCGCCGACAGCATGATCTCGCGATGCAGCCACTTCAGCGACCAGCCGTGAGCGATCAACTCGGCCGCCAGCCAGTTGAGCAATTCCGGATGACTCGGCGGATCGGCACGGAGTCCGAAATCACTGGGCGTCTTCACCAGCGGAGCACCGAAGTGGTGCATCCAGACTCGATTGACGATGACTCGCGCGGTTAGCGGATTCGTCGGCGAGGCGATCGCCTGTGCGAGTTCAAGCCGGCCGCTGCGATTCGCGAACGGCTTGCGATCCGAACCGGCCACAACGGAAAGAAACTGTCGAGGCACTTTGGGGCCGTGGTTCCCTTGCTGACCACGCAGGAAAATATACGGATCGAAGGGGTTCGCCTCTTCCGAGAGAGTCATCGCCATCAGCGTTTTGACCTCTTCGGGCTTCGGCTCGCGCGAGCTACGGAGGACGCCGTACAGCGAGTAGTAATCCGCGGCGGGAATCGGATCGTACTTGTGATCGTGGCAGCGAGCACAGCCGACGGTCAGCGCCATCGTGCCTCGACAGACGACGTCGATGCGGTCGTCGATGATGTCGTTGATGTTGTTCAAGAATCGCCGGCCAAGCGTCAAGAAGCCCAACGCCGGCAAGTTGGCTGCGCGTTCGGGCTCCGGCAGCAAGTCAGCGGCGAGTTGCCGGATCAAGAACTGATCGTAAGGCACATCCTCGTTCAGCGCGCGGACCACCCAGTCGCGGTAGGTGTAGGCGAACGGGTAGTTGCGATCCTCCGTGAAGACGTAGCCCTTGGTGTCGGCGTACCGCGACAGGTCGAGCCAATACCTTCCCCAACGCTCGCCGTAACGAGGTGACGTCAGCAGCCGGTCGATCAAACGCTCGACGGCATCGGGGGACGAATCGGCCTCGAACTCGACGATCTCGTCCCATGTGGGGGGCAGGCCGTGCAGATCAAAGCTCGCTCGGCGAAGCAGCGTGCGCCGGTCGGCAAGAGGCGACAGCGTCAGTTTGGCCTCGTCCAGCTTCTGGTGAATGAAGTCGTCGATCGGTGATTTGAAATCTGAAATTTGAGATTTGAGATTTTCATTTTGTGATAACGGCTCTCGGCCTTCAGCTTTCGGCATTCGGCCGGATGGGATCTTCGTGGGTGCGACCGGTTGAAACGCCCAGTGCCGTTTTGCCTCGAAGCCGCCGGTTCGACCTGCCGGCCAAGGTGCGCCGGCCGCGATCCAGGCCTCGAACGCGGCGATCGTTTCGTCGGGCAGACGTTTATCAGGCGGCATCTTGAGATCGTCGTCGGTGTGCCGGATCGCTTTGAGCAGCAAACTCTCGGCCGGCTTGTTCGGCACGATGGCCGAAGAGGTATCGCCCCCTTTGAGAAGTGCTTCGCGCGAATCGACCCGCAGGCTGCCGCTGTCTTTGTCGCCGCCGTGGCACTTGAAGCAGACATCGACCAGCACCGGGCGAATCTTCGTCTCGAACAGTTCCGCAGCGGCGGTCGGATCGGCAGCGATAGCGGTTCGCAGTCCGAGCGACAGCAGCAGGACCATCGCAAGGCGAAAGCAACAAGTCTTCGACCGATTGTTGAGCATGGCGGTAGGTGGGACAGAGTCACGGAAACGGCACGCTTTGCAGTTTAACAACGCGGCGGTGTCCCAACAAAAAACCGGCGAGGCCCGTTTATGGACCTCGCCGGTCGTGTGCGACGTTTTGACCGCCCGATGGCGGCACGGCTACCGATCTTTGCGGTGCCGGATTTTGGCACGCATGCGTCGCTTGGTACTGCCGATTTTGCGACGGCCGCGGCCAGTTCTCTTCACTCCCATGTGAGCACTCCAACTGTTCTGAAAGGTTCGATGAGTTGTCTAAATCACTGTCTTGTCCGTGAAGCGGGGCAGGACTCTAACAGCCTC
>CAMDEA010000199.1 GCA_945893045.1 Planctomyces sp. SH-PL62
GTGAAACCGCTCGTTGACGGTCTCACACGACCCACCTAGACTCCGCCGCTCTTTCGACGACCGCAGACATCGGGATGTAGCTCAGCCTGGCTAGAGCGCCTGGTTTGGGACCAGGAAGTCGCAGGTTCAAATCCTGTCATCCCGACTTCTCTTTGTGAACGAGACGCAAACTGGCTGGCGTCCGTTCAAAACAGCTCAGCGATCGGTTTGCCGGTGTCGAGCATGTCGGTCGGACGCCCCGCTTGGTTCGTGTACTGCAAGTCGAGTGGCATGCCGAGGAACTGGAGCAGCGTCGCGAGGAGATCGTTCGGCGAAACTGGATTCAAGAGCGGGACGTCTCCCTTGGCCGTCGATTCGCCAATGAGTTCCCCATCTTCATTCCGCCGCCAGCCAAGACTTGGTTGCCGAGTTGCGGCCAGTGTTCGCGGCCACCGTCTTTGTTGATGTGTGGCGATCGACCGAACTCACCAATGATGGCCAGCAGAACTTTCTGGTCCAGAACCGCGAGCGTACAGGTCTTCCAAAAAGACCGAGACCGCGTGATCGAACTCCGGGGCGCGCTTACGCATCACTTGGCTTCGGGCAGCGCGAGATCGTGATCGGTTACGGGGACCGGGAATCCGGTTTTGGGGATGTCGCGTTTCAGAGTCCACAGCGCGGCCTGAGCGATGAAGCGGCGATACGACTCGTGCTTCCAATTGTCGTGGAAGTGCAGTCCAGTGAATCCGAATGAGCGGCCGTTGTCGGGACGCTCCCAGCACCAAGCGACCGTGCCAGTGGTCGTGTCGGTGGGGATGCGCAGCAGTGTGGTGATGGGCGAGTCCTTCTCGGACAGCGTCACGGGTGCAGCGACGTCGCGCGAGATCATCTTCAATGCGAAGTAAAACTCTTCGCGCACGGCGACGGGATGCACGCCGCGCAGGATGGCATGTTCGGCGTTGACCAATTGCGGCGTGACTTCCTCAAACTCTTTGAAGCGGCGATCGGGACCGCCGTGGCAGGCTCCGAAGAGTTGTACATACGGCGCGATCGGTTCGGCGGCTTTGGTGCCGGTCGCCCAGTGCAGTGCTCCGAGTCCTCCGCCGCGCTTGGCCAGATCGCGGAAGGCGGCGAGCCGGGCTTCGTTCGCCGACAACCACTTGGCTCCCTCAGAAACAAAGATGACGGCGGCGTCTGCGCGTTCGAGCAGTTGCGGTCCGTCGCGCCACTCGCCGTCGGCATTGACAACGATCGTCTCCAGATTTGGTTGGCCGCGCAACAGTCGCGCCAGCAGATTGACTCCGGCGAAATACTCGTGCGTCGTTGGCTTGTGCGAGCCATCCGGTCCTTGGCCAACCAGCAGCAATCGTTGTGGACGAGTCTTGGTTTCGGCATCGTCGGCGACTGCGAAACTCAGATGAGTGGCGGCCATCAATACGGTGGTCACGACGATCAGTCGGCGAAGGGTCGGCATCAAAGTTGTCCTGGAATGGAGAAGAAGTTTTCGGGTCGCAGAGGATTCTTGTACGAAACTTGAGCGAGATTGCCACTATTCAAGGGGAGATTCGTCCGTGGGGCAGGTTTTCAACCTGCCCGCGTTCCTGGCAGGTTGAAAACCTGCCCCACGAAAAGGGTTGATCATGCGTCTGACATTGCGAACACTCATTGCCTACTTGGATGACGAATTGCAGCCGGATCAGGCGAAGGAGATCGGGCAGAAGCTGACCGAGAGCAGCTATGCGACGGCGCTCGTGGACCGGATCAAAGAGGTCATGCGTCGGCGTCGTTTGTCGGCTCCGGAATTATTCGGCAAGGGGGCGGGGCTCGATCCTAACTTGGTCGCCGAATACCTCGACAGTGAACTGACTCCGGCGGAGGTTGTCGATGTCGAGAAGATTTGTCTCGACTCGGACATGCACCTGGCGGAGGTGGCGGCCTGCCATCAGATCCTCACGCTGGTGCTGGGTGATCCGGTTGAAGTACGGCAGGAGACTCGGTCGCGGATGTATGGCCTGGGACCAGTCGCCATGAACGATGTTGTACGAGCCAATGACTTCATGGGAGCGTTGCCGACGGACGAGTCCCGTTCGATTCCGATGATTGCTTCGTCTGCAAATTCTGCTCATAGCGGCTCGACCGATCACGCGCTGCCGGGTTACTTGCAGCCGCAGACCTCGTGGCGGCGTTCAGGAATGTTGGCGCTGGTGCTGTTGATTGGCGTTGGCTGGATCAATCTCTTGATGCGTGATCCCACGATGAATAGCCGGCTGCGTCCCGGTGCTGGACCGGAGGACCAGAGTTCAAGTTCCGATAAGGCGGTCTCGGCAGCGAATGATCTGTCGGGAGCGAACGTGGCCAAGACACCAGCCACATCCGACTCTGCGAAAGATCCGCAGTTCGCGCAATTGGACCCGGCCAATTCCAACAAACCACGCGATGTCCGAGTGACCGCGCCGAAAGAACTCCCGGAGATTGAACCGGAGCTGGCACCCGCCAAGCCGGTTAAGCCCTTGCCGACTCCGCCACAGCCTGTCGAGCCGGCGAATAAGCCCGCCGTGGAACCGGAAGAAGCGCCGATCGCGAAAGTGTTGCCGGCGCAAAGACTGGTTCGTATTTCCAAAGACGGAATCTTGCTGCGCTTTGATTCCGAGGCTCACGACTTCGTCGTGCTTCCCAAAGGTGCGGAGTTGAAGTCAGGAGATCGGCTCGCGTGTCCGGAACCGTTCCGCGCGGACTTCGTGGTTGGCGACGACCTCTGTTTGGTGGCGCTCAACGGCGGTACGGCCCTGCGGACGCTCGGCCCGGATGAGCACGCGGCTCTCGGATTTGATGTCGAACAAGGTGCATTGTTGTTCGAGGCGCGCAGCCTGATGTCGGCGGAAGAGGAACCGAATGCCGCGAAGCCTCAAAAGCCATCGCTGCCAATCACGCTGCTGCTGCACGGCCAGCGAACCCGGTTGGAGTTAGCCAGCGACGACGCGGTCTGCGGATTAGAAGTGCATCGCCACGAGTCAACACGGTTCGAGACCGATCTGGCGACTCCAAGTTTCACCGCTTCGCTGTACGTCGCGCGCGGCACGATTCGTTTCATCAACGCGGACGGGAAGGCGGCGACGATCGAAGGGCCGAGCTTTCTGCCGATCACGTCCGACGCCGCTGCGAACTTGAAGAACAGCGAGATCGGGCGCGCGAGCCAACTGGTCCTCCCCGATTGGCTGGAACCGGATCCGAAGCGCGCGGCCGCCAAGCTCAAACGCCCCTACAATACCGCGTTCGAGAAAGAATTTGATGCCGATCAGCCGCTGTTGCTGAGTATGCCCGCGGTGGTCAGCAATCCTCGGCCGGCGATTTCGGAATTGGCCGTGAAGTGTCTCGCTCTGACCGACAGCCACGAACCGCTCGTGAAAGCGATGTCGCGAGGAGATCACCGTGAGGCTCGTTTGGTGGCGATCACTGGACTGCGCCAGTGGCTGCCGCTCGACCCGCGAAACCGAGTCTTGCTGAAAGCGGAACTCGCCAAGCACTTTCTGCCCAGCGATGCCGATGCCGTGTATCGCTTGCTGTGGGGCTTCGATCAATCCGATGCCAATACCCCAGCGACTTCACGCACGCTGGTCGGCTGGCTGGAAAGCGAGCAATTGGCCATCCGCGAACTGGCGTTCTTCCACGTCCAACGTCTGACCGGCTTGAAGCACGAGTACTCGCCGATCAACCCTTTTGGCCAGCGCCAAGCTGCCGTTCAGCGCTGGTACAGTCATCTTGAGAAAAAGGGCGGGGCGTTGGTGATGGAGTGATCCTTGGAGTGCGGTGGCTCGACACCGCCCTCCATCAATCAGGGACAAAGTCTCCATTCGCAAAAAAACGACGGTGTGCGACAACCGGTACAACTGGGATTGCTGCGATCCGGATTCGCGGCTCAAAACCTTTTCCGCGAATGAATGGAGGGCGGTGTCAAGCCGCCGCACTCCAGGTTGAATTGCCTCCTCAACGGTCGTCGATAACACTGCTGCCCACTCACTCGGTGCGTTTTGGTTGCGGGGAGCTTTTTCATGCTCGACATCGTTGGTCGTCCGGTTCGATTGTGTGACGGAATCAGCCGGCGCGGGTTCTTGCGAATCGGTTCGCTCGGCGCGGGGCTGACGTTGCCCAGCGTGTTGAAGTCGCGGCAAGCGAATGCCGCGACGGCGGATCGCAACGACACAGCGATCATTGTGCTCTATCAAGCCGGCGGCGCTTCGCACATCGACCTGTATGACATGAAGCCCGCGATGCCCGCCGAGGTACGTGGTCCCTTCAATCCGATCGCCACCAATCAACCTGGTCTCGATGTCTGTGAGTTGATGCCGGGACACGCGCGCATCGCCGACAAGCTGGCCATCATTCGTTCGATCAAGCACAACCTCGCGGTTCACGACGATGGAACGCATTGGCTGCAAACCGGTTGGCCGCTGCTGAACGCTCGGCAAGCCGGGCAGCAAAATCCGGCGCAAGGTTCGGTGATCTCCGCTTTGGCCGGTGCGCGCAAGAGCGGGATGCCGGCCTATGTCGCAATTCCTGAAGACTACCGCCGGCACATGGGCTTTTACGAAGGCCCGTCCTTCTTGAGTTCCCGTCACGCCGCGCTCGATGCCGGTGGCGATCCGAGCCTCGGCAACTATCGGCCTCCCGAATTCAAACTGCCGGCCGATGTCGTGATGTCGCGGCTCGATGAACGACGCGGCCTGATGCGCGAGTTCGATTCCCTCTCGCGAAAACTCGACCGCGAGCCGGCGTTCCGAAATCTCGACGACGTGCAGCGGCAAGCCCTCGAACTCGTCAGCGGCTCGACCGTGCGGCAAGCGTTCGATCTCTCGCAAGAGTCCAGCGAACTGCGCGACAAGTACGGCCGCCACGCTTACGGCCAATCGGCGTTGCTCGCGCGGCGGCTGGTCGAAGCGGGAGTCACCTTCGTCGTCATCAACCTCTATGAAAAAGATGTCGATTGGTGGGACGACCATTACGTCATCGAAAAGAACCTCCGCAAGCGGCTCCCCATCTACGACCAAGCGATCACGACGCTGATCGAAGACCTGACGCAGCGCGGCCAGATCGACCGAGTCCTCGTCGCCGCATTCGGTGAGTTCGGCCGTGCCCCGCGCATCGACCAACACGCCGGCCGAGGCCACTGGCCCGGAGCCGCCTCCGCGGTGCTCGCCGGCGGCGGCATTCGCGGCGGCCAAGTCATCGGCTCGACCGTCTCCAACGGAGCCGAACCCAAAGACCGCCCGCTCGGCCCCGGCGATCTACTCGCCAGCCTCTACCGCGTCGTCGGCCTCGACCACCACGCCACCGTCCGTGACCGCCAACAACGCCCGGTCCCCATCATCGAATCGGGTGAGCCGATTGCAGAACTATTTTGAGCTTTATCGTTCTGCCCCCATCGTTCTGCCAACGGCATTTTGGCAGGACGATGGGGGCAGAACGATTTGAAGACTGAGATCAGTCTTCAATCGCCAGCTTGATCTCGTCCGAGTTCGCTTTCAGTTCCGGCGCGTACATGGCGGATGCTTTTGTTGGCAAAGCACTGAAGCGCCCTGGGATCTCGGCTCGCAGGCGGTATGAAAGGCTGTGTTGTCCGCGGGCGAGTGCTCGGACGAAGAACGCGACGCGCTCGTCGCGGAATTCGACGTAGGCGTGCATTTCGTTGCCGTTGTAGCCGCTGCGGACTTCGACCGGCTCGAAGCCGCTGGCCTTGGGGTCTTCAAACAGCAGGTACTCGTAGTCGTTCTTGCTGTCGATCTCCAATTCGACCTCGACCAAGTCGCCGCTCTTGAGCGTGTCGAGGTTTACCAGTTCCGTGCGCTCGTACTTCTCGACCTTCTGGCTGACGACTTGGCCGCGCGAGCCGGCGACGTTCACCTTCTTCTCGACCGGCGTGAGCTTGTAGTACTTGCGGTTCACCTTCACTTCGAGACCCGCCTTCGTGATGAAGTCTTCGAGCGTGAAGTTGCTGAGGTAGGCGTTGAAGTAAAGCGGATTTGAAATTTGAGATTTCAAATTTGAGATTTCTGATTTGGCCAGAGGTTTCTTCCGCAGTTCGACGACGTGCTCACCAATCGTCAGCCCCTCGCCTTCGATGACGAACTTGTTGTTGAAGCCGAACAGCGACTCCGGCGTGATCTCGACGGTTTGTTTGAGTTCGCCGTCGATCAGGACTTCGACCAGCAGGTTGGGTTTGTCTTCACCGCTGGCCTTGAGGTACTCGGCCATCGCTTCGATACAAATGGCGCTGTCGCGGGTACTGTTCCAGTAGGTCGCGTGCTTGCGGTTGTTGAGCAGGTATTTCACCAGCCGAGACGCTCGTTCGTCTTTAGCATCAACGCGGCTCAGCAGCTTCAGGTAGTAGGCGTTGGCTTCGATGTCGCTGCCGTACCAGGACCACCAGTAATTGTTCTCCGGCAGCTTGAGGTACGCGGTTTGGTTCTCATCGTCTTGGACGAGGAACTGTTCGATGTTCTTGAGGATCATCGCCAGCTTGTCGGCTTGTTTCTGCTTGTGAAGAGCGAGCCCGAACAGCGCCTTGGCATAAACGGGCAGGTGCGTGCGGTCGCGGTAGAGGAACTCCAGCATGTCGGCGTTCGCGTGATCGGCATCGACGAGGACCATGTAGACGAAGGCGTCGAGCGCGTCCGCGTGTTCCTTCCACGGATTTGTCCTGGTCTGGAAGTTCTTGAGCTTTGCGACCTCGATGGCTTGATACCGCTTCAGCCATTCGACTCCGCGTTCCATCACGCCGGGTACGATCGCGACATCGTTCTCGCGAGCGATCTGCAAGCCGTGGACGACCACGGCCGTCGTGTGCGGGTACGAGTGCTCGCCCCAGCCGGAGAACCAGCCCCAGCCACCGTCGCTGACTTGCATCTCGGTCAGACGTTCGAGGCCGCTCTTCACCATCGCGGTAACTTCGGCTTCGTCGAAGACCGGATTGTGGTCGAAACGTTTCCAACTTTTCGCGCGTTCCACGTCGTCGCCGATTTCCAGAGCGTTCAAGTTCGTCCGCTTCTGCTGGATCGCTTTCAGGTCGAGACCCATGTTCCGCAGAATGCGTTGCGTGACGACCGTTGGCAGGAAGCGGTTAAGCGTTTGCTCGGTGCAGCCATACGGGTAATCGACGAGATACGGCAGCGCATCGACCATCGCTCCGGCCAACGTCGGCGAGTACCGCACTTCCAGCCGCGACTGATTTGCTCGGCGCTCTTTCGGGACGTTGATCGTGACCTTGCCGGTGTTCTTGTCCGGACGAATGACTCCCGACCAACTCTCGGTCTTGAGCATCCCGTGGACGTAGACCGGGAACTTCATCTCCATCGCGTCGGATTCTTCGTCGGTGAGCGCGCTCATGCGGACGACGGCTTCGCCTTCGTCGATGACAGCGACTCGCCAATCAACACGCACCTCGCCGCCGGCTTTGACTTTCACTTTCCTCGACAACCGAATCAGCCGGAATGCGGTAGCGTCCGGTTTGCCAGGATCCAGAGTTCCGGGCGCTCGCGTGTTCCGGATGCGTGTCGAAATCGGTTTCCGGACGGCAAAGTCGTCGTCTTCGTCGTCGGCTAATTGCATCAACCTCCCATCGATCTCCAGCACCACCTCGACTTTTTTGTCGATCTTCAAATAGTTGTGGACGTTCGCCGACAGCACGACCTCGTCCTTCTGCACGAAGAATCGCGGAGCTTGCAGGCGTACGAGCAGATTCTTCTTGGTTGTGATCTCGGCCTCGCCTTGTCCGACCTTCGTGCCGAGGCCCATCGCCCAGCACTTCACCTTCCAGCCGGTGAGTTGTTCGGGCATCGTCAGTGCGACTTCGGCGAGACCCTCTTTGTTCGTCGTGACCGAAGCGGCCCAGAAGGCGGTGTCGGCGAAGTTGCTGCGGACGGTCGGTTGCACGGCGTTCGGCAACGGGCCGGAATCGGGCTTCTCAGATGCCGCCTTGTCGGCTGCGGCGTCGCCGAGTGCCATTCCCTTGGCGAGAGCACCTTCAGGAGCAGCAGACATCGGGGCCATCGGGCCGCCGCCGCCCATTCCACCAGCTCGCGTGGCGGTCATCATGCCACGGCCGCGCATGCTGTAGCGGCGATTGCCACCACCGAAGCCCTCGGTTTGAAGCATCGTTATCTCTTCGACGACCGCGCCGCCGAAGACGCCAAGGTCGCTCATGCCGAGTTCGTTTTGCTTCAAGAGTTGATACGTGTGCCGGTCGAGGCTCGATTCGGTTTGCGGGTGATGATGGCGTCGCCACTTCCAGAAGAACTCTTTGATCTCCGGCACGTTTGAGCCGCCAGAGATGTATTCGACCGACTTGTCGTAGATGCTCAGCACGGTCGAACCGACGAACGGTTTACCGGCCGTGTCGGTCAACTTCACTTGGACCTTGGCGGGGGAGCCGGGCTTGTATTCGTCTTGGCTCGGCGTGACGGCGACGTTGAGCACTCGCTTCTCTGGCGGGACGACGATCTCGCGGACCTCCTGATGCACTTTCGCGTCGGCGACCGTCACGGCCTCAATGAAAAAGTTCGGCATGTCGCGCTGCACGACGGCGATCTCTTCGACATGGCTCTTGCCGTCGAGCCGAATCAGCTTCGGCGGCAAGTACACGCCGTTGGTCGGCCGCAGGAACAGCAGCACCGCGCCGCCCGCCTTGTTCGTGTTGACCATCAGCCGAACTTTTTCGCCGGCCGCGTACTCGCGCTTCTCGGTGACGAGTTCCAGATCGTTGAAACGAAACTCATGTCCGTTGAAGCCGTCGCCGCGCACGACGAAGAGGTAGCCACCTTCGACGAATTCAACATCCGCGTTTTCCGTGTCATCCGTGTTCTTCTTGGTTCGCGCGTCCGAGGATGCGGACACGGAGGACGCGGATTTCGACTGAGCCATTCGTTGCTGACGGTCTTTGGGCAGCCGATAACTCAGCCGGTACTGCCCGGCTTTTGCGGCTTTCATCTGTTGGCGAGCGTAGCCTTCTTCGTTCGTGACCAGCTCCCACGTCTGCACAGCCTTCTCGACCGGCTCGCGCTTCTCGTTGTACGTGATCGAATACAGCGTCAACTCGCCTTTGCCTTGCACCGGCTTTTGATCGACGGTCTGAGCACGGAACTCGGCGAGAATGTCGTCGCCGGCTCGGTAGTGGCCGCGATTGACCCACGCAAAAACTCGGAACGGTTCGCGAGCGACCAGCACGTTGCCGGTGCCGACGATCGTACGGCGCGATTGATCGACAACCTCGGCCGTGATCGAGTACGAGTGATCGGTGTCGCCATGCACGGCTTTCGCGAGTGACGTGTCGATCTCGACAGCGACTGTGCCGTCCTCGCCGATTTCAGTTTCGCGTTCGATGACGACTTCAGGCTGTTCGGCCCCGCGATTCCACCAGATCGGATACGGCCGAGCACAGCCCCAGCGACGCCAGCCGGGATACCAGTCGTAATCGCTGGCGAACCACCAGTAGCCTCGGCCGTAGAACCAATCCCAACTCGCCGATGGATACCAAGTGCTGCTGTGATTGGTTCGCAGCACTTTGTATTTGACCTTCGCCTTCGTGACCGCTCCGCCGAAGTAGTAGTTGGCTTTGATCGTCGCCGTGATCTTGTCGCCGAGCGCAACTGGATCTTTCGGAGCTTCGATCTTCACCTCGAATTCCGGCTTCTTGTATTCCTCGACGCGGAACGATCCGCCGCCACCGTGGATGCCGTCGGGACGCGCATGGACTCGCGCTTGCCAGACGCCAAGCTGTGCGTCTTTCGGCAGTTCAAACTCGCCCGCCACTCCGCCGAACTCGTCGGAGAAGAGTTGCTTGTCGAAGACCTTCTCACCCTTCGGATTCAAAATATCGACGCGAACGTCGGAACCCTTCGGATAAAGAGTCGAGTCGGGTTGATCGTACTTGGCTGCGCCGATCCAGTGCTTGAACTGCACCTTCTGCCCCGGCCGGTAGACCGGCCGATCGGTGATCGTGAATGTTTTGATCTGCTTGTATTCCGGGTCATGCCGCTGCTGGAACCAGACGTGCGAGAAGCCGTGATACGCCAGCCGGCCTCTATCCGTCCGAGCGATCGCGACCCACTGAAACTCCTGCGGCTGCTGATTCGCACCGAGCAGCAATTGGCCGTCGGCATTCGAGAACTCGGCGAAGCTCTTCGTGAGAATCTTCCACTGCGGCTTGCCCGGAGCGACTTGCTCCTGCTTCCAGCCGAAGAACTCGACATTGGCCTTCGCGATCGGCTGGCCGCTCACCGCATCAGCGACAAAGTAGAACGACTTCGCTTCGAGGTTTTTCTTCACGATCACCGTATCGGCAACCCACAGGATGATGCGGCTGACGTTGCCGTCCGGCATCTTCGATTCGACGAGATACGCTCCCGGCTTCTGCAACGGCGTCGTGACGGTCACACGATCATCGACGTGATTGGCTCGCGGAGTCAGCTTGAGCATCCATTCGGCTGCCTTCGCGCCGACGTACTGCTGCTGATTCTCGACCACGATGCGGTGGCCGATGTCGTGCAGATTCATCTCTTGCCAGTTGAGCTGCGCCGGGCTGCTCTTCAAATACTTCTTCACGTCGTCGAGCAGCTTCGACACGTTCAGCTCGTGAGCAGTGAACGTGACCGAGTCGCCATTGCGGAATCGGAAATCGACGGTCGCTCCTTTGCCAGACGGTTGCGTGGGCGAAGGCTCGAAGCGTCCCCAGTTCTTGACGATCTGATTGAGCGCGACCTGACGATGCGGCCCATGTTCAGTCGGGTTGCCGGGGCCGTATTCGGCAATCGCCGCTTTCCAAGCCTCGACCGCTTTCGGGTATTGCCGGCGGTTCTCGTAGAAGTGAGCGATCAACTCGCGAGCCGACTGACCTTCAGTGCTCTTGCCGCTGGCGATGATCGTCTGCCAGATCCGATACGGATTGAACTCGTCCGGCAGCTTGAAGCGTTTCACGCCGGTCGCGAGGTTGGCGATCGTCTCGTCCTCGCCGAGCGTGTGGACCGCGAACGATCCGGTCTTCGCGTCCCCTTTCGAGTTCTCGTCCGCGAACCGCGACCACCAGCCGAAGTGAGCCATCGTCTCGACACCGAACTGGCTTTGCAGAAACGCCGCGAACGTCAGCAGAACTTCGTTCTTCCGAGCGGAGTTCAACTCCATCGTCTGAGCCAGCATCCAACGCCAACGCTCGCCGTCGGACTTCGCATCGGCGTAGCTCTTCGGCACCACATAAAAAACCGGACTGCCATCAGCATCGACCGGAGCGCCATGCGCCGACTGCGGCCCGCGCCAGCCCCATTGCCAATAGCCGTCTTCGTAATCGGGCAGCGTCGCGAGGTCGGTCAGCACTTGCAGCTTCCACGGTTCGGAATGCCCGCTGCCGAATTGCAGCAGTTGCGCGAACACGGAATGAAACTGCGCCGCGTCCGCCTTGTTGTCATCCTTCAGAGCCAGCGGCATCGCTTGCGTGAGCAACTGCAACGCTCGCACGCGATCTCGCTCCGACGCATGGACGTGTCGGCCGTCGCCGCCGCGATGCGGGCCGCGTTGAAACTTGCCGGCGATGATGACGCCGTTGTGCTCGATGCTGAGATATGTCTGCGCCGCCGCTTGCAGGAGCCGCCAATTCTCTTTGTGAACTTCGACGAGCTTCTCGCGGAAATCGTCAACCTCGTTGATGCGGCCGAGGTTTTGCAGGCATTGAATCGCTTGATTGAGCGTCTCCGGCATCTCTCGTGCGGGGGACTTTGGATCGAGCCCCAGCTTGCGGTATTCCTCGAACGCTTCCTTGAAGTTTCCGGCAGTCATCTTCTTGGTTGCCTCGCTGAAGCTCGGCGGTTTGGCATCCTCGCCGAGCGCCCAGAATCCCATCGCCGCCACACACCCACACGCTATCAAAGCCGACCAACGCATGATGCATCCTATCGTGGGGCAGGTTTTCAACCTGCCCGTGTTTCAATCAGCCATCGAGAGACGGGCAGGTTCAAAACCTGCCCCACGGAACGAGGGCCGTTCGACCGAACATCCAGCGGGAAAGTTCCAGCGACTTGTGGGCGAATGCAATCCCTCGCGCGGCCACAAATGAAACAGGCGAGCGGGGCGGCGTCAGCCCCCCGGTTCTATGGCGAACTCACCGGGGGGCTGACGCC
>CAMDEA010000200.1 GCA_945893045.1 Planctomyces sp. SH-PL62
GTCGCTGGTTCTGAACGGCGGTTCGATCACGTCCAGGGACATGACCGTCGCGACATTGACGGTCAGCGGGACATCGCGCCAATCAGGAAGTGGTACGACGACGGTCACGAGTGCCGCGACGTTCGATTCGGGCCAGGCGACCATCGACGGTCGTCGCTTGCTGTTGGACACCGGCAGCGCGACGGCCATTCACGGTAGCGCTCTTTTGCGACTGGCCAACGAGGCCGTACTAGAGAACGCCGGCGTATTGAGGATCCCCATCGTCGGACCAGGCTCCGCCAATGTGATTTCGGATGGAGTGCTGGGAACCATTCGCAATAGCGGGACTTGGCGCAACGTCAACAACTCATCGTACAACGCTCATTTCATCAACACCGGAACGTTCGAGGCGTCGAGTCACGAAGTGAACTTCAACGGCGGGCTGGAGAACAGCGGGACGATTACGGGGGGGATCGACAACACCATCCAGATTTACGGTGGCATGCACACGGGCGAGTTCCTTCTTTCCGGAACGGGTTCATTGATTCTTTACGGCGAGCAGACTTTCTCCAGTGAATCACGGCTGAGCGGCTTGGGTTCAGTCGAGATCAAGGAAAGTCTGATCTTCGCTGGCCATTTGGAACTGGGCGGACGGCTGCAAGGGCCAGGCCGAATCGAGTTCTTGGCATCCGCGCAGGTGAGACTGGCTGCGATGACCGCACCTTTCGCGGCACCACAGATTGACGTGAGCAGTCTCGATTTTGGAAACGCACAGTTTGAACTGGAATTTGCGCCGGGGCTGACTTTCACGGAAGAGACCTCGTTTCCTCTCATCTCGGTGACTGCCGAGCTGGAAGGGACTCCGCGAATCATGACCGATTCCGGCTTGGTCGCGATTCGCGAATCAGTGCCATTCACGCTCAACGGCCAACAGTTTTTGGTGACGTTTGAGGGCGGCAGCGGGAATGACATGGTCTTGGTGCCGCTGGAAGCGGCCGTGGATTTCGGGACGCTCGGATTGGGCGCGGGGCAAGGTGCGATGGACCAGGGGCGCGTTGATGTGGCATCGGACAAAGATTTGTTTCGGTTCCATTCGCCAGATGTCGCACTGGCCGCCAATGAACGGTTGGAAATCACCGTCGATCTTCGTCATCCGGCTGGCACTGAGCTTGATCCGCATTTGCGTGTGTTCCAAGTGATGCCGAATGGTGAGTGGCGGCGAGTGGCGTTTGATGACGACAGTGGCGGGGATCGGAATGCGCAGGCCCGGTTCCTCGCGAAGGGGAATGATGAGTTTGTCATCGTCGCCGGAGGATTTGCGTCGTCGGTCGGTGACTATGAGTTGCTCGTCACGGCAGCCGGACCGGTGATTGATGATTTCCCAAACGTGTTCAACTCCGCGTTCGATTTGGGCAACGTCGGATCGTTGGCGTCATCGACAACACTCTCGGCCTTAACGGGGCAGACCGGTCAGATCGCGGTCACGGACGACGTTGATTTCTTGGAGATCACCGCCGGACATACCGGTTTGATTGATATCACTCAAACCTCGGCCGGAAACCGCAACGTGTTGTTTGTGTTCGACGGTCGGCAGCGGTTGCTCGGCTTCAATGAAGGAGCAGACTCGACAACGGTTCGCGTCAATGTGCGGGAGAACGATCGGCTCATCATCCGCTCGTCATTGGGCGAGAGCGCGACCGGCCAATATGATCTGACGTTCTCCAACCCAAATCCGAACGACGATCTGCCCAACAGTTTTCGCGAGGCTCGCAATGCGTCTCTCGAAAGCTCGGCTTTGTTGTTCGATGCTCAGGGACAAGCGACGTTGTCCGGCGACATCGAAGTCTTCGCGGACCTCGACTTGGTCAGCTTCGTGTCGTCGGTGACCGGCCGCTTCACGGCTCGGCTGCGAGCCGATACGGCGTTGAATAGCCTGCTCGACCCGGTCATCACCGTGTTTGATGCGTTACGTCAGGTGCTCGTTGCGAACGACGACATTTCAGCGACGAATCGAAACAGTTTTGTGGCCTTCGATGTCAGCCGAGGCGCTCGGTACTTTGTGCAAGCTGCGGGCTTCGGCATTGATCCGTTCAATCGCCCCGACGGGCAGTCCTCTCCGACGGGCGAGTATGTGTTGGAGCTGACTCCCGAATTTCCCGACGACGTGTCGGATGTCGTGACCGAAGCGACGTTGATCTTGCTTGAAGACGGCACGCTCGATGACGGTCATCAGGTCGGAATTGGTGAAATAACAAAGGCTCTGCAACAGGATGCGGATGTGGATGTCTTTGAAGTCGTCGCCACCAAGTCCGGCGACCTGACCATCACGCTGGATCCGCTCGTAGATCGGTTTACGGGGTCGCTGGATGTCCTCAACGACCGCTTGATCCAAATCGCACAAACAGAATCGTTGGATCAGCCGGGACCGCTGACGCTCGTCGTGAGCAACGTCACGGCCGGACAAAAACTGTTCGTGCGTGTCGGCGGCTCGGCAACCACCACGGACGGGCCGCAGCGCGAAACCAACGTGAGCTATCAACTCGCGGTCTCGAATCAAGAATCGCCAGACACCGTGGCCCCGCTGGTCGATTCCAAGACTGGACTGGAACTGGAGCGTGAGTTGGTCAACGGCTTGGCCCGCGCTCTGGAACAGTTCGCCGCGGAAGACGCCGTTGTCGCGGAACGTCCCATCCTCGAATCAAATCCCCAGGAACACTTCACAGTCGCGTCCGACGCACCGATTCAAATTGGAGGCGAAGTTGCGCGAGCCACCAACGAGAACATCGTCACCAGCTTCCTCGCCACGCAAGGCGGTCAACCCAATCTCGACGAACCAGTCTTCCTGATCTGGATCGACCCGATCATGCCGCAGGTCTCAGCGGCCACTTCGACCGATGTCGTCCGAGTCGGCCACACCATCGACAACGGCACCGTCAATGAGTCTCGCGGCAATGGCTACTACTCCGGCGACGGCGTGACGCAGTTGCTGGTGCTGTCGGCCGCAGGAGTCCAACGGTTTGAGGTCCAACTGCTGGGACTCGGCGGTTCGTTCCGAGTCGGCATCAACTACATCACACGAGAATCCCTTTCGACCGTCACGATCCAAGACTCGCTTTACAAAGACGGCGTCAGGCTGGTGTATAACTTCGCCAGTTCAACTCCAACTCCAACCCCGAATCCAACCCCGAATCCAACCCCAACTCCGAATCCAACTCCGAATCCGAACACAATCATTCCGAGGACATCTTCGACACCTTTCGCATCAGCCGACCAAACGACTGGTTCGCCGAACGTCCTGACTCAGATTTCGGCGATCCTCACGACCGCCGCCAACGCGGCGGCCAAGGCCAACGCGAGTGGCTCCGAGAATGGCGACGGTTCATCCGGCGGCGAGAACGCACCGACGAATTCGGCTAACAACGCCGACCGAAAGGACGCCACCGCGAACAACTCAGCCAACAGCAACTCCGCCGAACAGGCCAAAGCCGCGCGGGACGGTCTCAACTCGCTGCTGGCGATCTTCAGCTCCACCGAAACGGACATCGCACAACTGCCCGGAGGCGCGGTCATTCAGCAAGTCGTGAACTTCTTTCGGCAAATGTTCGGTCAGCCGAAGCCAGCAGCGTCCGGAACAAATTCCACTCCGCCGAACAACCCCGCAAAGCCGGGAGCGTCCACCAACTCACCCCACGGGACCAATCCAAACACCAATGCCAAGCCGACGACGGACTCCAAAACTAAAGTCAACAACCAGACCGAATCGCAAGCAGCAGCGCGGTTGTCGGGCGGCCTCAATCCATCGCGATCTCACCGACGACGCGCCCTCGCAAAAGTGCCCACCGAGAACGCACCTGACCTGACCGAGCCGCTGGCCACACATTCGGCCATTCTTCACGAAAGCAAACTCCCAAAGACCGCCGTCAACAGCGAAGTTGCACCGCGGACGCGAACCACATGATCTGGAGAATTCGGGCACACTCCGTGGTTCCGCGACGGTTCCTATTCTCCCTCGTCGGGGAACTGAAAGCTTCCCAGTCTCATTCCTTGGCGACCGGCAGTTGCGAGAGGGCGGCTTCGATCACGGCTCGCAGAGTCGCTACTTGGGAACCAGTCCGGCCAGGCGTCTTCTCGAATTCCTCAAGCAGCGCGAGAGCACGCTGATACTGGGCGCGAGCTTGATCGAGTTCTCGCTGCTGAGCGAAGAGCTGTCCGAGGTTGATCAACAGGCGAATGAGTTCTTCGTGATATCTCGCGACCGACGGATTCAGGTCGCTGAGCTTCTGCACGATGCGTGAGGCTTTCGAGTAATCGTCGATCGCCGCCGGCATGAATTGTGGATCGCCTTGAGCTTGGGCGGCAAACAAGTCGGCTCGCAGGCGATAGCAGAGGCTGAGCAAGTATTGGTCGTCGAGGTCACGCGGGTTCTCGGTCAGCAGCTCTTCATAGCGTTTGATGGCTTCGTCGATGTTTTCGCGGAGCGCGGCTTCATCGTTGCGGTCGATGGCGAGGTTCGCGAGGTTGTAGAAGCCCTTCGCGAGATCGCGCCGCATCGCGCGGTCTTTGGGATTCGTCGGCAAGGTCTTGTTTCGCCGTTCTTGAGCTTCCAGGTACAGCGTGCGAGCTTGATCGAGATCGCCTTGTCTTCTCGCGACGAGTCCGAGATTCATGCGGCTATTCGCGTGCAGACGCAGCAGGTCGAACTTGTCAGTCGCCTTGCTCGTCTTTTCGATCAGCCGCTCACGCAGTTTTTCGGCGGCGGTGAAGTGTTCGGTCGCGTCGTCGAGCTTGTCGCGCTGCGCGGCGACTCGGCCCATCGCGGTGAGCGTGTTGCTGAATGCTCGCGCGTGGTCGATGGAATCGGGCTGCGCGGCGACGTGAGCCTTCTGCTGGTCGTGCGCCTTGGCGAACCAATCGTGTGCCTTCTGCGGTTCTCCGAGAGCCTCTTCGATCAATCCCATGCGATACTTCGTGGCGGCGAGTTCAACTTGGAGAGCTGGATCGTTCGAGCGGCGTTCCAGGAAACGCTCGTAGTAGCCGCGTGCTCGTTCCAGCAGGTCGCGGCGGACCTCTTGCAGACCCGGTTCGTTCAGCAAACGCTCTTCGCTGACGAGCGTGAAGAGATCGTTCACCGCCGACTTTGCCTCGTGGAAACTCTCTTCGCTTCGTTTGCGAGCAGCCTCGGTGCGGACATTACTGACTCCCAGTGCCACGACACCAAAGACGATCGCGGCGAAACTGACTCCGATCAACGACGCCACGAGCGGATTGCGGCGGCACCAGCGAGCGGCTCGTTCGGGCACACCGACTGGCCGAGCGAGAATTGGCCGGCCTTCGAGATAGCGTTTGAGTTCATCGGCCAGCGCGGCCGACGATTCGTAGCGCCGCGCGGGGGACTTATCCAAGCACTTCATGCAGATCGTTTCGAGGTCGCGATCGACGGCCGGATTGAGTTGCCGCAGCGGGACTGCTTCGGTTTCGAGCACCTGCTTCATCGTCTGAATGGCCGACGACGCCTGAAACGGCGGGCGGCCGGAGAGGATGCAGTACAGCGTCGCACCGAGTCCGTAGATATCGGCTGCGGCTCCGATGCGGCTGGCGTCCTCGAATTGTTCGGGAGACATATACGCCGGGGTGCCAACTGCGTCTCCGGTTTGCGTCATGGCCGTTTCATCATCGGCGAGTTTCGCGAGACCGAAATCGGCCAGCAGCGAACGGCCGGTTGCGTTCTCCAGCAGGATGTTCTGCGGCTTGAGATCGCGATGCAGAATGCCTTTTTGATGCACTGCTTCGACGGCTCGGCAGATCGGCTCCATCCACTCGGCCGCTTTCCGATTCTCGGCGGGATTCACACGGATCGCGTCGGCGACGCTGCTCCCCTCAACGAACCGCATGGAGAAGTAGTGCATGCCAGCGTCGCAACCGACTTCATAGACCGTGACGAGATTGTCGTGATTGATCCGCGCGGCAGCCTCGGCTTCGAGTCGAAAGCGATCAATCGTCTTGCGCTGATTCGACAAGCTCATGCTGGCGAGCCGATCGGGGCGGATGACTTTCAACGCCACCAGACGATTCACGCTGCGCTGTTTGGCTCGATAGACGATGCCCATGCCGCCGCGTCCGAGTTCCTCCAGCAATTCATAGTCGCCGAGCACTTGTGGGGTTTCAAAGGACTGACGGGAACTCGCCGCCTGCGTTGGTCGCGTGCCAGTTGGACGTTGTGGTTCGATCTGCGTTTCGAGTGCTCCCACCGGAGCGGTCGCTGAACGACCGGCAGGAACTAAAGTCGACGGCGTGCTGAGCGGCGTCGCGAAGGAGACCGGCACGACCTCCGTTTGAAACTCGGATTCCGGGGGCGGCTGATTCTTCCGATCGGCAGACTGAGCAAACTGACTCCCCAACAACGTGGTCTCGAAATTGTTGGCGGGTCGGGGAGGCTCGGCCAACGTGTTCTCGGATGCGGGTTGAAACGAAATGGGGACATCCAGCGTCTCTTGAGATCCCGGCCCCAGTGTGAGTTGCCCGGACTCGAACAAGTCGAACACGCTGTCAACGACAGTGGACTGCTCGGCGAATCGTTGCCGATATTGCTCACGCGGCGGCGGGGGGCCGAGCGCCGCACGATGCCGCAGATCGACACAAAGCAGTTCAAACAGCAGTGCGGATCGTTCGGTGGGAGAATCGGCTTTCCAGAAGTCCTTCAGGTCCGGCTGCTTCCCTGATTGCCAGGCCTCATCAAACCCTTGGCAGCGAACGTGCAACAGACGTTGGGATTCTGGGGAAAACTTTCGCCAGGAACTTCCAGGAAGGTCGCTCAATGATGTCGGCATGATCTTTTTCGGCTCCAATCCGGCCCGAGACTCACAAACTGGCGACAGTCTATTGGGCTGAGTGAGCCGGGAGAACGCGGAAGCCAACTTGACATTCACTAAGGGCTGCGGCACTCTGTTCGCCGTCCCGCAACCCCTCAGTTTTAGGAGCCTCACATGCGTCGCTTTCACTGGCTTCCCTGGGTTTGTTCGTCGCTCGCCGTGGCAGGCGCAACGGTGTTATTCAGCGATTCCTTGCAAGCGGGTCCGCTGGACGAAGCCAAAGTCCAACGCACGCTGATGCAGCGGTTTGACGAGAATCGCAATGACAAGCTCGATGCCGGCGAGGCGCGTCAGGCGCGGGCGCGGCTCAAGAACTTGATGGAAGATAAATCGGAACGTGAGATCAACATCCTGACGTGGCGCGACGACGTGCGCGAACTGTTGCAGTCGATCGATCAAGACAACGACAACCGCCTGACCATCGCGGAACGGGACGCGGGACGTAATCTGCTCGACGGCTTGATTCCTCAAGTGGACCCACTGGCTCCGAGGGAACGCGAGGCGTCGAGTTCGAGTGCGGGTCGTGAGCGAGCCACGAATAACTCGACACGCACGAATCGCGGATCGTCTGGCAGCTATGGTTCATCGAGCGGCAGTTACGGGGGTCGTGGCTACGGCGGCGCGATGGGTGGCGGCGGCTTCGGGAATTCCGGCGGCGGTAATGGAGGCAATTTCTCCGGTAATGGAGGCAATTTCTCCGGTGGTGGAGGTGGCTTCTCCGGCGGTGGAGGTGGCTTCTCGAGCGGTGGCGGTGGGTTCTCAAGCGGAAGTGCCGGCGGTGGTTCCGGCGGAGCTGTCTCTGGCGGCTCTGCGAATTTGAATGGCTCATCCGCCGCGACCACGACAGGCAACGTTGGTAGCACTCCAGCGATGACCGAAACGATGAGGGGTGGCTCGAACGCCATGGGATTTGGATCGGTGAGTGGAGGTAGCAACTCCGCCCGACCGGGCAGGGGAGACCCAGGCAGCGGCATGAGCGGCGGCTTCGGCGGAATGAATCCTTCCGGCTCGGAGGCCAGCGGGAGCAGTTCGTCCACCGGCGCTGGGGCGAATTCGCCACCGCAGTCACCTCCTGGAAGTGGAACGATCATGCCTGGCCAGGGACCGCTCGGTGACACGCGGCCCATGCCTTCAGGAGCGCCAACTGGCGGAGCGTCTGGAAGTCCCCCTGGCGGGACTCCCGGTACACCGGCGACAGGAACCACGCCTGGTGGAATGCCGCCAGCACCCTTGGGAGGCGGAATGCCTCCCCCAACTCCGCCTGATGCTCCTCCCGCCGGTCCCGGCGGTACTTCGACAGCTCCGTTCGTTCCCATGCCGAATTTCTAATTGGCGTGATTGGGACTCCAGCGATTTCGGCAACAACTTCTCAACGGCCACGCTCGCGCGTGGCCGTTCTTTTTGCATGGAGCCTTTGGAATTCTTTGGCTCAGCGGTTGGGAATCGACAGCAGTCGCTTGGATTCGTTGAGCACGAAGTCCACGTCTTGGAAGGGCTCGAAGCTGATGTCTTGCCAGCGCACGAGACCCGCTCCATCAATCAGAAACGTGCCGTGTAGCGGCAGCTTCTCGAAGTCGTCATAGGCGCGATACGCCTTGAAGATCTTCATCTCAGGATCGGCCGCGAGCGGAATCGGAAACGCCGCCGTTTTGGAGAAATTCGCAATGGAAGTCGCCAGAGATTCCAAATTCTCCGTGCTGATGCCCACGATGGAGATGCCCGCTTGCTGGAAGTCATTCACGCGCGGAGCAAACTTCTGCATCTGCTCGACGCAGTGCAGGCAGCCGGAGCCAAGGTAGAAAATCACAATGACCGATTTGCCGCGGTACTCCGAGAGTGACAACGTCTTCTCGGCGGAAGCCGGCAGGCTCCAATCGGCGGCGAGTGACGGTGACCAACGGAACGGGCCGATCGAATCCAGCGTGGGCCGCTCGCCCACATCGGTGCGCGGTGCAGCGGCGATGCGCCAGTCATCCGGCCAAGTTTGTTCTTTCGCGAACGGAGCCAGACGCGCCAACAGCGGTGAGTCGAGGTCGGCATGCGCCGCGATGCCGCGCAGCTTCTCGAAAGCGGCCTTCGCCTCGGCCAGCTTGTTCATCCGCCGCAGCAGATCGACTTGCACGGCCAACGGCATGACGTGCGTGTCGGCGGCTTTGACGGCGGCATTCAGTGATTCGACGCTCTTGTCGTGTTGCCCATACAGGAATTGATATTTCGCCTGTCGCAGTTTCGGAAGATCCCCCGCCTTGTCGAATTGCTCGCGAGCCTTGTCCGTCTCGCCACGAGCCAACAGCAGCACGCCGCGCAGTTCCGTGGTCGCCTTCTCAACGGGAGCGATCGGCTCACGCGACTTCTTCAACTTCTCTTCCTTCGCCTTCGCCACATCGGCGTCGTTCTTTTTCGCTTCGCGAGCCTTCTTTTCCTCTTCGGCCGCTTCCGCCTGAGCCTTCTCCTCCATTTTGGCCGCGATTGCTTCGAGTTGTTTGACGCACTCCTCGACCTGCGGGAATTCACCACGCTGATAGTGAGCGACCCCCAGCAGTCGCAGCCGTTTGGTTTGTTCCGCGGTCACGTCGGTCGGTTCGAGATACATCGTGCTCGACAGCGCGACGACGTCGTCCCACAACTCGAAGCCTTCCAATACCTGAAACAACCGGTCGCGCCCCTGCTTGCCGCTCCCCTTCGTCAGCGAGTTGAACTTTGGGTGCCGCGGCAACTCCAGCAGATTCTTGGCGAGGTCCAGCGCGGACTTCTGCCGGCCGAGATTCATCAGGTTGCGGATCAACCACTCCTCGTTATGAGCGTAATTGTGAATCTGATCCGGCAGCACACGATCGCGCATCATGTGCGCGTGATCGGCGCGGCTGGAGGCTTCTTGCTGCCACGCGCCATCGGCCCAGCGTTTCAAATCTGAGTACGTGTGCCCCGGCATGTGCCACATGTGCGCGATCCGCGGCGCGGCCTGCCCGCAACGAGCGGCCGACTCCAGAGCCTTCTCGGCCTTTTGATGATCCCACAAGTGAATTCGGTAGTGATGAGCCGGGTGCATCGGCTGCTTTTGAAAGATCTCGCCCAGCAGCGCGTCGACCGCGAACTGGCTCGTGAGCGGTACGCTGCTCTTGCTGAGATACAGAAACACGGCCAGGAACGCCTTGGCCTCGATGTCGTCCGGAAATTCGAGCAGCACTTTTTCGAGGTCGCGGATGTAGGCTTTGCGGCGTTCTTCGTCCTTGCGTTTATCGTCCTTCAGATATTCCGCCAGCCCGTCGATGAAGAGCTGCTCGCGCCGGCTGGCGGATGCCTTCTTCTCCGTGGCCTTGGCGATGAACTTCGCTCCGCGAGTACGGTTCTCGAGGTTGGCGTACGCCATGCCCCAATAGGCCATCGCGCAATTCGGATCGAGCATCGCAACTTGCCGGAACGACCGCTCGGCCTCGAAGTACCAGAAGCCGTGCAACTGACCGACTCCCTGATTGAAGAACGCCTGAGCCTCCGGAATCGCTGACGTGATCGGGAAGCTGACGTGACCGGTGTCCCCCATCAGGTACGCCGCCTGACGTGGCCCCTCGTTGAAGACCTCACCGTGCAGCGAATGCCCGGCAGCCGGCGGCTCGAAGCACTTTGCTGATGTCCCCCAACTGAGCAACATCGTCAGACCCACCGTCCACCATCGGAAGTGCATTGACATCGAAAACCTCACCCAGTGATCTCGTGATTTGTTGGAGCTGATCGCCGCTCGAAAAGCTCGCATGGTTTTATCCATCAGCTCTCGCCGTTTCGAGCAATCGAGGCCGCGAGACCTTGGTTGACCACCTTTTGAGGCCGGTTGTTTCGCTTTTGACGCACTTCTACAATCCGCTCCTCTTTGGAACTCGGCAGGAGCAAGTGACGCATGTTTGAGAGCATTTCCGATCGACTTCGTGGTGCGTTTTCATTTCTCGGTGGCAAGCTGACCGAGGCGAACATTCGCGAAGGGATGCAGCAAGTCCGCAAAGCACTGCTGGAAGCCGACGTTAATTACGACGTGGTAGACAGCTTCGTGAAGACCGTCACCCAGCAATCGCTCGGTGAGGAAGTGCTCAAGTCGGTGCGGCCCTCCGAGCAGATCATCGGCATCGTCAACGACGAGCTAGTCAACTTGATGGGCCCGGTCGATCATTCGTTCCACTTCCAGAAGGACGGGCTGACGATCCTGATGATGTGCGGCTTGCAGGGGTCGGGCAAAACGACCACCTGCGGCAAGCTCGCCAAGATGCTCAAGGAGCAAGGCAAGAAGCCGATGCTCGTCGCGGCCGACCTGCAACGTCCCGCCGCCGTCGATCAATTAAAAGTCATTGGCGATCAAATCGGCGTGCCGGTCCACGCCGAGGAACCCGGCAAGAGCACGCCGCTCGCCGTCTGTCAGAACGGCATCAAAGAAGCGAAGCGGCGCGGTGAGATCAACGTTGTGATCCTCGACACCGCCGGCCGCTTGCACGTCGATGACGAGTTGATGCGCGAACTGGAGCAGATCGACAACAAGTGCCAGCCGCATCAGGTCTACCTCGTCTGCGACGCGATGACCGGCCAGGACGCCGTCAACAGCGCGAAAGCCTTTAACGAGGCAATGGAACTCGACGGAGTGATCCTCACCAAGTTGGATGGCGACACGCGCGGCGGTGCGGCGCTCTCGGTCAAGCACGTCACCGGCGTCCCGATCAAGTTCATCGGCGTCGGCGAGCAACTCGACAAGCTGGAACTGTTTCATCCCGACCGCATGGCCGGCCGCATCCTCGGCATGGGCGACATCGTCTCGCTGGTCGAGCGGGCGCAGCAGCAGCTCGACGAAGGCGAGATGGCGGAAGCCCAAGCCAAGATGGCGGCGGGCAAGTTCACGCTCCACGATTTTCAGAAGTCGATGAAGCAGATCCGCAAGCT
>CAMDEA010000201.1 GCA_945893045.1 Planctomyces sp. SH-PL62
CCAGCACCCACTTGATCGAGTCCACGACGTTGCTCTTCCCCGAACCGTTCGGCCCGACGACGCAGGTGATCCCGCGCGAGAAGTCAAAGCGCGTCCGATCCGCGAAGCTCTTGAAGCCGAACATATCGAGCGACTTGAGCATGGCCGGACTGGGGTTAGGGGTTAGAGATTAAGACGTTTCGTGGCCAAGGGTCGTGCGTTCAAAATTCAAAATTGGCGGCATAACGACATGGAGAAACCCCTCGGTACTGCTCCGCCAATTTTGAATTTTGAACGCACGACCCCTCACTTCTACTTTCGCTTCCAGAACTCGAACCAACGTCGTGCCGATTCTTCGTCCGCCGGCGAACTGCGGGCGTCGGCGACGGACGCATTGCCTCGCGAATCGGATTCGGACTCGGTGAGTTCATCCGGAGCAGAGGTCTGCTTCTCGATCGCCTCGCCGAGCGATTCTTTCGTAGTGCCCTCACCCTTGAGGTTGGGGACGAAATTCGGACTGAGGTTCGAGTTTCCGACACGGACTTTCTTCGCCGAGCCTTCCGTGCGGACGTACTCACGACCCCCTTGTGGCAGCGCGTCGATTTCGATGTGACCGGTGAGGTTCTGCTGCTTGGCCGCTTGCAGCAACATCTGAGCGATGTCGGGATAACTGGCTCCGAACTCGACCGCCGTGCGGATGACATCCGCGACGCGCGGCGAGACTTCTTTGCGTTTGTCCGGCTGCCCGGCCTGATACTTCGAGAGGACGATGCGATCCTTGCCGGGCTGCGCCGTGACGAGGATGTGATTGCCCGCTCGGACAGCCATCGGCGTCTTGAACTCCTGGTCCTCGCCGAAGAGGACGATCTCCGAACGGCGATGCTGCGTCAGATGGATGATCGGCTCCCCATTGCCGGTGTTGGGCAATGTATGCAAGGCAAAGATCTCGCGGTCGGCGTTGGGCTCCTTCATCGCCTCGCCGCCGAGATACGGGTCACGCTTATCGAGCGTCCACAAAGCTCGGAAGGCTCCGTAACGGAGTTCGGCGCTGTCGATGTTCTTGCCGCCGGCGTCGGTCTGCGCGTTGGTCAACTTGCGAAGCAGCAGGTGTGTCTCGCCGGCGTCGATCGTGGAGAGCGCCGCCAGCGCATACACGCGGAAGGCGCGCTCATTGACCGCCGCTTCGCCCAGCACGGGGACGGCGTCCGACTGGCCGAGGTACGCCAGTGCCATCGCCGAATTGAACTGCACCAGCGAGTCCGGATGTTTCAATCCGGTCTTGAGAATCGGAATCGCCTCGATGCCGATCGCTTCCAACTGCAACGCGGCCGTCTCAGTCGTGTCTGGATCGAGCAACTGCGTTTTCAATTTCTCCATGCGCACATGCCGAGCGACCTGCGACTCACGAAACGCGATGTTGCGGATCACCTGGAGGTAACGCGGATAGTTGTCCTTGTAGCGCGCGTAGATTTTCAACTCGATCGTCTGATCGGTCAGGGCTTTGGCGAGCGGCTCGCGCAGGCCGCTTTCGTTGTACGCGAAGAACCGCTGGCCGATTTTGTCAGCGATGCGTTTCGATTGCCGCACGCTGCGATAATCGCTGCGCAGTTGCACGCGCAGATCGCGATCTTTCTTGGAAGTTCCTCCGCCAAGAATTTTGCCGCGCACCTTCAGTCCAGTGTTTTCCGATTTCCCTTCGCCCGACGTGATCAGGATCGACCCCTTGGCCTTGGCGAGGATGTGCCCTTTCATGACCCCTTGACCGGGGACGATGGCGGCTTCGGACAATTCCGTTTCCAGCAACCAACCGCCGTTGAGGCTGGTGGTGGTGTCCCCGTCGGGAACGCGGACATCGACATCAAACGCTTCCCCTTTGCGAATCGTCGGTGGGAGCAGCGCTTGGATAATTACCAACGCGGTGTCGCGCGAACGCAAGATCGTTTCCGGATCGTCGATACCTCGCCGCCGCATGTCGTCGGCGAGCACTTCGCGATAGACCGATGGCGGTGGATCGCCACCAGTTCCATCCAAGCCGACGACCAAGCCCACACCTTGCAGCACGACATAGTTCAAACCGGCGAACGAGGCGAAGTTGCCCACGAAAGGGGTTTCAACCTTCGTCTCGAACTCTTTGTCCTTCTCATCGTCCTTGAGATCTTTGAGGTTTTCAGCCTCCTCGTCCGACTTATCGGGCGACTGCGAACGCAGCATCTTGGAGCTCAGAAGTTTGAACTCCTGGCAGCCAATGTGGACGCCGCAAAACAACAGGCTCAGCAACAGGCATACGCCGAGTCGAAACGCCTTCATGACGTCGCTCCGGAACGAGAGGGGCAAAACGGACGCAAAGCGTTCGTCGCCGAGAGGTGGGGAAACATCAAACGGAGGGAAAATTCAGACAGGAAATTGCTCGACCAGAACGCCGAGCGGCAGGAATGGAGCGGGAAAGTACGCCCGCTCGCGAGAGAGGGTCAAGGTGAGATAACGGCGTCAGTGAATCCAACCGCCACCGAGCACTCGATCGCCGGCATACAGCACGACCGCCTGACCCGGCGCGACACCGAATTGTGGTTCGGTGAAGTAAACCCGCACACGGTCTTCGTCGAGCACTTCGACCTCGGCCGCCGCCGCTTGATGCTGCGAACGAATCTGGGCATGACAGGCAAACCGGGCGGGAATGTCATCGACCAGCCAGTTCAAACGATCGGCTTCCAACATCGGCTCCATCAGGTCTTCCTTCATCCCAATCACAACTCGCCGAGTCGTCGGCTCGACCGCCACGACATACCTCGGCGTCCCGAACGTAATCCCCAATCGCTTGCGCTGACCGACCGTGAATTGTTGGAAGCCCTCGTGCCGGCCCAGCACGTTCCCCTCGGTGTCCACGATCTCACCCGCCGTCTCTTGCGGCCCGCGATAGCGATCCAGAAAGCCGACGTAGTCGTTGTCGGGAATGAAGCAGATCTCCTGGCTATCCGGCTTGTCGGCGACTCGCAGTCCGGTCTGCCGAGCCAGCTCGCGAATCTCCGTCTTCTCAAAATCGCCGACCGGAAAAATCACGCGATCGAGTATCGCCTTGTTGATGCCGAACAGCACGTAGGACTGATCCTTCGAGCGATCACGGCCACGAGTCAGGACAGAGACATTCCCGTCGCTCGCGATCCGCGCGTAATGCCCCGACGCGATGTGATCGGCCCCGACCGACTGCGCGAAATCCCACAGCTTGCCGAACTTCAACCAGTTGTTGCACATCACACACGGATTCGGCGTCCGTCCGGCAAGGTACTCGTCCGCGAAATAATCCTTGATGCGACCAAACGCGTCCTGAAAGTTCAGCGCGTGAAACGGAATATCCAGCGAGTCCGCAACACGCCGGGCATCGGCCGCGTCCGACGCGCTGCAACAGCCTTGCTTATGAGCCTTCGGATTCAGGATCGGCAGATCGGCCGTGTGCGACGTCCGGCAAACGGTCTCCTGGCTGTCTTCCGTCGCGCCCGAGCGCATGAACAACCCGATCACCTCATAGCCCTGCTGTTTCAGCAAGACCGCCGCCGCGGAACTATCCACTCCACCGCTCATCGCTAAAACAACACGCTTCGACATGACTTAGATACCCACGGTCTTTCCGGAACCAAGCAAACTTTGCTCCATAAAGTGCAGTGCAAGCCGCAAGTTCGCCTGCGTCCACAATAGCGGCGTGATGTCGTTCGGTCCCCAGACGCCATTCTCGCGGTAGTACGATTCCGGGCAACGCAGCGGCGGGAACGAACCGCCCTCACCCGTGAGTTGCCGTAAGCTGCGGTTGAGATACTGCGTCTGCAATTCGAGTTCTGACGCAGCGCCGGTCTGCTGGTAACGCCGTCCGTGAATCACCGAGATGATCGGATCGAACAAGCACCACTGAGCCTCGCCCCCCGGTTGCAGCAAGCTGTCGCGAGCGGACATGTCCTCGCTGACATCCACAGTGCGGCTGGCTGGATCGAGCAGTTTCTTGTAGTCCGCGCACCAGTACGAATCCCCCAAGTATCGCCGCACTCCGTAGGGACCAAGCAAGTTCGCGACGACATCGGCGACGATCGTCTCGGCCATATCGCCGTCCACGACCTGCAAGGGATAGATCAGGAACAACAACGCCGAGTCATAACGCCGCTGCTTGGCGGGATCGTCTTGAACGCACTCGCTGGGCAGAATCGCCTTGAGCGCCGCCTGGCCCCGTTCAATCAACCTTTCGGCTCGGCGACAGGTTTGATCGATGAACGATCTCGTCGCTCCCTGCGGCATCTGCGCGGAAGCCATCGTGACGAAGTAGTCTCGCAGCGCAGTCAGCCCGCCGACCACGGCCCCGATGCTCGACGCTTCCACCTTGCGAGCCTCCTCCCAGTGGCCACTGTCCTCGTCCTGCCAGAACTGGATTGCCTCGAAATACTGCACGAAGTTGGAGAGCAACTTGATGTCCTCCCCGGTCGGCTGCCAGTGCCCCGCGAACGCCAGTTTGCTCGCCAGCCAGATCCAATTTCCGAGCGCGTCATTCTGCGCGTGTGCCCATTGCTCGGAGACTTCGGCGAGATGATCGCCATCAAAGCGAATGTGCGGCCGGAGCATCACGTTCTGCGGGTCCGCTTTGCCGACGATGATGTCTCGCAGCTTCCCCTTCTGAGTGTGCTCGAACTGCGTGATTGAGGCGACAGCCTGAACCGCGCGGTCATGCTCGCCCAGCACATGAAAATGATGCGCGATGTGGATGTTGTCCCGCACCCAGACGTTCTGATAGCCGGTGTATTCCACGTCCTTGCTGTTCGCGAGCGCGGCCGAGAACAACCCGCTCTTCAGTGTCGGAAACTGAAACGTCCCGTGCTCGATCAAATGCCGAGTGATGTTGCGCACGTCGTCCGCGCGATATTGGTCGCGAATCATGCCATCCAGGGGGTGTGTCATGTCAGCCTTTCGATCAAGGGAATTCCAAGCTGAAGAAAACGAGGTTTCAGAAAGCCGAGTTGGCCGTCGTCCTGACTGCCAGAACAAGCGGTCGTCGGTCAGGACTCCGCGCCGGTGAGCACAATTCAGACAAATCTTCTCTTCACCATTTTGGAGAAACAGCTCGCCTTCAATAAGCGTGTGAAACCAATCTTCGCCGGGGCTTTGGTAATAACAGTACTCGCGCGGTCCCGACTTCACACGCACCTGCCAGCCATCGGGGGCGGGAAGATACAGCCTGCGATCAACGTCCGCGCGGGTCGCGTCGGTGATCGGCGGCTGATTCATGTCCGATCGAGCCGCTTCGGACAGCAGGCGTTCGTCCTCGGCCGACAGATTGGCGGATTTGGAGAATTCGTCCGCCTCCGCACGAGCGGCGAACAACTCCTGAAGGGCATTCTGCAACCGCTCGGCAATGCCCCGCAACGCCTCCGGAGTTTCTTCGGGAAGGTCATCCGCTCCATTCGACGAATTTGCCTGCGTACTCACAGCCGCGGTTCCTTGGTGCCATTGAGATTTGATGCGTCTGATTTGAAATCCACAAAGCGCGGGCAGTCCAACGAATCAAACGCGACAGTTCGCAAACAATCTGACATGAAAAGTCGCCCTCTCCCACGGATGGCATCGCAATATCACGGATGAAGAACGAGAAGCACGATTTTATCCGTGGTATCGCCATGCCATCCGTGGGACTTCCTTCGCCGTCCGTGAGATACCGGCCATAAGCAGGTTCTTGCCGACGGCCCACTCGCAAATGATACAACCCGACCGATCCGACGTCCGCTAGGCCGCACGATTCTGATTCGACAAGATTTGATCCGTCGTTTTACGATACATTGCCCAAAGAGAGTCCCCGAGAAGTTCGGATTCCATTCCAGTTTTCGTGATGATCGCGGAGATGAAAATGCTGAGCCTGCGAACTCAAAGCGTGCAACTTTGTGACCGAATGTCGCGGCGCGAAGCTCTGCGCATCGGCGGTTTGGGTGCCTGTGGTTTGTCGCTGTCGCAATTGTTGGCCCCGCAATCAGCGTCGGCGGTGCCGGTGATCGCTAAGAAAGCGCGGTCCTGCATCGTCCTGTTTTTGATGGGTGGTCCTCCTCAACAGTCAACGTGGGATCCAAAACCGGATGCTCCCAAAGAGGTCCGCGGCGAGATCGAACCGATCGCGACCAAAATCCCCGGCGTGCAATTCGGCGAGCTGATGCCTCGGTTGGCGAAGCACGCCGACAAGTTAGCGGTGCTGCGAGCAGTCTCGACGAACGACAACGCGCATTCCTCCAGCGGCTACTACATGCTGACCGGCCGACCGCACACGCCGATGAATGCGGAAAATGCGAACCCCGGCCCACCGAACGATTGGCCCAACTGGGGCAGCGTGGTCCAGCGGCTGAGTCCTCCGCGCGGCCATCTCCCCGCGTCGGTGCGGTTGCCCAATCACATCTTCAACACCGACGGCTCGACTTGGCCGGGGCAGGATGGCGGAATGCTCGGACACGGCCAAGACCCGTGGCTATTTCGCTGTCAGCCGCACGCTGCCGACTATCGCATCAACGAATTCCAGTTGCCGGAGAGCATGTCTTTGGACCGGCTCGCCGCGCGGCGCGATCTCGTGCGGCTGTTCGACCAGCAATCGGATGCGACCGAGCGATTGTCACGTTCGCGTGTCTTCGGCGAACAACAACAACGGGCCTATGGATTGTTGGCCTCGGCCGCGTCGCGCGGAGCGTTCGATTTGTCGGCCGAGGATGAAAAGACTCGACAACGATACGGCGCGTCTCCGTTCGGACAGAGTTGCTTGCTGGCTCGTCGATTGATCGAGGCGGATGTGCGACTGGTCCAAGTGAATTGGTTTAGAGGCCCCGATGAACCAGCCGCCAATCCCTGCTGGGACTCACACACGAACGAGACAAAACGCCTGCGCGAAGTGCTCGTCCCACCGGCCGACAACGGATTCGCCTCACTGCTGGAAGACCTGTCCGAGCGCGGCATGCTCGACGAAACGCTGATCGTCTGCATGGCCGAGTTCGGTCGCACCCCCAAGATCAACGGCAGCGGCGGCCGAGATCACTGGGGACCAGTCTTCTCCGTCGCGCTCGCCGGCGGCGGTATTCGCGGAGGTGTGGTTCACGGAGCCTCCGACGCGCTGGGAGGCTATCCGCGCAGTGGACTCGTCCGACCGGAAGACATCACGGCCACGATGTTTCATTGCCTCGGCTTTGCACCGGAAACCGAGTTCCACGACAGCCAGAACCGCGCCTACCCAATCAGTCGCGGCCAAGTCATTCAACCGATCCTGGCGTAGGTCAGGCTTTCCAGCCTGACCCCGATGCTCACAACCGCGTCAAACCCACGCCGAGTCAGCCTGGAAAGGCTGACCTACTTAAACGCGAAGTCCTCAGCGACCGGCAGGTCACTGAGCTTGCCGATCCCAAACAGCGAGAGAAATCGCGGCGTCGTCACGTAGGGCGGATCGTTCTTGCTCTTCGAGTTCTGCGGCGCGTGCGCACGATCAATGCGGATCAGTTCGCGCTGCAGCAACTGTCGAAGCACCGGCCCAGCATTCGATTTTCCCAACGCCTCCATCTGCGATTTCGTGATCGGCTGCTTGTACGCCACGAGCGACAACACTTCGAGCGTGTCCTGCGTCAGCTTCACATCACGCGGCCCATAGCCGAAGACCTTATTCCGCACCGACTCGAACTCCGGCAGCAGCGACAGACGATAACCACCCTCGCCGAGCGTGATCGCATACGGCCGACCTTCCTCGGCGTATTGCCGGTTGAGTTCATCGAGCAGGCACTCGACAAAGCCAAAGCCGTGATCGGTGTGAAACAAAGAACTGAGCTTCTTCGCCGTCAGCGGCATTCCGCCGACGAACAACGCCGCCTCGACGACCTGTTTCTCGGAAACACGCGGCGTGGCATCCATCACGTCTGTCGCCGGTTTCGGAGCGGTCGCAGGCACGCTGCTGACAGAGACAGGCACAGCTTCGATCGGAGCCATGACCGCAGCGGCACCGACGAACTCCGTGAACTCGGAATGAGCGACTTCGTCAGTGGGCGACGCTGGCGTCTGCGCGTCCATCTCGCGTTCAATCGCGTCGGTCGCTTCGAGCGCCCGCAGGTAAGCGGCTTCGAGATCATCCGCCAGCAACGGCTCATCCCACCCAGCCGCATCGTCGCGCGCGGGCATCTCGTCCAGTTCATCTGACTGTGGCAATAGCTCATCCATGAGCGTCCTCTCCGACCGTAGGAGTTCCCAGCGGGCGGGTTTATAGTCCCTCACTTCGCAAAGCGACAAGACGCCTCGCAGCCTCCCTTTCATGAGCCGGAACGCGCGAGCGTCCGGTTGGGACACAAGAACAACGACAAACCGGACGCTCGCGCGTTCCGGCTCATCATCGCACTTGGAGAATCGCATTCGTGGATCAAAAGGTGACGGTCAATCGCCGTTTAGTCGGCTGTCTGGCGCTCGCGTTTCTCGCGGGTGCCGTGGTCGCGTTCACCAGCGAAGGCGATTCCGTCAATCTATGGCAGGGCATCTGCACGCGAGTTGGCGTGGTGCTCGGCGCGTTATGGCTGGCATTGCCCAAGGACGGCACGTTGGGCAAGTGGGCCGAGGTCTCGATGACCAAACTGGCGCTCATTGTCCTGGGACTCATCGTGGTGGTCCGCGCTCCACAACGCTACGTGCCGATCCTGCTGGCCGTCGCGGCCATCGGCCGCTACCTCCGCCCGCGCGACAAGCCGCGTCCACCGCGCGAGTTTACGTAGTCTGTCCGTGAGAACTGTTGGCGAGCGAGGCGGCGGCGTTCTCACTTTGAGCGGAATGGCGCTAGCCACCGTTGTCGCGCCGGCGGCATCAGTCGCAAAAACCGGCGGCTAGCGCCATGCCGCTCACCGATCTCATTTCCGGCCAAGAATCGTCTTCCCCCAGACTTGTCGCCCGGCGACTCATTGACTACTGTACTAGAGACCTAACACAGAGGCCACGGCATGTTTCTCCGCATTGATCCTGATAATGGCTTGGCGATCTACGACCAAGTCGTGCGGCAAATGAAGTTCGCCATCGCCGGCGAGGCGTTGAAGCCCGGCGATCTTGTCCCGTCGGTGCGTGAGTTGGCTCGCGATTTAGCGATCAACCCCAACACCGTCTCGCGAGCGTATCTGCAACTGCAACATGACGGCGTGCTCGAAACCGTGCGCGGCCTCGGCCTGTCGGTCTCAGCCGGTGCCGCCAAGCGCTGCCGAGCCGAAGGGGGCAAGCTGATTCGCGAACGGCTGGCCCAAGTCTTCGACGAAGCCCGCCTCAGTCATCTCGATCCTGATGATCTTCGCAAGATGGTCAGTACGGAATTGGAGTCAGCCCTGAAACGGAAAGATTGACTTCCGTAGCCTGACTCTCCGAGTCGGGCCGTTTGAATGACGCCCGACTCAGAGAGTCAGGCTACGACTTTCAGAAAGCACATCACATGGCCCCGATCATCCAACTCAATCACGTCACGAAACGCTTCGGCCGTGAGATTGCTCTCGACGATGTCTCGTTTGAGGTTCCAAGAGGCGTGGTCTTCGCGCTGCTCGGCGAGAACGGCGCGGGGAAAACCACGTCGATCCGTTGCATGTTGGGACTGGCCGAAGCGGACGCCGGTGACATCCAAGTCCTTGGGCTCGATAGCCGGCGAGAGCATCTCAAGATTCGGCAATCGGTCGGCTACATGCCCGATCGGCCGACATTGTACGACTGGATGACGGTCGCCGAACTGGGCTGGTTCACGGCGGGCTTTTACGGCGGCGAGTTCCTATCGCGCTTCGAGCAACTCGCGAAGCAACACGAATTGCCGCTCGATCGGCCGCTGAAGGCGTTGTCAAAAGGGATGCTGGCCAAGGCCACGCTCGCGCTGGCGTTGGCTCACGACCCGGAACTGCTGATCCTCGACGAACCGACCTCCGGCCTCGACCCGCTCGTGCGGCGCGAGTTTCTCGAACGGATGGTCGATCGCGCCGCCGCTGGAAAGACGGTCTTTCTCTCCAGCCATCAGATCGCCGAGGTCGAACGAGTCGCCGACATGGTCGCGATCCTGCGCGGTGGCAAGTTGGTTGTGGTCGAGAAGCTTGAGGTTCTGAAGGATCAAATCCGCGAGCTGACCTTCACACTGGCCGACGATCTTCCAGAACCGCCGCGCGTCCCCGGCGAAGTCCTCCGCCAACAACGCCGCGCTCGGCAATGGCAACTGCACGCGCGGCATCTTACTGATTCTGACATCGCCGCCGTCCGGATCGTTACCGGCGTTGTCGATCTGGAAGTGCGCCGGCCAAGTCTTGAAGAAGTGTATGTGGCCTTCATGCGCGGCAACTCGACGACGACTGCCAACAACATCGTCAGCTAGTCGCATACTTTGGACTGCGGCAGCCCAAGCTGCCGCTTTTCAAACAGATTTGATTTTACGGAAACCACTCACGCGATCGACACGTTTTGAAAAGCGACAGCTAAGGCTGTCGCAGTCCAAATGAGTCCGAGGTGCCTGCATGAACTCCGCAATTCTTCAACGCCTGATTTGGAAAGAGTACCGCGTCCTGCGTTCGTTCTGGCTGGCGACGCTGGTGTTTGTGATCGTCGCCAGCGTGGCGACTTGTGCGGGAGGGAAGCGGCACTTGTGGGGAATGCGGCTCAGCGGCGAAGACTTTTTTTTCCTGGCGGCATTAGGGAACTGCATGTACGCGCTGGGTGTCGGCGGGATGTTGTTCGCCATCGAACACGAATTGTCGACGGCCGCATTCCTGCGTCGCCTGCCGTTGGATGCACGGCATCTCTTGGTCGCGAAGCTGACGGCAGCGTTCATCAGTCTACTGGGTCTCAAGCTGGTCCTGTGGTTTGTGGCCAGTCTGTTTTGGATGATCACACTCACGGATCTAAATGCGGGATCAATCCGGACCATCCTGTCGAGCGGGCTTGTGACGGAGCTGGAACTTTTCGCCTGGGGCGCGATGTTCTCACTGCTGTCACGTCAGCCGTTGACGACGATCATCTGCGGAGTCGCTGGCCCTTCGCTGGTTGTTCACATGTTGCTTCCATTGAGTTTGCAGAATTCCGTGGGAGGCATTCTGGGCCATTATCAATCGTGGTTGATGGTCCGATTGCTGCTCTCGTTGACCTTGTTGGGACTCGTAGCCGCACTCTCGGAGAAATGGTTGCGGTCACCAGAACCATTATCGCTGCAACCGAACTGGATCAGACGGCTCACGTTCCGGAAACGTGTGGATCAAGCAGATTGGCTATCGGCGAAACTGCGAGCGGCACCGATCCGGACAACCGCATGGAGCCAACTGGGGCGGCTGATGTGGCTGCAATGGCGTCAGTCTCGAACTCTGTGGTGTACCCTGGCAATTCCGTTTCTGGTCAGCGGAGTCTGGAATTGGTTTCACCCTTTCGGAAACGCAGATGCCAACATGCTCTTTGTCGTTTCGACGGGGATTCTGTGTCTTGGATTGGGGGTGAGCGTGTTTCGCGGCCAACAGGCTCAATCTCGCTTTCGCTATTTCGCAGATCGAGGAATCTCGCCGGGGAAAGTCTGGTGGGGACATCAACTGTTGGTGCAGGTGCTTCTGGTTTTCGGGGCCGCTGGTTATCTACTGGTGTATTCGGGTGTGCCAATTTTGCCTGGCGCGATGAATACAGAGTTGTCAGAATGAGGTTGAAAATGTTCGGAACCTCTTTCTGGAGTCGATCATGGATGATGTCCCACAAGTGAAATCCGAGTTGTTGATGCCAGCGGTTCGGGAGCAGGT
>CAMDEA010000202.1 GCA_945893045.1 Planctomyces sp. SH-PL62
GCATGGCCTGATCGAACGCATCCCGAAGACTCATCGCTATCAACTGGTGGCCTCCAAAACCATCGCCATCGACAAGTACATCCAAATCTACAACCGAGTCCTCAGACCCGAATTCGCCGACATCCACAACTCAACACCCTCGCTCAAAACTTGACACGCCATGTCTGACTTCCTTGGATCAAGCAGGCTAGCGCAACGATCAAGAGGCGGTTCGTTCCAGCTTCCAGTGGTGCTTGGCCGGCTTCGCAAGTTCGTAGACCTCGGCTTGCTTGGCTTTGATGTATTCCATGCGTTTATTGAGTTCGGCCGGTTTGCGTTCGGCGACGACGTCGGCCAGCCAGTCGGGCGCGTTGAACATCACGACCCCTCGGAAGCGCTGATGCACCATGCCGTTCTTGGCGTTGATGGCGTCGAAGACTTTCTGAGCTTGTGCGTGAATCGGGCCGGAGGTCGCATTGCCGACGTTGACTCCCTCAGTCAATTGCTTCGATGGGTATTTGCCGATCTCGACGCCGTCGATCGACAGCTTGTAGTTCCCCTCGGCGAGTCCAGCGACTTTGAGGCCGTACCAGTTGAGGTCTTTCAAATCGTTGAGGTACGGCAGCAGCGTCACCCAATCCTTCTGGACCGGCAACGGCAAACTTTCGTCGAGCCGATCGAACTCAACTTCATCGACCGCCACCGAAGCGTTCGAGACCACGCACGCCTGAGTCTTCGTGGCCTTCGTCGCGGCATCGACGCTCACATCGCTGACCAAAGCGGGAGCCTTCAACGCCGTGAGGATCGCGTGCGCCATCATCATGCCGCCGTTCGGTGAGGTGTGAAATCCGTCGCCGAAGGGGATGACGGTCTTCGCCTCGTCCTTCTCCATCCGTTCGAGTTCGCTGCGTGTGATCGCGTATTGATCGGCGAATCGCGTTCCGTGCTTGGCAGCCAGTCCCGCCAGCGGTTCGTAGAACTGCTTCTGGGTTTCGAGGTACAGCTTGAAGCGTTCGGCGATTCGTCGATCGACCGCGTTCGGCGAGCACAATGCAACCCGCACTCCGGCGGCTTTCGCGGCGGTCAGCATCTTTTCGGTGTTCTGGACGTAGCCGTTGTTTCGGTTCTGATCGAAAGCTCCGTAACCGCCGTCGTTCATGCCGAAGTTGATCGTGATCGCAGTCGGCTTCTCGGCCAGGACGTGCGATGCGAAACGGCCTGCTCCACCGCCAGCCGTGTCACCGCTGATGCCGGCGTTAAGGAACAGGCAATTCCAATTCGGGAACCGCGTGGTCAGATAGAGTTCGATGTCGGTCGAGTACTGATACTGCTCGGTGATGCTGTCACCGAGAAACAGGACACGATCGCCGGCTTTGAAGAAGAACTCTTTGGAGTCCTCGCCGCGCGCGGCCGAGATTGCCAACGACAAGAAACAGACAACGCAGGTCAGCAGACGCTTCATGGTGCGGATCTCCGAGAAGTAGGGGGCGTAGATTGGAGACGCCGTTCGTGGTGGGTCTCGATGACTCGACCCACCCTACGGTTTTGTGGCCAGGAAATAATCAGATCGCGAAGTCGGTTTCTCGTCCGAGCATCCGGTCGATGACGTCTTGTGGCAGTTCGATGACTTGCTTCGCTCCGGCTTCACGGTCGGCAGGATTGATGCCGCAGTAAACGGCCCACGGGCCGAGATGCCGCCAGCGGCCGGCGCGCTTCGGTTCGTTGGGCATGACCGGCGTCGTGCAGCGATTGCAGCCGACCGTCGGGTAGCCCTGCTCATGCAGGGGATTCAAGATGACGTTGTGCTCGGCGACGTAAGCGTCCATTTGCTCGTCGGTCATCATCGCCAGCGGGTTGATGCGGATGGTGCTGTTCTCGGTATCGACTTGCAGCACAGGGCACAGCGAGCGTTTGCCTCCTTCACCGCGGCGCAGGCTGCCGATGAAGGCGTGATACTGGCCGGCGACTTCATTCATCGGCTCGACCTTGCGCATGTGACAGCATTCCTTCTGGCCTTCAACAGTCAGGTACAGGATGCCGTGCTTGGCGGTTTGTTCGGCCATTGTCAGCTTGGGTTGCAGCGTGACGATGTCCACGCCGTACTCTTTGATGATTCGATCGCGCGTGTCGAGCGTCTCTTGAAACATGACGCCGGTGTCCACGAACAGCACGGGGATGTCGAGTTTCGCCGTCGAGATCATGTGACAGACCACGCAGCCGGCCTCCTGCATCGCGGAGATCGCCGCGAGTTTGTCGCCGAAGACTTTCTTGGACCACACCAGCAATTCTTGCGGTGAGCGGGCTTCAAACGTTTGATTCAGATCAATCAGATCGGCTTGGGTCAGCTTGGGCATTTCGGTTCCTTCCTCGGACGTCGGACAACGACCGTAGCCTGACTTTCCGAGCCGAGACTTGCAACGCTCCGCGACTTGCGGAGTCAGGCGACGGACGCCGCTATTGCCAGTGATTCCGGCTGTGTTCGGCGAGCGATTTCAGAGCCATCTTCGGGCGACCGGTTGCATCGATCAGGCCGGCGTTCGGGAAATCGTGCGGAGCGGCGTCAGTCAAGTGCGACCAATAGATGCCGGTCACCGATTGCTTGGCGATCAGCAGCGGCAGATACGTGTCGATCCAAGCGGCTTGAGCCTCTTCGCTCCACGGCGACTTCCAACCGTTGGCTTCCTGAACGAAGTCGGGGTTGGCTTGCGGGTCGGGTTGGAGGGACGACGGGAACGCCAGGGTGATGTGCAGCGGGATTTCCAAGCCGCTCCAAACATCCAGCATCCGGCTGAAGTCGAGCAGATCGCGTGAGGACGAGCCATGTTCGGCGTAACCGACGGCGATCTCCAGATTCACTCCGGCCAGTCCGACACCACAGCGGAGCAGCGCATCCACGAATTGCACCGGGGCGAGCCGATGTTGGCCGCGCGTCTGGTACGTTCCCCACGGCTGCTCGATGCGAATCAAGAACTGCGATTCCTCGTCCACTCGGCGAGCGACCTCCAACGTGCGCGCGACGAGCGTCAGACAATTCTCTTCGGTCAGGTTCAACGCGCCGCCCGTGTTGACGCGCGACGACACTTCCCACAGCCGAATCTTTCCGGCATACCGTTGCACCGCGGTCTCGACGAAGTCGCACAGAAAACTTTGCAGGTTGAAGAAGTCGTGTCCCCATTGATCCAACCACTTGGGCAGGCCGTTCAGAGACAGATCGAGCAACGGGCCGCCGCTGATGACTAACTTGTGCTGGAGACACCACTCGACTTGCGCGTCGAGCCAATCCCAACTGTAAGTCCCTTCTTCTTTCTCGATGAATCGCCATTCGATGGGCACGACCGCCGTGTTGAACGTCCCCAGCAACCACGCATCCCAACTCGCGTCCGGGGGGGCGTGAGCCAAATTGCAACCCAAGTTAATCGGCAATTGCGCCGTCCGCTTCACGCGAATCGCCAGCCGCTGTTCGGTGTAGGCCTTCGTCAGCAGTTCGGCGGCCTCGCAAGCTTTCGAGATCGCTTGCGTGGCGAGGTCGCTGGCGGTGGCGGGGTCGCTCTTCAATGCCACGGCCTTGGCGAACAGCACATGGGCCTCTTTGTGAATCTCTCCAAACGGGGCGGGAATCTGCATTCCCAGTTGCTCCCAATTCGCGACCTGATTGCGGACCTGGCAAATTTTCCCGCGAGCCAATTCCACGGCCAGCAGGTAGTTGCCTTCTTGCTCGCGCAGACTGGACGTCGTCAACACGGGACGTCCAAAACCGGGGACGGGCCAAGCGATGTTGAACTTACCGCTGTCGGAAGCGGGACGGCGGCAGGCGACTGTGTTCTCTTCGATCTCGACACGCGAGGGAAACACGCGGCCATCGAAGCCGGTGATGTATGCGTTCTGAGCTTCGGGCCATTCCGCCATCAGGCTGTCGGGATAGACCTGGAACTTCATGACACCCACGCGAATCCTCGCACCTTCAGCGGCTGCCACCTCGAGTTTGAGCGTGCGAAAGTTTGATCGCGGACAGGTCGCACGCCACTTTTTATACCGGTCATCAGGCCGGTAAGGGGGCGAAGTCTATTGGTGGTGAAGTGGTTGTTCAAGCAGCGGTTACACGACTAGACTCCGACCCCTTTTCGTGGACTTTGAGGCAAACTGATGCGTCCCGCGTTCCTGACCAGTGAGATCCCCGGACACACCCCGAAGCGGGGCAAGGTCCGGGATATGTATGACTTTGGCGACCGGATGCTGATGGTCGCCTCAGACCGCATCAGTGCGTTCGATTGGGTCTTGCCCAGCGGAATCCCCGATAAAGGCCGAGTGCTCACGCAGCTCAGCCGCTTTTGGTTCGAGCACTTGCCAGTGCGGCATCATCTGCTCAGCCAAAACCTCGACGACGTTCCGCTTCCCGCCGGCACCGATCGCGACTCGCTCACTGGCCGCAGTCTTGTGGTCCGCAAGACTGAGGTTGTCCCCATCGAATGCGTCGTTCGCGGCTATCTCTCCGGCTCCGGTTGGAAGGAGTATCGCCAGAGCGGTTCGGTCTGCGGAATCACGCTCCCGGCCGGGTTGCGCGAGAGCGACCAACTTCCCGAACCGATCTTCACCCCCGCGACCAAAGCCGAGTCCGGCCACGACATCAACATCTCGTTTGACGAGATGTGTCGGCTCATCGGCGCAGCAACCTCACGACAACTGCGCGACCTGAGCTTCGACATCTATCAGCGCGGCTCCGAGATTGCGCGAGCCAAGGGCATCCTCATCGCCGACACGAAATTTGAGTTCGGCCAACTCGATGGCGAGTTGTGGTTGATCGACGAAGTGATGACTCCCGACAGCTCGCGCTTCTGGCCGGCGGATCAATACTCGCCCGGCCAAGGGCAGCCCTCTTTCGATAAACAATTCGTCCGCGACTGGTTGGAAACCACCGGTTGGGACAAGAACAGTCCACCGCCGCAATTGCCGCTCGACGTCATCGACCGCACCCGCGCGAAATACATCGAAGCCTTCGAACGCCTAACCGGCGAAACGTTCGCTTGGCGTTAAGGGGTCGGGAGTCTTTTTCAGGCCGCAGCGCTTGCCGCTTGGAAGTCACGAGTAGCGACGTGCGGCCTGAAAAAGACTCCCGACCCCGTGGCTCTCACCAGTGCATCACGAACCCGCCATCGACGTTGATCGTCTGGCCGGTCACGTGAGCCGCTCGTGCCGAGGACAGAAACACGATCATGTCGGCGATGTCTTCTGGCCGCTGCCAATGCCCCAGCGGCACGACCGCGCGAATCTTCGATGCCGCCCAATCGAGATAACTCAACCGCTTCTCTTCCGGTTGTCGATCGTGCCAACTTCGCCACACTGCTTCGTTGAGCGGCGTCTGCACCATACCGGGGCAAACCGTATTCACGCGAATTCCGTGCGGAGCCAAATCCTTGGCAAGACACTGCGCGAAGTTAATGTTCGCCGCCTTCGACGCGCTGTAGGGCGGGTCGGTTTGCGACCCGATCTGTCCTGCCACCGACGCCACGAAGACCAGCGTTCCGCGTCGCTGCGTGACCATCACCGGCGCGACCGCGTGCGCGACATTCACCATTCCCATCACATTGACCTGCAACACGCGCGGCCAATCGCTCGGCGAGAGATTCGAGAACGGAAACCCGAACTTGCCCGAACCGATCGCCGCTCCGTGAACCAAATGGTCAATCGTGCCGAACGCCTCGACGGTCGTCTGCACCGCGCGGCTGACTGCTTCTGAGTCGGTGACGTCCACTCGGCAACCGATCGCTGACACGCCGAATTCTGTCGCGAGTTGCCGCGCGACCTCTTCGACATTGTTGGCCACGTCCCAAATCGCGATGCGGCATTTCTCGGCCATGAAGGCTCGGCACGTCGCCAGTCCGATGCCGCTCGCCCCCCCCGTGACGACAGCGGTCTGTCCCGCGAGATGAAGTTCCATCGTTTCTCCAAACTGGATCTTGGGAATTCCACGCCTCAAACAAAACTGACCGCTAATCGACGCTAATTGGCGCTAATCAAATCTCGTTTTCTGATTAGCGACCATTAGCGAGAATTAGCGGTTCGACTTTGCAGAGACCGCAACGTCTCCAAATTGACCGCGTCCATTTCTCGTCCGTCGCGTTGCTCCTTCGCCGTTTCGAGGTACATCGGCACCTTGGCGAAGCGCGGATCGTTCAGGATGTGCCGAAACGGTTCCAGGCCCAAGCAACCTTCGCCGATGTGCTCATGCCGATCCACGCGGCTGCCGAGTCCCTTCTTGCTGTCGTTGAGATGAAAGCAACGGATGCGGTCGAGGCCAATGATCCGGTCGAACTCGCCCATCGTCGCGGCGTATTCTTCTGGTGTCGTGAGCGGATAACCGGCGGCAAAGATGTGGCAGCTATCGACGCAGACCGCCACGCGATCGGGATGTTTGATGTGCTCGATGATGTAGGCGAGGTGCTCGAACTTCGCGCCCAGGTTCGTCCCTTGCCCGGCCGTCGTTTCGAGCAACGTCAGCGTTTTGAATTTCGGCGTCGCTCGATGCGCCGCGTCCAGCGCTTTGACGATTCGATTCAGCCCGGACGCTTCGTCCGATTCGACAAAGCTGCCGGGGTGCATCACGACGCCGATCAGGCCCAACGCTTCGGCTCTTTGCAGTTCGATGACGAACGCCTCCTGCGATTTGTTCCACAACTCATCGTGCGGACTGGCGAGGTTGATGAGATAGCTGTCGTGCGCGACCGGTTGTTGAATCCCCGTCCGGTCGATGGCCTCGCGAAACGCCTGCACCTCGTCGGCCAGCAGGGGCTTGGCCGCCCACTGGTTGTTGTTCTTCGTGAATAGCTGCACGGCGTCCATGCCGAGAGCGGCGGCAGCCTCAACGGCTTTGTAGTAGCCCCCTGCGATTGATAAATGCGATCCGAACAACGGCATCAGTCTTTCTCCTGAGCAGTGGCTTCCGAACTCTTTGGGAGAGCGCTCTTTGTCGGTCGTCTCAGGCGATACCCCTCGTCAAGCCAGCCGCCTTCAGAGGAGACCACATCTAACTGACCTCCATCGTCTGCACCGTTCCACCCGACGCTGTAAATGATCAGCTCGTCGCCGTCGCGTTTCATCCGCAAAGTCTCGCCCGACTTCCCCAGCGGGTCCGCTGGCAGTTCGGAGAGAACGTCCGGCGTCAGGCCTTCGAGTCGCGCGGGCCAGTCACCGTGTAAACGGTGATAGACCTGGCAAGCCAAGGTCAATTTCAGGGCCGCCTCGCGAGCGGCCGCGCGTTGGATCGCCTCATTGAATTGGGTCACTGCGGGGATCAATTGCATTGCGAGGCTCTGGGACATGGTTCGTGCTTCGAGGTCTCGCGGTGGCATGCTCAAACGCTTGCCAGCGGGAATATCGAACAGCCCGAAGCCTCCTGGTATCAGCGGTGCTTGTTGCCACCTGGGCTTGTCGAACTCAGAAAGCCAGTTGTCGAACGCATGCCGCAACAATCGCGTCGAATACTCTGGCTCACCGAGCACAAACATCTGTGCTCGGTACAGAGATGGGGCCATGCCTCGTGAGTGACCGAGGAATTCATCCAGCCGATCCCGTCGCAGTAGCTCACTGAGCATGACGTACTCGCACTTCAACGCCTCCGAGTTTGGCGTCGCGAGTTTTTCGGCGGTGCGTAAATCCTCGATCGCCGCTTGCAATTGTGCGGCGGTGACTCGCGGGTGTTCCGCCCAGCGGGGGATTCCTTTCGCGGCTTGCCCAATAAATGCGTCGCCCACCAATCGCTGAATAATACAGCCATTTTGGGAAATGTGTTGGCTGCAGCGGATCGCGGCACGATGCCACTCCCAAGCGGACTCAACGTCTCCCTCAGACAAGCACTGATCCGCTTTCAAGAGTGCCAGTCGCGACAGGGATCTCAGGTTGAAGACCACGTCGAGTTGCATGTCGATTTTCATATCCTTCGGCTGCACGACGACGGCTTGCGTCCGTTCGGTTCCTTTCCGCCATTCGATCAGGGCCGTTTCATTCGCGGTCAGATGTTTCCGCAGCGGCTCACTGGTTTGTTCCCAGCCGTTTTCGACGGATTTTTCAATTTCGTCTGCCGGAATGGTGCTGTATCCAGCATCCTCGTACAGCCCGACGGCGACGGCGTATTGCGTCATCGCATTGTCGGCCGGAGCAATGTCCACGGCTCCGAATGCTTGGACGTCGAACGGCTCACCGATGGCGGGCACGCTGTTGATGCGGTGTGCTCGAAACGAAAGTGGTGCGAACAGAATCAACCCGAACAGAATCAAGGGCAGCGCGACCTTCGGATGCAGCCACCACAGCAGTCGGCTGGGCTTGTGGGCAGATTCGTTGCTGGCAGATCCCGGCTCAGAAGTGTCGAACGGTTCGAGCATCGGCTGGTCTCGTGTGAACCGAGGCAGAAACCCTCGGCGAGTGACACCGGCCAACGTAACGGCTGAGATTCGGTTCGGAAAGCGGCTCATCGCGCCGCGTTCTGGCGGGCGCGGAAATCTGTTTCATCCAATGTTTTTTGCGGATGGTCGGTTGTCCGAGTGCTTGTAGTTCGATCTGCCTTCATCCCGGAGGGATTGCAGCGATTAGCCGGGGGTTGAGCGAAGCGATACCCCCGGTCGAGGAGACACAAATTGTTCTGCATCCTGGAAGGATGCCAGCAAAGCGTCGTCGCAGGCCAAATTCATCGCTGGCATCCCTCCGGGATGCAATTTCGATTGCCGACATCGAACCGGGGGTGTTGCTCCGCTCAACCCCCGGCTAATGGCTGCAATCCCTCCGGGATAAACCACAATCGGTCCAAGTTGTCATCGCGTCCTGAATCTGACATTTCAAAACATCGGATGCACCGGAAATCTGGCGAAGTGATCGGTATGCTCCCCGCCCGCATTCGATTCACACCGGGACGAGTTGATGGAATCAGACACGATCATTGCCTGTGGCTGCGGAGCGAAGGTGCGTTTGCCGAAGGAGTCGGCGCAGCGTGTGTTTCGATGTCCGGCGTGTAAGACGGCGCTCGCGTTGACGCTGGATGCCAAGGTGCTGTCGAGTCGGCAATTGGCTCCGGGTGATGCGGGGGCGACTTGTCCGATTTGTCAGACGGCGGTGGCGGCGGAAGAGTTCGTGGTCTCGTGCCCGGTGTGCGATCAAGTGCATCATCGCGAATGCTGGTCGGAGATCGGTGGCTGCGGGACGTATGGCTGCACGCAGGCTCCGGCGATCGACAAGTCGGCGGCGGTCGCTCCGGTGGCGACCTCGGCTTGGGGTGACACGAAGACCTGTCCGATGTGTGGTGAGCAGATCAAGTCGATCGCGTTGCGTTGCCGGTATTGCTCGACCGACTTCGACACCGCCGATCCGCTGACGATGGATGATTTGCATCGCCGAGCGAACCGCGTTGATGAACTGAAGAAGCTGAAGTCGAATACGGTCTGGCTGTTCGTGGTCAGTCTGACCGGTTGCCTGGCACCGATCGCCGGGTTGATCAGTTCGGCGTACTTGCTGCCGAAACGTGAGCAATTGGCGAAGTGCGGGCCGCTGTATTCCTTCCTGGCCTGGGGAGCCTTGATTGTGTCCGGTCTGTTTACGTCTTTGATCGCGGTGTCTGTTTTGTTTGAACTGACTTGAGGTGTGAGATGTCGTTATCGGGAACACGCTCAGACCGTGATGTGCCAAAGGTTGCTCGGCAGCCCTGGTTGACGCCACTGGTCGGCGTGGGGTTGTGGCTGGCGAGCGTCACGGTGATGACCGGATTGGTCAGCAGCGTGTTGTGGTCGCTGCGAGCCTCCGGCACTCCCGCGAAGGCAGAGCTTGATCGTTGGCAGTGGGGTTCTCGCGAGCAAAAGCTGGCCGCGCTGCGTGAGGCTTACAGTGATCGGCGGCCGGTCATCACCGACCCCCGACGGGACGAGATCGAAAAGTTTCTGACGGAAGCGACCAAGACCAATGATGCCATCGGCGAGGGGGAGTGGGTCGGTGTGCTCGACGAAGCCCGCTTTCGCAAACGAGTTCAGGAGTCGCCGTGGGGACGGTCTTTGAGCTGGTTCGATGGTCGCCAGTTGAAGGGGATGTCGATCCCTGAGTTCTCGGTCGTCTCACCGAATCAGGTGACGAGCCTCAAGCTGCTGCACATTGCTCCGTGGGCCGGCGGTGACGAGACGCTGGTGTTCACGCTGCTGCGGCAGGGCTATCACGAAGTCGAACCGGTGCTCTTCTGGCTCAGCCACACCGACGGCCGCTGGAAGCTGGTGGACTGGGAATTCGTCGATAGCGGATGGTCGGAATCGGAGTCGGCCGCGCGTTGGGTCGCGATGAGCGGCGATCCTCATGGAACCGATTACGAATTGGCGATGCTGGAACTGCGCGGAGCCGACGGTTTGGAGTACTCGAAACGAGACGAATACGAGATGAGTCTCCGCGAGGTGGAAGGTTACGAGATCCCGCTCGCGGCGAAGGACTACGCGCGCTATCTGCTGATGAACCGCTGGAGTCATCACGCTCGTCCCGAACAGGTGCTGCGACTGGCGGCGTTGATTCAAGAACCGGATCGTGTGCCGGGAGTGCATCTGTTGAAGGCCACCGCCTGCCAGCGGCTCGGCAAGACCGAGGATGCGTTCGCCGCGCTGGATCATCTGGAAAAACTGGTCGGCTTCCGGCCGAGCCTGGCGGCCTCGCGTGCGCACATGTTGCAACAGGCGCGGCGGCGCGAGGACGCGCTGGCTCAATGGCGGCGCTTGGCGGACTTCGATCCGGGCGAGCAAGCCTATCTATCGGAACTGCTCCGCCTGCTGCCGAAGAGCAAGCGGTCGGAAGTCCTCGATCGAATCAAGTCGCATAGCGAACCGCTCAAGCTGGCGGCTGAAGTCGCGCGATTCAACCAGTATCAATTGGAGGAACCGTTCCTGAATGAGTTATCGAAGCTCGCGAAGAGCATCGCTCCCGAATCGGCGGAGGCGCGGCAGATTGAAATTCTCCGTTTGGAAAGCAACGATCAGTACGCGGCCGCCGCCGCGCTGTCGCGACAGACCGCCGAAAACGAGACCGACAAAGCCAAACAACAGTCGCACTGGTATGCCTACCTCACTCAGATGCACCGAGCCGGCGAACTCCTGACGGGTTTCGCGAATCATCCCGATCCCAAGTCCGCGTTTCAGGATTTGGTCGGCGGCCTGGAGGATGGGGAGGCGATCGTCGATGTCACAGAACTCCCGCCGCTGCTGGCCGCCTATCGAGAGAAGCAGCCGAACGACCCGTGGCTGTCGTATTACGAAGGCTATTACGCCGCCGAGCAAACCCGCTTTGCCGATGCGGACAACAGCTTCGCCGCCGCCGAACGCTTGCTGCCCGCGCAGCCACCGAATGCGACCGACGATGACGAGAATGACGACGACCTGAGCGGCCTGCGGAACATGCTTCGCGATCAACGTTGCCGCGTGAGGTACGAGTTGGGCCAAGGGGTCGCCGCGCTGGAAGCGTACAACCGGCATGAAGCGGCCTGTCGTTTATACACAACTCCAACGGCGACACCCCTCGCACGGCATGAGATTTGCGCCAGAGCTTGAGGCAGGATTGATCTGCCAAACCAGCATGGAGCGAGCTGATGTGCGAAGGGATTGTCGATGAACTGCAGGGGATTGATC
>CAMDEA010000203.1 GCA_945893045.1 Planctomyces sp. SH-PL62
GACGGGAGGCACCGACACCGTCGATTTGATCCCCGGCAACTCGATTGTTGATCTCTTCAACGGCAACGTACGCGTGCGCGATGCGGTCACAGGCGCGGTCATTTCGAGCGTCCCGATCGCCGAGATCACCAATTTGGTCTTCAACGGCGGAACGAACGACGACACGTTGACGCTCAATTTGTCGAACGGGAATCCCCTTCCGGCGGGCGGGCTGACCTTCAATGGCGGAGCCGGCGGCAACGACAAGCTGGCCGTGATTGGCGACGACGTCAATGACTCGGCGAATTACACACCCGGCTCGGTCAACGGATCAGGAACATTGTCCTTCAACGACGGTACGAACAGTCGCACGATCACGTTCACGGGATTGGAACCGGTTGACATCACGGCGATGGCGTCGGTGACGGTGAGTGGCTCGTCCGGTGCGGACCTCTACACGTTGACGAATGGCGTCGATGCGACGATGGGCGGACTCAATGCCGCGTTTGTCGTGTCGGGCACGCAGAGCGGCGTGACGATCGAGTCCGCTCACATTTGGGACGTTGATTCATTGACGATCGACACCGGCGCGGGCAACGACAAATTGACGATTGATTTTTCGAACGGAAATCCGCTCACGACGGGCGTTCTGGCCTTCAATGGCGGAGCCGGCGGCAACGACAAACTGGCATTGATTGGCGACGCCGTCGATGACTCGGTGAATTACTCACCCGGCTCGGTCATCGGATCGGGCACGTTGGCCTTCAGCGACGGTGCCAACAGTCGCGTGGTCACGTTTACGGGATTGGAACCGGTCGACATCACGGGCATGGCATCCGTGACGGTCAGTGGCTCATCCGGCGCGGACAACTACACGTTGTCGAACGGCTTCGATACGACGCTGACCGGACTCATTCCAGCCATTGTGGTGTCGGGCACTCGGAGCGGCGTGGCGATCGAGTCCGCTCACGTCTTTGATTTTGGTTTATTGACGATCGACACGGGAGCCGGCAACGACATCCTCAACGCGTCCGCGATCAGCCGGGAAGTCGTGCTCAACGGCGGAGCTGGTAACGACACGCTCACCGGAGGGACCGGAAACGACACGCTCAGTGGCGGTGCCGGCAAAGATTCTCTGAACGGTGGCGCGGGCATCAACACGGTTGCCGAGACAACGGCTGACGAAGTGATGCGGCTCACGAACACGCAATTGACCGGAAACGGGGCCGACAAACTGTCCAACATCGTACGCGCGGTGCTCACCGGCACGGCGGGGAACAACACGCTGGATGCGTCGGGATTCACGCTCGGCAGCGTCACGCTGCTGGGGGAAGACGGCAATGACACGTTGATCGGCGGCGCGGGTGACGATTCGCTGAATGGTGGTGCGGGAACCGACGTGGCGCGACAGTCGTCACGATCCAATCAATCGTTCACAGCCACTACGAGGATTGCCACCGGGGCAGGCAGTGATTTGTGGACGTCGATCGAGGGCTTGCACTTCATCGGCAGCGGCACCACGGCCACGACGCTCGATGCTTCGCAGTTCATCGGGAGCGTGACGCTGTCTGGCGGCTCCGGCAGCGATGTGCTGATCGGTGGCAGTCGAAACAATGTCCTCATCGGCAACGCGGGCAACGATTTTTTGACGGGCGGTAACACCGCGGACACGCTCAGCGGAGGAGCCGGCAACGACAGCCTCGTCGGTAATGGCGGCAACGATCTGCTCAATGGTCAAGCCGGCAACGATACGCTGCGTGGCAACGCGGGTGACGACCACCTGGTGGGCGAAGACGGGAGCGACAAACTCTTCGGTGGCAGCGGCAACGACCAGATAGATGGAGGCGACGGCAGCGACGTCCTGACCGGCGAGGCTGGCGATGACAGGATCAACGGCGGTGCCGGCAGCGACGCGATCAGCGGTGGTGACGGCAACGATCTCCTCAACGGCGGACTCGGTAGCGATACGATCCTCGGTGGCAGCGGGGACGATACCTTGCGAAGCGGTGGCGGGGCTGATCGCCTCGCGGGAGGGAGCGGCAACGACCGCTTCGTGGCCTCCGGTTCGCGCATCAACCTGGGCGGAGGGAACGACACGATCATCGGCTCAGGCAACACGATCGACGCGCTCTTCATCTTTGACTTCGAGAGGCTGCTCGTGTGATGCGGTCGTGACGCGACTTGTAGGTTGGGACTCCGTCCCGACCGGTCGGGACGGAGTCCCAACCTACGGGACAAGGCTTCCCCGTTGCTGGACTTCATCCAACGCGACCTGTAATTTCCTCCGTACTCGCGGCGGCAGGCTGGTTGAGCGGTATGTCTCACGGCCGGTCGAATGAGATTCGCAGCGGCGAAGCTAGGGAGTTTCGGCCGCTGTTGGTGTTTGGGTCGCGGTTTCTCTGCCGGCCACGGTGTTTTTTGAACGGCATGATGAGCGAACGAAGGGATTGGGCTGATGAATAACCACTCGGAAGGCAAAGGCCAGAACGGCGCAATGATTGAAGCGCGTGGCCTGAGCAAGTTTTACGGTCCCTTCGCGGCGGCACGGGACGTGACTTTTTCGGTCCCGAAAGGGGAAGTGGCGGCCTTTCTCGGACCGAACGGGGCGGGCAAGTCCACCACCATGAAGCTGCTGACCGGCTTCCTGACGCCGACCGAAGGGACCGCTCGCATCGGCGGCTTTGATGTCGCCGAACATCGCATGGATGCCGTCAAACTGATCGGCTATCTGCCGGAAAATGGGCCGCTGTATCACGAGATGACCCCAAAATCGCTGCTGGAACATCTGGGCCAGGCGCGCGGCATGTCAGGCGAGCACCTCAAAACCCGCATGGACTTTGTCGCCGATAAGTGCGCCCTGCACGCCGTCTGGAACAAGACCATCGGCAAGCTGTCACGTGGTTACAAACAACGGGTCGGGATGGCGCAGGCTCTGTTGCACGATCCGGAAGTGCTGATCCTCGACGAACCGACCAGCGGACTGGACCCGAATCAAGTTCATGAAGTCCGCGCGCTGATTCACAGTCTCGCGAAGAACAAGACCATTCTGCTTTCCACGCACATCCTGCGCGAGGTGGAAGCCTGCTGTCACCGAGTCGTGCTGATCAACGCCGGACGGATCGTCTTCGACGGGACGGTGGCGGAGATGCAAGGCCCGAAACACGACATGGAAGCTCGCTTCCGTGAATTGACCAATGCACGAATGACGTAAAACGTAGGTCAGCCTTTCCAGGCTGACTGTGCGACATCGACCGCCAAAGGTCAGAAGAAACTTCTCAATAAGTAAGTTCAATGCGTTGTGGAGCATTTGAGTCAGGCTGGAAAGCCTGACCTACTGAGGAATGACCATGCTGCGAAGTCATGTGATTAAAGCCGTCTTCTGGCGAAATCTAGCCAGCTACTTTTCGGGCGTGCTGGGCTATTTGTTTATTCTGGTCTTCGTCGTGGCCTGCGCGGCGACGGCGTTCAGCCCGCGGTTCTTCACCAACAATCTGGCGACGCTCGACCAGCTCAGCGATTTCTTTCCGATGCTGCTGCTGTTCATCGTCCCCGCGGTGACGATGACATCGTGGGCGGAAGAGCGGCGGCAAGGGACCGACGAATTGCTGTTCACGCTGCCGGCCACGGACTTCGAGATTTTGCTCGGCAAATATCTGGCGATGCTGGCGGTCTACACGATCGCGTTGGCGTTCTCCGGCTTCAACTTGTTCGTGCTGGAAAAGTACGCGGACCCGGATTGGGGGCTGCTGTTCACGACGTATGTGGGTTACTGGCTGGCGGGCGGCACGCTGTTGGCCGCCGGCATGTTCGCCTCCGTGCTGACGAACAGCATGACGGTCGCGTTCGTGTTGGGAGTCGTGGTCTGCATCGTTCCGGTCTTCGGAGACAAGCTGGCCTTCTTCTCCGTGGAAGCGGTCCCCTTCGCCTGGCTGTTGGGAATCGCGCTGATTGGCATCGCGGTCGTCATCCAATTCTTATTGACCACCCCCAACCGCGCGACTGTTTACACGTTGGCGGGAGTGGGCGGTTTTCTCAGTGTCAGCTCATTGGTCTGGTTCGTCGTGAAGGCGTCCGGCGGCAAGATCGAATTCGCGCCGGCCGACTTTGCTGCCTTCGGCCTGGGCGAGCAATTACGGGACTTTGGCTTGGGACTCATCACGCTGACGAGCCTGGTCTACTTCGTGTCGTTGACGTCGTTTTTGCTGTACCTCAACTCGATCCTGATCGGCAAGCGGCATTGGAGCGGCGGCCGAGAAGGGGCGACGATGGGGATGCAGTTTCTGGTCCGCTCGGTATCGCTGGCGGTCGCCTTGGTCAGCCTCAACGTGCTGGTCGTCAAGGTCAGCGAAGCACTCCCGCTGAACATCGACGTGACCACTGAGAAGCTCTTTACGCTGTCGAAGAGCACGAACGACTTGATCGCTCAGATCACCAAAGACCGGCCGGTGAAAATTCAAGCCTTCATCTCGTCCGACGTGCCGCGCGAGCAGGTCACGATTCAGAAGCGATTGAAGGGACTGCTGCGGCAATACGATCGCGCGGGAGGCTCGCGCCTGGACGTGCGGTTCGTGGATGTCGCGCCGTTTACCCCGGAAGCGGAAGAGGCTCGGCTGCTGGGCGTGCTGCCGTTGATGGTCTTCACGGACGAGGACGGCCGCCGAGGCACACAAGAAATCTTCATGGGCGTGGTGATCAGCAGCCCCGTGGATGAAGTCGTCGTCCCCGTGTTCGAGGCGGGCACGCCGATCGAATACGAATTGACCCGGTCCATTCGCACCGTTGCCAACGAGAAGCGTCTGACCGTGGGCATGCTCACGACCGATTCCAAGGTGGCCGGCGGACTCGACATGGCGACCTTCCGCCAATCTCCCGAATGGCGCATCCAGACGGAATTGAAGAAGCAATACAAGGTCGAGCAAGTTCCGGCCGATATGCCCATCGACGAGAAGAAATACGATGTGTTGATGGCCGTCTGCCCCTCGTCGTTGAACGCCCAGCAAATGCAAAACTTCGTCGCTTACGTCAAGAAGGGACGACCGACGCTGGTCTTCGATGATCCGCTCCCGTATTTCGACGGCGGCGGACAAAACGCTCCGCGCCTGCCCAAGCCACGGCCGGGGGGAATGTTCGGCGGTATGAATCAACCGCCGGAGCCAAAAGCGGACGACGGCAAACTCACTTCGCTGATGCGCGTGCTGGAGATTGTCTGGGACAACGGCCAAGTCGTCTTCGACTTTGCCGGGATCAGCCTGCATCCGGAATTTGCCAGCCAAATCAGTCCCGAACTGGTTTTCATCAGCTCGAAAACCGGCAACCCCAGCGCGATTCACCCTAACAGCGCGGTGACGTCCGGCTTGCAAGAAATCCTGACGTTCTTCCCCGGTGAGATCCGGCAACGTAAAGAAAGCGAATTGAAGTTCGAGGCTCTCTTGCGGACCAGCGGCAAGTCGGGACTGCTTCAGTGGGAAGAGATCACCAAGCAAAGCGGCAATCCGTTTGGCGGCGGCGGCATCGAGATCGAGCAGAATCCGCCCCGTACGATTTCCAATGAAGCCTATACCATCGCCGCACACATCACCGGTAAGGACACCAAGGAACGCAAAGGGGTCAACGCCATCTTCGTCGCGGACTCCGACATCATCAGCAACCAACTGTTCGGACTGGAAACCAGCCAGCAGCTTCAGAACCTGCGCATCGACAACATCAAGTTCGTGCTCAACTGCGTGGATGTGCTGGCGGGCGAGACCTCGTACATCGACCTGCGCAAACGCCGTCCGCAACTACGCACGTTGACCGCCATTCAAGAGGTCTCCACCAAACTCCGCGAAGAGCAAAACAAAGAGCGGGGCCTGGCCGAAGGTGAAGCCAAAGAGCAATTCGAAAAGGCACAAAAGCGGCTCGATGATGCCGTGGCCGAAATCGAAAAAGATCCCAGCCTGACTCCCAACCAACGGGCACAGAAGATTCAAATCATTCGCGAGACCGAGCAACGCAAAGCAGACGTCGCGCGGGCCACCATCGAACGGGAAAAACGCCAGAAGATGGAACGGATCGAAGCCAAGACGAAGCGACAGATTCGCGCCTATGAAGATCAAATCCGCTGGTGGTGTATCTTCCTCCCGCCGATCCCGGCGGTGATCCTGGGCATCATCGTGCTGTCCTCCCGCATCAACGCCGAGTACCGCAACGTCGAAGCCGACCGCCTCGTCAAACGCTAATGCCGTAACGTAGCGGCGTCGCTCCGCGACGCCGATCCGAGTCGCGGAGCGACTCGGTAACATAAAACCCAAACCGGGCTTGAACCATGAACACGAAATCCATGATCCGCACGTTCGCTTTCGCGGGCGTCGCCATCCTCTCCACGATTTTGGCGATTGCCTCGAACTACTTCACCAAGCCGGCCAGAACCGATGGCGACGGGGACTACGGCCGGGACTTCAATCCGGATTTCACCGATGCCGGTAAATCGACCTCGATGCGTGTGGTCGCCTGGGACGAAGCCACCGCGACTCCCAAGCGCTTCGCCGTCGAGTACAAAGATGGCTGGAAGATTCCGACTTTCCACGATTATCCGGCCGACGGCAAAGACCAATTGTCGAAGGCGGCCGTCTCAGTGATTGGGCTGAAACGCGGTTCGCTGGCCTCACGTTACAAGACCGACCACGAACGACTCGGCGTCATCGACCCGCTCGACGAAGAGAACCCCTCCACCAAAGGCCGTGGCACACGCATCACGCTGTCGGAAAGAGACCTCCCCCTGGCAGACTTCATCGTCGGAAACAAAGTCGAAGGGAGCGAAGACAAACGCTACCTCCGCAAGTTCGGCGAAGACAAAGTCTATAAGGTCGCCGCCAGGTTCGACGTCTCGACAAAATTTGCCGACTGGGCCGAAACCGATCTGCTCAAAGCGAGTGGTTCGGACATCACTCGACTCCGCGCCGTCCGGCCCATCATCAACGCCGATAAAGAGCACGAAGGCGACGAGACCGTCGAACTGACACGCGACAAATTCGGCGACCCTTGGAAGCTCGCGACACTCGACGAGGCCACCGAAGAACTGAAGTCCGCCGATATTGATGCGATGGTCACGACGCTGGATGACCTGCGGCTCGTCGGCGTTCGTCCGCGCCCCGCGTTTCAGGGAAAACCGATTCTGAATGCCGACTTGAAGGTCAATCTTCCCAAAGAACTGCGGACCAATCCGCAAGTCCTCGCCGAGGTCAAGCGTGTTCTGGTTCGCGACCTGGTTGAAAAAGGATTTGAAATCGGCCAGGACGAAGAAGGTCAAACACAGATTGTCTCCAAAGAGGGGGACTTGTCCGCCGGGACAAAAGACGGCGTGCTCTATCGCCTGACGTTTGGCGGCGTTTTCTCCGGCACGGAAGAAGAGATCGAGATTGGCAGCCACGCGGACGAGAAGTCCGAGGACAAGGGCAAAAAGAAATCTGCCAAGAAAGAAAAACCCGAAGATCAAAAGAAGAGCCGCTATCTCATCGTCCGCGTCAGCTTCGATGAAAAGTTGCTGCCGCCGCCGCCGACCGAGCCCACGAAACCGACTCCGCCTCCCGGCGTCGAACCGTTAGCTGACCCGAAGGATGACGCCGACCCGAAGAAAGAGGCCGCCGACAAATCAGACGACGCTCCGAAGAAGGGGGACAAGCAGCCGGAACCGAAGTCCGAGGAGACGAAGGACTCCGATAAGCCTGCCGAGGAGCAGAAAAAAACCGACCCGAAGAAAGATTCCGACGAAACCTCCGGTGCCAAGGGCGAGGACACCGTCTCCGCCAATCCAGAGGACAAGAAAGACGAAGCCGCCAAGTCCAACAAAGACGATCCGAAGAAGCCCGCCGAGGAGAAGCAGGACGCCAAGAAAAAAGAAGAGAAGAAAGACGACGCACCGGCGGACAAACCGAAGCCGGATGCAGACGACGCCAAGAAGGAGGACGCGAAGCCGGCCGAGCCGAAGAAAGATTTGAAGGCCGAATACGTCGAGGCCGTCAAACGCTACGACGCCGAAAAGGGCCGCTTCGTCGGCGAGACCCATGCCTACGAAGCCAAGGTCGCCGCAGGCAAGCAGAAGGTCCAAGAACTCAATGACCGCTTCGCCGACTGGTACTACGTGATCTCCAACGACAGCTTCGACAAGCTGCGGCTGTCACGCACCGACCTCGTCAAAGCGAAAGAGAAGAAGCCCGAAGAAAAGAGCGAAGGCGACAAGAAGGACGGCGACGATCCGGAAAAGCCAGCGACCAAAGAAGAGAAGAAGCCAGCCGAAAAGAAAGAGGCTGACAAGACGGACGATGAAAAAAAGGACGGCGATGACGCGGCCAAGCCTGCCACCAAAGGGGAGAAGCCGGCCGAAAAGAAAGAACCGGAAAAGAAAGAGGCCGATAAGAAAGTGCCTGAGAAGAAAGAGACCGAGAAGCCGGCCGACGACAAGTAATCGCCAATTCCATTTGACCACGACAAACACAAGCAGCCACAAAGAGAATCACGACAGCAGATAGCTGGTCTCCTCTTTGTGGCTGCTTGTGTTTTTTGTGGCCATCCGCGGCCGAGTTCACCGTCGAAACAATCCCAGCGGATCGAGTTGCTGTTGGATTCGTTCCGACCACTGACGACCGGCCGTGATCCCGCCGACCTGTTCCGTGATCGGCCAGTCGGACGGACGCCGCAACACCGTCAGGCCGCCATTGCGTGAGTTCACCAATTCGCTCAGCGGCTTAAGTATGGCTGCGGCTTGAACGGCCGTCGTCACGTTGCCCGGCAAATGACCGAGCACGATGCCGTTGCCCGCGTGAGCTTTCGCGGAGACGCTCGCTTCGGCTGCAAGCTGCAAGAATTCCATCGTCCGCGACGGCAGCAAACTGGCTTTGAACGTCAACGGCGAGCGGGCGGCGGGTGATTCGCCACTCAACACGAAATCGGTCAACTCCGCCCAAGCCGGCTCGGCATCGGAGCCGAACAACGACTTCGCGCTGCGCGGCTCAAACGGCTGAGCTTCGGCGATCAGCGTTTCGACCTGCCAGCGGACTTCTCGCTCGGCTCCCTCGTAGCCGACACAGAGCAGAACTCGTTTGCTCTGAGGCTCCGCGAATGAATTCAAGCTGGCCTGCGGATTCAAAACTTCGATCGCCATCGGCCGCGTCGCCGAGTTCATCAATCTCGCCAGTACGGCTTCGACCTGCCGCGTTGAATCAAAGGTCAGTCCCACCAACGCCGATGTTTCCGGCACCGGCCGCAGCTTGAGCGTCACTTGCGTGATGATCGCCAATTCGCCGTTTGAGCCGACCAGCAGTTTGCAGAGGTCATAACCCGCGACGTTCTTGACGACTCGGCCACCCGCGCTGAACCGCCGGCCGGTCGCGTCAATCGCCGAGATGCCGATCACGTAATCGCGCATCGTGCCGCAACCCAACCGGCGCGGCCCCGACCAGTTCGTGGCAATGACTCCGCCCAGCGTCGCTTGTTCCGCCTGCGGCACGTCGATTGGCAGTCGTTGGTTCTCGGCGCTGAGGATTCGAGTCAACTCGGACATGCGAATGCCGGCCTCGACCGTGATCGTCATGTCCCGCGCGGGGTAGTCGATCACGCGATTGAGCTTGTCGAGTCGGATTTGCATCACGTCCCCGGCAGGCACTTCCCCGAGTGCGGTGCCACCACCGATCGCGTGCAAACGCTGACGGCCAGTCGCCGCGTTTTCGGCCATGAATCGAACCAAGTCCTCTTGAGTGTCCGGTTGAAAGACTAAACGAGATTCCGGCATCACTGAATCCAACTTCCATGAACGCTTGATGTGACTTGCGGTCGTAAAACGAGTTTCTCAGGACGATGGCCGCTGCTCCATTTGTCGCCCTTCATTTTCCGCCAGCCTGTCCGAGATATAGAAAACGGCTGGCGAAAAATGGAGGGCGGAAAATGAAGGCCGGAAATTTACATCGCCGCACGGCGGCCGGGGTGACTTTGGTGGGGATGAGATTCGGTACCACAACCACCGGCGGTCGGGAGCATCTTGCCGGGGCTGCATCGGTTGTCAGGATTGAAGACGTCGCGGATCAACTTCATCACGGCGAGGTCTTCCGGTGCGAACAACTTGTCCATGAAGCTGATCTTCTCGACGCCAATCCCATGCTCGCCGGTGACACTGCCGCCGAGGTCGAGGCACTTCGACAAAATCTCGTCGCTGGCGAGCAGCACTCGGCGAACTTGGTCCGCGTTCCGCTCATCGAACAACAGGATCGGATGAATGTTGCCGTCGCCGGCGTGGAACACGTTGACGATCTTCAGGTCGTGACGCTGCCCGCAGTCGGTGATGAATTCCAGAATCTGCGGCAGCTTTGTACGCGGCACGACGCCGTCCTGAGTGCAATAACTCGGACTCAACCGTCCGATCGCACCGAACGCTTGCTTGCGGCACTTCCACAACAGCAGCCGTTCTTTCTGAGTGCGTGCTCGGCGAACTTCACGAGCGCCATTCTCCAGACAGATCGCTTCGATGCGCACGGCCTCTTCCTCAACGGCGACTTCCAGACCGTCCACTTCGATGAGCAACACCGCACCGGCATCCAGCGGGAAGCCAAAATGAAACGCGGCTTCCAGCGCGCCGATGATCCCTTGGTCCATCATTTCCAGCGCGGCGGGAACGATGCCCGCTCCGATGATCGCGCTGATGGCTTGCGTTGCGGCCGTGACAGTCTCGAACACGCCCAGCAGCGTGCGATACGACTCCGGGTTGCGAGTCAGCCGCACCCAGACCTTCGTGCAAATGCCGAACGTCCCTTCGCTGCCGACGAACAGCCCGGTCAGATCGAACCCCGGCCCGTCCTCGCACGGCCCGCCGAAATGCACGACCGAGCCGTCCGGCATCACGGCCTCGACGCCGAGCACATGATTGACGGTGACTCCATACTTCAGCGTGTGCGGCCCGCCGCTGTTGGTCGCGACGTTGCCGCCGATCGTGCAAGCCCCTTGGCTCGAAGGGTCGGGAGCGTAGTGGTAGCCGGTTTCTTTGAGGTGATTCGTCAGATGTAAGTTGACGAGTCCCGGTTCGACGACAGCGTAGCGGTCGCGCACATTGACTTCGAGAATTTGCTTCATCCGCGTCAGTGTGATCATCACTCCGCCACCGATCGGCAACGTCCCGCCGGCCAAGCTGGTTCCCGCCCCGCGCGGGATGAACGGCACGTTGAGCTCATTGCACAGCCGCACGACCGCGACGACTTGCTCGGTCGAGGTCGGGAAGACGACGACGTCTGGGACTTTCTTTTCGACCGTGTAGCCGTCGCACTCATAGACGAGCAATTCTTCCGGGTTATAGAGCAAGCCGTCGTCACCCACGATTTCGCGAAGACGAGGAATGATTTCTGACGTTGATTCTGTCATTGCTGGTGAATGCCTAGTTTCGGGTTCAATCGCTGCA
>CAMDEA010000204.1 GCA_945893045.1 Planctomyces sp. SH-PL62
GTTCCATCGTCACCGGCAGACCACAGCGTTTGACCGTCGGGCGCGAAGGCCAGCCCGTTGACTTCCGTCTGATGAGCCGGCCACTCGCTCAGAGTTTTCCCGCTGGCAAGCTCCACGACGCGAATGACATCGTCCAGCCCGGCCACGACCAGTTGTCGTCCATCGGGACTGATCGCCATCCGATACACCGCTCGCGGCAGTTGCGTGACTTCACGCGAGTCGCGTCGAAACTGACGATTCAGCCAATACCATTCCGGGCCGCGCAGCGCAGCCCGCGAAAGTGCTTCGGACGGTCCCGCGTTCGGCGGCGAGTCGGAATATCGCCCGACAAGCGCTCGCAATTCTTGGACATCAAATTTCTTCCAGGCCTCGAAGGCTCGGCCGATGTCATAGGCATAGACGGTTTCCAACGCGTGGAGGTGCTCGTCTTGAGCCTGCCGCATCGCAATCCGGGAATCCCGCAAGGCGGACGTGAGTTCGCGGTTCGTCGTTTCCAGTTGCGCATTGGAAGACGACAACTCTGAGTTGAGCTTGTCGACCGCCTGTCCATGACGCAGCAACAAGCTGACGACAATGGTGAGACTCGCGCCGACCGTGGCGATCAGACTGGTCCATACGGGATGCCGATTCACCCAGCGTCGCAGCCGCTCGAAGGAGTTTGGCGAACGAACTCCCACCCGGCGGCCAGTCAGAAAACGACGCAAGTCGGCCGCCAATTCACCGGCGGTGGCGTAGCGGCGGGACGCTTTCTTTTCCAAACAGGCCAGACAGATCGCTTCCAGATCGCGGGGAATGTCGGCACGAATTTGTCGCGGTGGACAAGGCTCGTCGTGTTCGAGGGCTCGCGACAGTGCCGCCGAAGTCGAGCCGCTGAACGGCCTCTGCGTCGTCAAGATTTGATACAGGATGACTCCCAGCGAATACACATCGGTCCCCGGCCCAAGTTGCGAGCTTTGACCCAGTGCCTGCTCGGGCGACATGTACGCCGGCGAGCCTAACACCGTGCCATCCTGCGTGATCGTGACATCGGTCTCACGAAAGCGAGCCATTCCAAAATCGGAGATCCGCGGCGTGAACGCCAACGGGCCGCGCGGCTTCGCTTCGTCCAACAAAATGTTGGAAGGCTTCAAATCACGATGTAAGATGCCCGCTTCGTGCGCGTGCTGAACACCATCGGCCAGTTGCGCGACGATTTCGGCCGCGACGGCGGATTCGATCGGCTGCGGTTGATCCTCCAGCCACTTTGCCAGAGTTGGGCCGGTGATGAATTCCGACACCAGATAACACTGCAGGTGGTCGATGCCGGCGTCGAACACCGTCACGATGTTGGAATGATGCAGCGCTGCGGACGCTCGCAACTCGGTCATGAACCGCCGCCGCCAGGATTCCGGCAGCAACGACATCGGCACATGCGGCAATTTCAGAGCCACGATGCGGCCCAGCACTTTATCTTGGGCGCGAAAAACGGTCGCGAAGGATCCCGCTCCAACCGCCTCAAACGTGGTAAAGCGTTGCTGGACATTCAGAGTCGCAACATGGTCCGGCAACAGCGAATTGAGATTCGGAAGGGTTGAGTCCGCTGGCGTTGAATTCGGCAGGCTCATCGGTTCTTCCGTTTCACGTAGGCGGTGAATCGCCTCCGAATTGCCAACTCGGATTGGGCATCGATCTCTGTCGCTCACATTCCACAGAGTTCGGCTCCTGACAGCAAGTCGATTCTGAATGCGGGATTTTCTTGCGCGGGGTCAGTATCTTGTCGGCCTGCGTGTTGTTTGCCGACTCACCTGCCTTCGGGAGAACGCAATGCCGAGCCTTGCCAGATGGATGATTCTTCGCCACCTGATCGCCTTGTTGATGCTCACTTCGCTGTGCCTGCCGCAGCCCAGCTTCGCCGCCGATCCGCCACCGACAGCGGCTGAGTATCGCAATGCGTGGCACAAGCTGACCGTGCCGGGAACGTGGGACGACCAATCCAACGGTGTGCTCGCCAAGTTTGATGGGATCGCGTGGTATCGCGCCGAGGCCAAGATCCCGGTGGAATGGCAGTCCACTCAAGTCACCATCGCAACCGAGCAGATCGACAATGCTCATGAGGCGTACTTCAACGGCGTGAAGCTCGGCGGTGCGGGAGCGTTTCCTCCGAAGTACGAGAGCGGATTGAAGGAGTTGAAAAAGTACGTCGTTCCCTCCGAGCACATTCGTTATGGCGAGGCGAATGTGATTGCGATTCGCGTTTACGATCACGACGGCAAAGGAGGCTTCAAAGGTGCGGCTCCAAGCGTCAGCGCCGGTGGGCAGACGATTCGCATGGAGGGGAAGTGGGACTTTCGACTCGGCGACGACCCGGTGTTTGCCGCTCGCGTCGATGACAGCAACGCCGGGAAGTTGCCGAGCACTCCAGCGTCGTTCAGCAAACTTCTGGTGTCGCCGTCGAGTGCTCCGATCGGAAAGGCTCCGGCGGATTATTCGCCGATCGTGCCGCCGAACGAGGCGCTCAAGACATTCACCGTGCCGGATGATCTCAAGCTGGAACTGGTGCTGGCCGAACCGCACGTCAAGCAGCCGTTGCACATGACGTGGGACGAACGCGGCCGGCTGTGGGTCGTGCAGTATTTGCAGTATCCGTATCCGGCCGGATTGAAGATGGTCAGCAAGGACGTCTTCTGGCGCGCGGTCTACGACAAAGTTCCGCCGCCGCCGCCGCAGGGGGAGCCGGGCCTCGACAAGATCACGATCCACGAGGACACCGACGGCGACGGAGTGCTCGACAAGCACAAGACGTTTCTCGATGGCCTGAACATCGCCACGAGTTGTGCTCTCGACCGCGACGGCGTGTGGGTGATGAATCCGCCGTACTTGCTCTACTACGCTGACAAGAATCACGACGACGTGCCCGATGGTGATCCCGAAGTTCATCTGCAAGGCTTTGGCCTGGAGGACACGCATTCGGTCGCGAACTCGCTGCGCTGGGGGCCGGACGGTTGGCTCTACGCCTGTCAGGGAAGCACGACCAGCAGCGCGGTCATGCGGCCCGGTCTCGACAAGCTGCCGGTCCATTCGATGGGGCAGCTCATCTGGCGGTATCACCCGGCCACGCGCCGATTTGAGATTTACTCTGAAGGAGGCGGTAACTCGTTCGGCTGCGAGATCGACGCCGAGGGCCGAGTCTTCTCCGGCCACAACGGCGGCGACACGCGCGGCTTTCACTACACGCAGGGAAGCTACTACCAGAAGGGTTTTAATAAGCACGGACCGCTGTCCAATCCGTATGCCAACGGCTACTTCGCCGCGATGGGGCACGCGAACGTGCCGCGGTTCACGCACAACTTCGTGATCGAGGCTGGAGCCGCGTTGCCCGACAAATATCGGGGCCACTTGTTCGGCGTCGAGCCGCTGCAAGGCCGCGTCGTCGAGGCCGATCTCACGAATGACCGTTCGTCCTTCAAGACGAAAGACCTCGGCTATGCGATCACCTCGACCGATCCGCGCTTCCGCCCGGTCGAGATCAAAGCTGGCCCCGATGGAGCGATCTACGTTGCCGACATGTACGAGCCGCAGATCGCGCACCGGCAACACTTCCAAGGCTTGATCGACAAAGACAACGGCCGCATCTATCGCCTGTCGGCGAAGACTTCGACGCCGTCAAAGCAACCTGACCTCGGCAAGAAGACGACTCCGGATTTGGTCGAGCATCTTCAGCAGCCGAATAAGTGGCAGCGTCAAACCGCGCTGCGGCTCATCAGCCAACGGCGCGATCGCACAGTTCTGCCGTTGCTGAAAAAGAACATCGAATCGAGCACCGGCCAGTTCTCCCTCGAATGCTTGTGGGCGACGTATCAACTCGGAGGACTCGACGACGTCTTCGCGCAACAGTGTCTCGCTCACAAAGAGCCGCTCGTCCGTGAATGGACAGTGCGGTTGAGCGGCGACATGCCGCTCGATCTTGCGGCGGCGGTCAACGCCACGGGCCGCGGCGTGCCAGGACCGCGTCAGGTGCAGGACGCGCATCTCACGGGGCATCGCTTTGGCGAGACACGCACGTCGGTCCCGCTGGCTCGCAAGCTGGTCGATGTCGCCAAGTCGGAAACGTATGTCCGAGTCCGCAGCCAACTGGCTTCGACCGCCAAACGCCTGCCGGCCGATCAAGCGTTGCCGCTGATCGACGCCCTGACGACGCACAACGAAGACGCCGACGACATTCACATCCCGCTGCTGCTGTGGTGGGCATTGGAATCAAAGGCCACGAAAAGTTCGGCGTTGATCGTCAACTTGTTCAAGAACCCGGACGTCTGGAAGCGGCCTCTGGTCGAGAAACATCTCGTCTCGCGCACGATGCAGCGATTCGCCCAAGCCGGGTCGCGCAACGATCTGCTCGTCGCCGCCGAACTGCTGGCGAAGGCTCCGACTGCCGAGCATAAACAAGAACTCTTGAAAGGTTTCGAGGCCGCGTTCAAAGGCCGACCGCTCAGCGGGCTGCCGGATGAACTCGTCAAGGAAATCACGGAGGCTGGCGGCGGATCGCTCGCCCTGCGAGTCCGCCAGAAGGACGCGGCCGCGATCGACGAAGCTCTCAAACTTATCGCGGTTGAACCGAAGACTCCGCCCGACCCGAAACAGAAGGCTGCTGCCGAAGAGGCGAAGACACGCCGTATCGAACTCGTGCAAACGCTCGGCGAAGTTCAGCCGAGCGGTTCGGTCAATGTGCTGATCTCGATGGCGAAGGCGTCAGTCGATAATGACGTCCGATCGGCCACGCTCACCGCGTTGCTTGGTTACAAAGACGAAGTGATCGGCTCAGAAGTGTTGACCGTCTTCACCAGTCTGCACGACGACGTGCAATCGGTCGCGCTGACGTTGCTGACCAGTCGCCCGGTTTGGGCGCGGCAACTTGTGGAAGCGATCGACGCCGGCAAGCTCAAGCCAGACCTGCTGCCGATGGACGTCGTTCGCAAGCTGACGTTCCTCAAAGACGACAAGCTGGCCGCACTGGTCAAGAAGCATTGGCCGAAGCTCGAAGGAGCCAGCACCGCCGAGATGCAGGAACTGATCGTGCGGTTCGCAGCGGTCGCCAAATCCGAGGGGGGCGAGCCGTTTGAGGGCAAAAAGATCTTCATGCAATCATGTGGCAAGTGTCACTTGCTGTTCGGCGAGGGAGGCCGCATCGGCCCCGACCTGACGGCATTCAAACGGAACGACGTGCAGCACATCCTCACCAACGTCATCAATCCCAGCGCCGAGATCCGCGAGGGCTTTGAAGCGATCGTCGTCATCACCACCGACGGCCGCACGGTGACGGGCTTCCGAGCCGATCAAGACGCTCGCGTGCTGGTGGTCCGCGGTATCGACGGCCAGAACATCACGATCTCACGCGACAGCATTGAAGAGATCGTCCCGCAGAAGAAATCGCTGATGCCGGAGGGGCTGCTCAACAATCTCACCGAGGAGCAGGTTCGCAATCTCTTCACGTACCTGCGCGTCGGCCAGCCGCTGAATTCGCCGTAGCCTTCACAGAGAAAGCAGCAAACGAATTTGGCGAGCGGGGCGGCGTCAATGTAGCAGGCACATTCCATGTGCCGTCGGCGTTTTTTCAGGCTGACGGCACATGGAATGTGCCTGCTACCTTACAAAGTGAGTGCCATTGGGCTGACGCCGCCCCGCTCGCCGGATTCTTTTTAGGCGGCGGCGCGGCGGACTTCTGTTTGAGGTCGCGTTTGACCGAACGCGGCCTTGAGTTGTCGCACAACCAGCTCGGCATGATGCGTGGGCATCTCCGGGTAAATGGGCAGCGACATGACTTCGCGCGAGGCGGCTTCGGCTTCGGGGAACTCGCCGATGCGATGGCCCAGGAACTCGAAGCAGGGCTGCACATGCAGCGGGATCGGATAGTAAATCATCGAGCCGACGTGGTTGGCTCGCATCCGTTGCAGCACGCCGTCGCGGCGACCGCCGGTGATGCGGACCGTGAATTGGTTGTAGACGTGTTTGTATTCGCGCGGCTCGATCGGCAGCGTGATTTCGTCCGACAGACTGTAGGCCGCGAACAGGTCGCGATAACTCTGCGCGTTGCGGCGGCGGGCGTCGGTCCATTGATCGAGATGCCGTAACTTGATTCGCAAGATCGCGGCCTGGATCGCATCCAAACGGCTGTTGAGTCCCACTTCCAGATGATGGTAGTTGCCGGTGTCGCCGTGGACTCGCAGGCAACGGAGCTGCTTGCAGAGATCCGCGTCATCGGTGGTCAACATGCCGCCGTCACCAGCACCGCCGAGGTTCTTCGTCGGGAAGAAGCTGAAACAGCCGATCGTACCGAGCACTCCCGCGCGGCGGCCACGATATTCGGCTCCGATGGCCTGGCAGGCGTCTTCAACGATCGCCGCACCGTGCCGCACGGCAATACGCCACAATCGTTCCATGTCGGCGCACAATCCGAAGAGATGCACCGGCATGATCACTTTCGTGCGCGGAGTGATCGCCGCTTCGACAGCCTCGGGGTCGATGTTGAACGTGACCGGGTCAATGTCCGCGAAGACCGGCTTCGCGCCCAACCGGCAGATCGCACTGGCGGTCGCGAAGAACGTAAATGGGCTGGTGATGACTTCGTCGCCGGGACCAACTCCGAGCGCCATCAACGCCAGGATCAGCGCATCGGTCCCCGATGCGCAGCCGATGGCCGAGCGTGAATCGCAGTACTTGGCGATTTCGGTTTCAAAGGAGCTGACCTCGTCGCCGAGAATGAATTTCTGCTCGGCCAGCACGCGGCCGACGGCGGCGGTGACTTCGTGAGCAATCGTCTGATGCTGCGCGACCAGCGAGATGAACGGCACCGGCTCAAGAGGAGCGTTGCTGGCGAGAGTGAGGTCGGACATCGGCGATTCCTTTCGCGGACAAGAGTTCGTTCCCTGAACGCGCGGACGATAGCCCGCGCAAGAAAAATCGGTCAAGAGGATTGATGTTGAAACATTTTGGCGAGCGGGGTCTCTATCTCGTTCGCCGATACTGTCGCTGCGTCGCGGAACCAGGCACGGCATACTTCGCTTCGCGGACGAGGGCAGACGTCGGCTGGGCTTGCTGTTCGAGTTCTCCGGAGAGTTGCGAGAGAAACTTGCTGCTGGCGCGATTGATGATGACCACGCGGCTCGCAGAGCGTGGATTGTTCAACGGACGGATGATGCAAACGACTTCGGACTCGTTCTGAGGATCGAAGTTGGCTCCGGCTTCCCGGGCACTTTCGGGGGAGGCTTGCAACGCGGCCGCTGTCAGTTGGGCCAAGTTCGGAATGTCCGATTCGGTGCTGTTCTTCGACGACGCAAACGGACTGGCGACGTCCTTCTTCGTGGTCTCGGAATCGTCCTGGTCGAAGATTGGCTCGTCGGCGACGGCGGTGTTCAAGGGCTTGCCAGGCTTTGCCGTCGCATCGCGAGCGGCCAGTGCAGCGGCTTGCGGACGCGCTTCGGCATGCGGATACAAGTGGGACAGTTTCACTTGGTCGAGCAATTCGTGAATCGGCTTGAGGCCGGAGTACAGCCCGCGCTGGTCACGTTGATCGGCGGCAATGCAGACTCCGATCAAACGCCCGGCCGTGTCGAACAGTCCGCCTCCAGAGCGGCCTTGAATCGGCACGCCCGTGCATTCGACGTTGTCCGGGCCGAGGTAACGGTTGAGTGCGGTGACTCGGTGTTGCAGCTTGCTGGGAGGATCGCCGCCGCTGCACCCGACGCTGAAGACATGCTGTCCAACGCTCGGAGCGGTCGGTAATCCGGCGACCGCCGCGACGGGGAGCGCGCGAGTCGTCGGAATCCACAACAAGCCGACGTCCGCTTCCAAGTCGTATCGCAGCACTCGGCCCACGAACGTTTCATGCTTCGCGCCGTTGAAGACATCGACCTCGATCACCGACTTGTCGTCCAGCTTTCGGAAGATGTGTCCGCAGGTCAGGATCGTGGTCCGCCCCTCGCGGCTGTCGATGACCGTGCCGGTTCCGAAATTGACTCCCAACGAGTCCTTGACCCGGATGCGCGGGCAGACGTGCAACGGATCAATGCTGTTCTGAGGCGGAAGATTCGCTGAGTCATCGTTCTTAGCGCGGATGACGGGCTCGGCTGGACTGGGATTTGAGACGTCCGATTTCAAATCTGAATTTTCAGATTTCAAATTTGAGATTTGAGATTTGGAATTTGAGATTTCGGTTTTCATCTCAACGGGTTTGGGCTGGCGGCTTTCGGCTTTCGGCTCTCGGCTTTCGGTCGGAGCAGCCGTGCTGACATTGGCTTGCCGTGCGCGCTCGCACATCCGCCGGAGTTCGCTTTCCGGAGGTTTGCCTTCGATGCGATCGACTTCGCGGCCGGCGATCAGCAGTACGAACGTCGGAATCGAGTGGATGCGATGCTGTTGGCAGACGAAGGCATTCTCATCGGCGTTGACGATCTGAATGGGAAAGTTCTCGCGTTTCAGCCGCGAGACCAGCGGAGCAATCTGCTGGCAGGGAGGACAACGGTCGGGAGCAGTGAACTCCAACACAACCGCTTCGGGTTCCGCGACGGCGACAGCCGCGGCGACGAGACAAAACGCAACGACGTGCATGTCCGGCCTCCTTGCCTGGGAATTGCGAGCGACTTGTAATTCCGACAACGCGCGCGGACGAAACTACAAAGCCACTCTGTTCCGGCTCCGCCGCAGAGTCGCTCGTTCGCCGCGAATCGGCCGCGTTCACGATCATTCCGCGGCTCAGCCGCCGATTGCTCACACGACGGACCATCGCGGGAGCAGCCAGTGTGCCAGCTTCGAGGGAATTTGAATTAACACCTCTGCGGGTCATTTTTGTTAGGCTATTTCCCACAGCCCAGACCGAGGCTGCGTTCATGACTCTTACCGCCTGGATTGATTGCTGATGACCTCGAAGGTGTTTATCTCATCAACGACGGATGACCTGAAGCCCTTTCGCCAAGCGGTTGCGGAAATCGCCGAGACATTCGGCTGGAAGCCCGTGCGAATGGATGATGAGTCCGCGCATCCTTCGACAACGGTCGACCGGTGCCGGGAACTGGTTCGGCTAGGCGAATTGGTCATTGTGATCGTGGCTTGGCGTTATGGCTCGAAGCCGCCGGGAGAAAAACTCTCCTACACGCATTGCGAAGTTGAAGAAGCCCGGAAGCAGGGCCTTCCGATTTTGGCGCTCGTGGCGGAATGGGGCTGGCCGCAATCCTTCGTGGATCAAGATCGCACCGCGGTGGAGCAGTTTCGTGGCAGCTTCAACAGCTTTGTTTCGAGCTTCTCGTATTCCGGTCATGACCCTGCCAACGGTGGCGTGAGCTCCGAATTCCGTGAGTTGACTCGCCGCCTCCTCGGCAATCACTCAAATTGGTTGCGAACCGCGTTCGACAATGGCATCCGTACGGTGAGTGATCGGCACGGAATCCCCAATCGGTGGCGTTCTGCTTTCTTGCTGAGTGCGCCGGAAAGTTTGGAGTCGTTGTTGTCGGAGGCATTTCGGCGAACAACGCTCTTCAAACCGATGCTCATCGAGTTGTTTCGGGAGGTTTCGGCGAAAATGAGCGGCCTCGGCCAACTCCCCGACAACGCGACCACTTTGGAAACCCTAGCGGAGATTCTGGTTCGACTGGCAATGTCCTCCTGGAGGAACGATGGCACACACGCAGTCACGGAATTTCTGGTCAAAATGGGTCAGCGGGTTCCTGAAATTGCGCCCGCGCTTCATGACTGGTGCCGCCGTACGCACGATCCGTTGGAAAGTCCTTCGAACATCGAACAACAGATCGACTCGGTCGGCAAGCAGCGGCCACGTCCGAGTTCGCTGTCTGCGTCTGGCGACTCGCATGTCTTAGTCCGCTTCGAGCCATCCACTCAGGACGAGGAGTTCAAGGTCCGTGCCTGGGTTTATCAGATGCAAGCCTCCGAGACAGAAACTGCCAGACGCTATGAACCGGTCGAACTTCCGTTGGAGAAAAAGTTGTGGACGAAGCAAAATCGGAGTCAGCAGTTGGGCCAACTTCACCACGAGGCCAAGCGGCGTATTGGTGCTGGACGGCTGGTTTTCGAGTTCATGTTGCCGAGGAAATTGCTGCGTGAAAATCCCGAGGACTGGAGCATGCGCATCCATCCAGACAGTCTCACGGAGGGCAAAATCGGGCGCTTGTACCCCGTTCTTGTGCGACCCTTGGAGCGAACCATTGACCTCCATCTGGACAGTTGGCAAATCCGCTGGCCCCAAGTCGAACCGCTTTTGTCGGCGGATTGCCAGATGGTCGATGAGAGCGAACCAGAACGGAAGATCCCACCCCGAGCGCTCTGGGTCCGTGAAAACCGTGATGGTCAAAAACTGTCTTCACTGCTGGCTCCCGACCGGCACGTCGTCTCGGCTGTTTTGGAACATCCGCCGATGTCGGGAACCCAGAGAAAGCTAGACCCGCTGGGGGCTTTGTTATTTTATGGCATCCCGATTATCGCTTGGCCGCGCAAGTCCAAACACGACGCGGAGACCGTCCGCCGCGAGGTCGAACGATTGTTTGAAGAGGGGCCGTTGAACGCACTCATGAGTCGGCTGCACGATCGGCGTAGCCGAAACGACGGTCAAATGCCGTCACTGACACTGGTCTGGGATGATCCCATTCGCCCGATCGACAAGCTGCCCGACGCGCCGGCCTATGGCATAGAAGAAGGATAAGTTTCACAGAGTTCTGCGAGGGTGCCATGTTCATGACGAAGACCTTGTGTGGGAGCAAACACCAATGAGCGACGACTGGCAAATTTTTCGAGGCGACCAAATCAAGCGGAGCAACATCGTGTGGCCGGCTCCGCCTCCGTGGCGGCAGTTTCCTCGCGCGGTGGCGGGACGCGGTCGCACTTTTCAGGCGGACGAATCGGAGGTCCGCATGGTCAACGCGGCTCTGTATCTGCGCCGACCGCTGTTGGTGACCGGCGCTCCC
>CAMDEA010000205.1 GCA_945893045.1 Planctomyces sp. SH-PL62
TCTCGTCAAAGATGCTGCGTTTGAGACGCGGCTTTACGCGGCGAACAGTTCGTTTGATGGTGGTCAACATTTTCGATGCTCCTCGGTGATTGATTCTCGGAACTGAGCCGCGAACTTCAAGACCAAGCGGCCGTTAATCTCGGCCCCGCGACGCGCAGGTCGCCGTTGCGAACGGTCAGGGTGTTGGCGTCAAAGAACTCGCACAGCGGCACGGAGAACTTGCGGCTGACTCCCCAAGCGTCGCGCAATTGAGCCATCGACGCTGGGCCGTTCTTGTCGAGGAAGTCGCCGCAGAGCTGTCTTGCTCGTTCAATGGCATCTGGGGCGAAGTACAAGTCCTCGGCGACCTTCACTAGCAAGCCATCTTCACAACTGACGTGCAACAGCGGCGCGATTTGATCCAGCGTTTGACCGACAGTCGCGGCGAGTTCTTTCGTAGTCGGCGGCATGAGTCCGGCGGCGGCGATCGTTTCGAGCAGCTTCGTGCGCGCAGCCTGTTGGTTCTTCGTGAGCTTGACTTGCGCGTCGGCTGGGCCGATCTGCGGGCCGACTTTGACCAGTTCGTTCTTCACGAGCAGATGATTGAAGACGGCATCGAGCAGTGCGGGATGTGTGATCTCGCGACAGGCGGACAAGAACAGTTCACGCGGCAGTGCTCGGCGTGGCTGATGCTTCGCGAGCACTTCGCGAACGGTCTTCATCACCGACGCCGACAACGCCACGAGTCGATCCTTGTGAACGAGCAGGCCACGCTCGGCACTGCCGAGCCGGATCAGTTGGCCGGACGCACGCAATTCATCGAGCAGTTGCCGATAACGCGGCGGTTGGATGCCGGCACGCCGCGCGGCTTCCAGAGGCGAATCGTCGAGGCTGTCCTTCTGCGCGATCAACGCCGACAGCCGAGCGACATCGGAAGTCTGGGCCCACCTCGTGCCGAGCGACACCAGATCTTTGATCCGCTTGCCGACCGGCAGACAGGGATCGAGCACTCGGCCGCCGGAGACCGTGATGCTCGGCGAGATGCGACGCAGGATGAATCGCTGGCCGTGAGCGGCGACGATCGGTTCTTTGGTCCGCAGTTCGGCGAAGCCGCTTTCTCCCGGCGGCAACGTGCGGCCTTTGAGATTGATCCGCGCCAGCACTTCGCGCGTGCCGAGATGCAGGTTGAACACCAACCGATCGCGCAACACGATTGGTGACGATGACAGGTTGCGCAGCTCGACGAGCATTCGCCGCGTCGGCTGCAAGTAGCCGGGCGAGGCGAGCTCCATGCCACGCTCGACTTCCTCGTTCTTGATCCCCGCGAGGTTGATCGCCGTGCGTTGTCGAGCCGCCGCACTGTCGGCCTGCTGACCGTGATGCTGCACACCGCGCACGCGGACCTCGCGCGACTCCGGCAGCAGTTCCAGCGTCTCGCCCGCGGTGGCCGAGCCGCTCATCACCGAACCGGTCACAACCGTGCCGTGACCGGCGACGCTGAAGACTCGGTCGATCGGCAATCGGAACAAGTCGTTCGCTTCCGGCAGGACCACCTCGCGAGCAACCCGCACCAGCGTCGCCTTGAGTTCGTCGAGACCTTCGCCGGTCTGCGACGAGACCGGCATGATCGGGCAACCTTCCAGAAACGTGCCGCGCAGAAAGTCTTCAATGTCCGCCGCGACCAGTTCCAAGTAGTCGCGATCCACGAGGTCGATCTTCGTGAGTGCCACCAACCCGGTCGGGATGCCGAGCAGTTGCATGATCTCCAAGTGCTCGCGCGTTTGCGGCATGACGCTGTCGTCCGCGGCGATCACCAGCATCGCGACATTCACGCCGGTCGCTCCGGCAACCATGTTCTTCACGAAGCGCTCATGCCCCGGCACATCAACGACGCCGAACTGAATGCCGTCCTGCTCGAAGTGCGCGAAGCCCAGATCAATCGAAATCCCGCGTGCCTGCTCCTCCGGCAACCGATCCGTGTTGATGCCGGTCAACCGCCCGACCAACCGCGTCTTGCCGTGGTCAATGTGGCCGGCCGTCCCAATAAGGATGTGCTTGACACCGGCAGATGAATTAGACGGCATTCGGATCCCGATCATTCGACTGAAAGTGCGAAGTCCGATGACGAGTCGCGATAAGACGACAGATCAACCACGCCCAGAAATAAACGTCGAGCACACCAAGAACGATCCCTAATAGGACACCGGTGATCGTCGAACCAAGCGCCGCCAAGCATACAGAAAATGGATACGTGAAGGGCTGCCACGTCCAATACATACCGACCGCCAGCCAAGTTGGCATCGTCGAAGCGAAGAATTGAAACGCGACCGAAGAAAGCACGACATAAGCGATGTATGACAGCGCCAGGTAACTCACCGGCGAAAAGAACCGGTGCTTGCGCGGTGGCGAGGATGGCATGACTTTCTCCGTTTCATTCGTATTCCCACTTCGAGACCCACGGGTCGCGGGTTTGTTTTTGCCAGGCTTTGAGTTTGCCTTGCAACTCGGCGATCAACTTGGCGTGCTGCGGATCATCTGCGAGGTTCTTGAGTTCGTCGGGATCGGCTTCGAGGTCGTACAGTTCAAATCGGGGACGATGAATGTAGGCCGACGTCGATCGCAATCCGTAGACCGGCAATTTCGATTTCAACGCCATCTGCCACGTCGGTGAGGCGTACAAGTCGGAAGCGAATGGGTACGGCAGTTCGTGAGCGATGTTGAAGATCAATTTATGCCGGCCGCTGATCACCGAACGCATCGGGTAATACATCGTGATTTCGTGGAACGTGTGCGAGCCGAAGATTTCGCCGAAGCCGTTCTTCGCGGCGTGCTCGTCGGTCAGCGCCTTCAAGAACGAGCGACCGTGAAACGTCACCGCCTGAGTCTTCGCATTCTTGGCGGGACGTGCTCCTTCGGATGAGCCGCCATTCTCACGCGGGATAACGGGCGGAGCCGGCTTCGGAGTGACTCCGCACCAGTCGAGAATCGTCGGTGTGATGTCCACCCAGGCGACGAGTGCATCCGTGGTCCGACCATAGGGCAGGCGGCTCGCCTGCCCGGACTCAGGCGAGCCGCCTGAGCTACGCGTCGGATCTCGAACGATCAGCGGCAGGCGAGCACCGGGGTCGTAGAGAGTCGTCTTCGCTCCGGGGTACGGCGGGCCGTTGTCGGCGAGAAAGAGGATCAGTGTGTCGTCCCAATGGCCGGTCTCTTTCAACGCTTGCATCAGCGTGCCGACCCCTTGATCGAGCCGGTTGATCGCTTCGTAAAACTCGGCCCACTCCTGTCGTACTTCGGGAGCATCCGGCAGCCACGACGGAACGCGCATCTCGTCGGCCTTGAATCGCGTCGGCCTCACGCCCGGATAGAAATCGTCTTTCGGCGAGTTCGCAAAGCCTTGAGCCGCTCGATGCGGATCGGTGCTGCACCAGTAGAGGAAGAACGGCCGGTCGTCCTTTTCGGCGATCCATTGTTTCGCGTTCTCGGCCATGCGGACGGAGTTACGCGATCCCTGAATGCCGTCGTTGCGGTACGTCTCGAAGTGGTACGTCGCTTCGGGGGCGAGGTGATACTTGCCGATCGAGCAGGTCCGATATCCCGCCTCGGTCATCATCACCGGCAGCGTGCGCACCGAATCGTACGTCGAGAAATGGCCGTCACCGTGAGCGTGGCCGTAGTGACCAGTCGCGTGATTGAAGAGACCGGTCATCAGCACCGAGCGACTCGCGCTGCAACTGGCGGTCGTGCAGTACGCTCGCGTGAAGCGGACTCCCTCGGCAGCGAGCTTGTCGATGTTGGGAGTCCTCGCCTGCTTGTCTCCGTAACAGCCGAGCTGCCAACCCAAGTCATCGGCGACGATCACCACGACGTTTTTCGCGGCGGACTTCGGCTTGATCGCATCGTCGGCATTCGCAGGCGGCGCGATTGAAATCAAAGCCCAGCTCAGCAGGGACCAACTCAGCAGCGCGGTAGGATTCATCGGAGACGACCTCAATGGCGGACGCGGCGGTTCAAGACGTAGACCGGACGCCTACGTCCGGTCGATTGTTCGGACGTAGGCGTCCGAACTACGCGGCGCAAGCTACTGTCCGACACACACAGCTTCCAGGCAGGCGATCAATCGCGGCAGTTGGACAGTGATGGAATAACGCTGCTCAACCGAAGTCCGCGCGGCCTCGACCACGGAGGCGCGACGAACCGGCTCAGACAAGAGTTGCCGCAGAACGAACAGCCATTCGTCGGGCGTCGTGGCCAACCAGCCGTTGACGCCATGACGAATGATTTCGGAGTTCACCCCCACCGGAGACGCGACCGCGGGAACTCCGGCGGCCATGTATTGCAGGATCTTGAGACCGCACTTGTAGCGCGTCCATTCGGTGTCGGGCATCGGCATCAGGCCAATATCGAATGCGCAGAGATCAGCGATCTCCGTTGCTTCCGACCAGCGCACAAAGCACGTCCGAATGCCGTCTCGGTCAAAGGCCAGCTTCCGCAGCGGACGATCCGACTCGGCAATGACACGCAATTCGAGATCGAACTCCCGTGAAAGCGTCTTGAGCGGCTCGCGCAGGACTTCGAGGTAGTCGATGTTCGCCGCCGTGCCCGTCCATCCGAGTCTGTGAGGCGGACAAAAAACGGTATTACGGCTGTCGGCTGTCGGCTGTCGGCTGTCGGCCGAATGATACCGGTCCACATCGACACACGTCGGGATCACAGTCACACGTGGATTGATCGGCCGCACGCGAGTCGCCAACAAGTCGTTGCCGGCGATGACGTGATCGCTCAGCCCGCAGAGCACCTCGAATTTGTGGCGGTCGAGTACGAACAGCCCATCGTCGATGTCCAGCACCAGTCGGCGAGCAATCCTGCGCAGCTCTTGTTCGAGGTCACAGCTCCCGTCGCTGAAAAGTTCCCGTTCCAGGACGACGATGTCCGGCGACCAACGATTGAGCGTGGCGAGATCGCTCCGGCGATTCCAACGCTTGACGAGACCGCTCCACCGAAAACCCAGCAGCGGCAGCGAGCGGTACTTGTCCGGACGACTTGGCAAAACGAGGCATTCGTAGCCGAGTCGTTGCAGATACGGGACGAACTGCAACACCCGAAAGCGGCTGCTGGGGACACAACGTCCCGAAGTGAGGAAAGCGATTCGCATCTGTGGAGTGACTCCGGGAGCCGGATGGAAGGATTTTGCGGAATGTAGTACCGAATCGACTGCAGAGAACGACTTCTGATCGAAGTCAAATCCGCTTCATTGAATTCGAGCCTGCGTTCGGTAGGCTGTCGCCAGTTGAATCGGTCGCGTCAACTGATTCGGTCGTAGGAAAAACTCCAAAAAGGAAAACAACCATGATTCTGCGGGCCTGGCACCATTGGTTGCGAACGATCAAACCTCAAAAACCATCCGCACGCCGGCGATTCATGTCGCGCGGCGTGGAGTCCTTGGAGGTGCGCTGCCTCCCGACGGTCACAGTCTCAGGCACGGCGACCGCGCCGATCCTGACGGTGTCGAACGGAGACGACTTGGTGATCGCCGCGGATGGAACAAACCTCACCTTTGACTTGGGCTCAGGAGCCGTAGCCTTCGGCGGCGCACAAGGGGCCGTGACCTCACTGCGCATCACTTGCTCCAGTTCTTCGTCGAGTTCGGGCAACAACATCCAACTGGCTCTGAGTCGCGGCTCGGATGGGCTGTCGGCATCGTTCCAAGTCACGGTGACCGCGAACGGCGGGCCGGACCTCATTGATGCTTCTGGAACGGATTTCCCCGTGTCGCTCAATGGCGGCGGCAGCAACGACACGCTCCTGGGTGGCAGCGCCAACGACACGATCGATGGCTCCACCAGCAATGACATCATCATCGGGGGGGACGGGAACGACAATCTGATGGGCGGGTCCGGTGCCGACAACATCTCTGGAGAAGGCGGCGACGACCTGTGCCAAGGTGGCGACAGCAACGACAGCATCTCCGGCGGAGACGGAAACGACACCCTCAATGGCATGGGGGGCGATGATTCCTTGTCAGGTGATGATGACGACGACGAACTCTACGGCGGAGCGGGCCGAGATGTTCTCTCCGGTGGCGATGGTGACGCCGATTTCATCAAGGGACAGGGCGGACTCGATACCATCTTTGACTCGTGGTCCAACGTGGTGAATGAGCTGGCGGTGTTCCGTTCTCGTTACCGTTCCACCGCGAACTTGGACCCCCGCGACATGCGCGAGTACGCCGGCTTCGATGCCATTGATACGAGCTTCGTCCGCACGGCGGACGAGTTCGTGATCTAGTCCGCAACGAGTTGTCCGGGCTTCGCGCATGCGAGCTGTTCCGGAGAGACGAACGACCTGTATGAGCGACTGCGCTTTCGAACGTGGTCGCTCTTTTCGTTCTCGACTCCGCGAGTTACCGACGCCGGCACCATCAGTTACGGCCACCTACGCGAGAATTCCAAATACGGGCGATCCGTCGCAGACACGGTGAATGCGGCCCGCCTGGTCGCGCAGTTCGAGTTCAGGATCGACGCCCAACAAGTGCAGCATCGTCGCGGTCAGATCTGCGGGAGTCACCGCGCGGTCGGTCGGGTACGCACCCAAGCGATCCGACGCACCGTAGGTCGTTCCGGTGCGGACGCCAGCGCCAGCCATGACCAGCGTGGCAACTTGTGGCCAATGGTCTCGGCCGGCGTTGGCGTTGATCTTCGGAGTGCGGCCGAACTCGCCCATGGCCACGAACAGAGTGTCGTCGAGCATTCCCTGTTCGGCGAGATCATCCAGTAATGCAGACATCGCGACGTCGGTGGGCGGCGCGAGGCGATTTCGCAAGTGAGCAAAATTGTTCGCGTGCGTGTCCCACACGGGCGAGTCGCGCGGTCCTTCATAATGCCAGTAGACCGTGACCAGCGACACGCCCGCTTCCAACAGCCGCCGAGCCATCAAGCAGCCTTGCCCGAACAGGTGCGAGCCGTATCGCTGACGAGTCGTCGGTGCTTCGCGATCCAGATCGAACGCCTGCTGCACGCCGCTCGAAGTCATCAGCGAAAACACCCGCTCGCGCTGTGAGTCGGCAATCGTGGCGCGTTGCGAAAGGAACTCCGTCCGCAATCGCTGATCGAGGTCGGACAGCAATCGCTGACGCTCCGCGAATCGGGCGGCCGACACACCTTCGGCCAAGGCGAGCGGCGGCGCGGCAAATTGATTCGTCTTCGCCGAGCCTTCGATCAACAACGGGGAGTACCGCTCGCCCAAGAATCCGCCGGTCAGGCCGGGGAACTCGTTGACCGCGTCGTCGCGGATGATTTCCGGCAGCGACACAAACGTCGGCGGACCAAGCTGCGGCCGAACCAGCGACAAGATCGAACCAACATGCGGATGATCGGTCGGCTGCGGCTTAATGTCCTGTGCCGTTTTCGCGTTCGCCTGCGGATGCCGTCGCCCCGTCAGCATCGTGTATCCCGCCGACGTGTGAACCGTATCGTCGTGAGTCACCGACCGCAGCAATGTCACGCGATCGACTCGCCGAGCAAACTGCGGAAACAACTCGCTGACGTGGATCCCCGGCACGTTCGTGGCGATCGGCGAGAATTCACCACGCACGTTCGCGGGAGCATCCGGTTTTGGATCCCACGAGTCCTGTTGTGGAACTCCTCCGGTCAAAAACAGCATCACACATCGCTTCGCCCGCCCGAATGTTTCACGCGGTGCCGCGGCGCGAGACATCGCGCGCGCCGTGAACAATTCCGGCATCGACAATCCAGTCAGCCCCAACGCGCCGGCTTGCAACCAGCGCCGTCGCACACAGGTCACGGAATTCGCTTTGTCAGCCACCAAGTCGAACATGCAATCCTCTGCTCCGAAAGTTCGGCCACTCATGTTGAGTCAAGCTCGGTTCATTTCGTGGACTCAAACACCGGTTGGCCATCGAGCGAATAAACGATGTCATTACCTGACGGGACCGGCTTGTTGGTCGCTTCCGGCGGTGGCGGAAGTTTCTTGGCGTCGTCTTTCGGAAGCAGCTTGCGCAGCATCGAGAACAGTTGGCCGCTCGATCCGAAGCGTTGCACGCCGCCGTTGTCCTGGCCGTCGAGGCCGATGCTCCACAGCACGCGGCGCGACGAATCGTAACGCAGCGGCTGATCGTCGATCGGATCCCGCGGCAGTTTCGTCAGCAGTTTCGCATCCACGAGTTCATGCAGCGACTTCGGCAAACGTTGACGCAGACGCTCGAATCGCCGGATCGCCAGCGTGGCCAGCGTCGCCTCGACGCGAACTCGTTGCCGCACCACCGCGCCGGCCAATGTGTCCGCGTTGGCCCAGTCGCTGTGAATCGCGATGAAGTACTTGCCGAAGACGTTCGGGATTTCTGCCAACTGCTCACTGGCTTCCGCGGCGGTGACGATCTCGTTCCAAAATTCTTCCCACGAGTCCCACGATGGCCCGCCAAGATGCAGTGGAAATAGGCTGAGCACATCCAAGCCTATCGACTCCGGCCAGAGCTTCGCGACCAGTTCTAGTTCTTCGTCGTCCAACTCACTTGGCCGTGAGCGGTCGAATTCGAGCACTCGAATGACTTCGGCCAACCGCTCACTCGACAACCGAATGGTCTCGTCGCGATCGAACGGAGTCGGGTGGTCCGTCAACAATGCCAAGACTTGCCATTCGCGGAGCGTGAAGCGCAAGTCGAGCAAGAATTTTCGCTCCTTCGGGCGATGCTGGCCAACCACCGCCGCGACCGCTTGTTCGAGCGTCGCGTCGGCGGACAACTTGGCCAGTGGCGGCAACTGCACCTCGAAGTAGTCTCGCCGCAGACACTGAGCTAACGACTGCGACGACCGCTTTCGCAAGTCGAGGACTCGCCGCTGCCAGGACTCCAGTTGCTCGGTCGGACAAGCGGGATCGGCTGCCAGTCGAGCGATCAGTTCCAAACCGTTCGCTTCGAAACTGACGCCGAGGAGCCAAGCCAGGAGGCCTCCTTCACTCTCCTGCAGCATGGCCGCGATGTGCGGGAAGTCATCCAACCAGCGACCGGCACTGTCGAACTTTCGTTGAGCCTGCAACCGTGCGATTTGAAGTTCTCGAATTCGCTTGAATGGTCGCAGTTCCTGCACAGGCAAGTTGAACAGGTCCGGGAAGCGGACTCCACGGAACTTGGAAAAACGGTCGAACAGCTTCAAACCGTCCGCATTGTCGTCGATTAGCTTCTGTAAGCGTTTGCCGTGCTCGCCACCGGGAAACCGCCGCTCTCCGCCGATGACGGCCATGTAAAGGTCGTAGAGTTCACGATCGTTCACGATCGATGGTTCAATCACCTTCAGCTTCTGAAGCTCGACCAACACGCCGTAGCCGTCGTCCGCAGCGGCGAGAGCAGTCGCTCGGTAGCGTGCGTGAGGCTCGACCAATTCCAGGACATCGGCTGGCACGAGGTTTGAATCATCCGCACTCAAGACTCTGGGCGAGCCGATCAACAGCAAGAGCCCCGCAACAACGAAAGCGCGTCCGAGTGAGATCACCATGCGTCTGCCATTCTCAAATCTGGATCGTTGATTTCAATCACGATTCCCCACGCGATCGCCTTCGTCGCGACGTCCCCGCGCGTGCCGATGATGCGTTCTTCGAGGCCCTTGTAGAAGAATGTCTGGCGTTCGTGGTCGAGGCCCATGAGGTGCAGGATCGTAGCATGCAGGTCGGAGACGTGGCACGGTTCGTCCACGGCGGCGAGAGCCTCAACTCGTCGGTCACGCCGATGGTTTTTCGTTTCGCCGCGAGTGCCGGTTCCGGCGAACCACATCGAAACGAAAAATCGTGCCAGTCGTGGTCGCGGCCGGGTTTGTTGATCCGTTCGCCGGTCGGAGTGCGGCCGTGTGTAGCCGTCATCGCTCCGCGTGACGAGCCGATTGCGTATCGACGTTCTTGAAGCGCTCGACTCATCACGCGGAGCGATGATCCGCCGTGGCGGACATAGAATCGCGTCGAACAAACAAACAACGGGCGCATGGCTCATTAGCGGGCAAAAGTCCGCGCGAGGCGGAAGCCGTAGCTGTCGTTCTTGATGGCGGGGACGCGGTTGCTGCGGTAGGCGGAGCGGAGGTTCGACGGATGTGAGGCGAAGGAGGCACCGCGGACCACGAGGCCGGTGGTGCCCGTGATGGCGGATTCGTCTTCGCGATCATCGCTGAACTCGCCGGCTTTTGTGGGCGGGTAATCTTGGGAGATCTTCTGGCACCACGTTGAGGCATTGCCTTGCACGTCGAACAGGCCGAGGTCGTTGGGCTTCAGGCTGCCGACCGGCCATGTGTGGCCGAGTGCGTTCAATTGACACCACGCATATTTCGGCAGCAGTTCTTCCGTCTCTCCGAAGTAGCGGCTCGTGGATGAGTCGGCGCGCATCGAATACTCCATCTCGGCTTCGGTGGGGAGCCGCTGACGAATCGCGCTGGTATCGATGTGCCAACCGTTGCCGTGTTCAGCATCATCCCTGCCCGCGAAGATCGGCCACGCGATGGGATGCCAGCCACCGTTGTTCGCCGCTGGCGATTGTGAATCGCCATCGGGACAATTGCTCCGGTTCCCAAAGCACGCTTGCCGCAGAGCCGCCGCATGTCCGAGCCGCGCACGATTCGAGTCTTCATCGCCTCACCGGGGGATTTGGCGGTGGAGCGGGCGGCGTTCCAGCAGGTGCTGGAGGAACTCAACGCCGGCTTCGGCGACGCGCTGGACATCAAGTTCGAGCCGCTCGGCTGGGAGGACACGTTGGCCTCGACGGGGCGGCGGTCGCAGGAGGTGAT
>CAMDEA010000206.1 GCA_945893045.1 Planctomyces sp. SH-PL62
CACCTGCTCCCGAACCGCTGGCATCAACAACTCGGATTTCACTTGTGGGACATCATCCATGATCGACTCCAGAAAGAGGTTCCGAACATTTTCAACCTCATTCTGACAACTCTGTATTCATCGCGCCAGGCAAAATTGGCACACCCATCTGACGATACGTCTTCGTCGAACGAAGCGACCATGCGGGCGATCCTCGGAGTCGTCGCCTTCCGCCGTGGCGAGATTGAGAACTGCATTCACTGCGTCGGTCCCTCAAGCTGCATCCTTCCGATCTCAAAGGCGGGAGTTCACACGCAGCCGGCTGGCTCCAGGCTGGCGATCGAACACTTCACCGCTTACCTCAAACTGATGCCCGGCGACCTGCGCGTGCGCTGGTTGCTGAACCTCGCTTACATGACGCTGGGTGAGTATCCCGAAAAGGTGCCGCCCCAGTATTTGATCCCGCTCGACACGTTTGATTCCAAGGTGGACGTGGGCCGATTTCAAAACGTCGCGCCGCTGGTCGGCCTGACTTCGAGAGGCCCGAATCAGGCGGGCGGCAGTGTGTTTGATGACTTCACCGGCGACGGCCTGCCGGATTTATTGATCACCTCGCTCGATGCGGATCGGGGTGCGGCACTGTACGTCAACTTGGGAAACGGCAAGTTCGAGGACCGCTCCGAAAAGGCCGGTCTGAACGATCAAATCTATGCGCTCAATCTGGCCCGCGCCGACTTCGACAATGACGGCCATCCGGATGTCGTGCTGTTGCGCGGTGGCTGGGAGCGGGCGATGCGGTTGTCGTTGCTGCGTAATACTGGGGACGGCGTCTTTGAAGATGTCACAATCGCCAGCGGCCTGGCCACTCCCATTGCGTCTGAGACCGCTGCCTGGGGCGACTACGACAACGACGGGCTGATCGACTTGTTCGTCGGCGGTGAATTCCGGCCGCCGTATCCCGCCGGCCGGACTCCGCCCGACGCGCGCAACCGTTGCCGGCTGTACCACAACGAGGGACACGGCAAGTTCGTTGATGTCGCCGCAACCGCCGGAGTCGCTGAGGAACAATGCTCGAAGGGCTCAGCCTGGGGCGATTACGACAACGATGGTCGGCTTGATCTGTTCGTCTCAAATATGAACGCACCCTGCCGGCTGTATCACAACGAGGGGAACGGCAAGTTCCGCGACGTCGCTCACGAGTTGGACGTCACTGGCCCCGAACATAGCTTCGCGTGCTGGTTCTGGGACTATGACAACGATGGCCGGCTCGACCTGTATGTGAACGACTACCGGAGTTCGCTCGCGGAGTTCGCCGCCGTTTCCCTGAAAGTACCGATCAAGCGACCGAGTCGTCCTCGACTTTATCGCAACGTCGGTGCCGAGGGCTTTCGCGACGTCGGCCGCGAAGTCGGACTTGATCGAGCCATCATGCCGATGGGCTGCAACTTTGCCGACATCGACAACGACGGCTTTCTCGACATCTACCTGGGAACCGGCCGCATGGCCTTGGAGATTCTCGTCCCGAACTTGATGTTCAAGAACGAATCCGGAAAGCGCTTCGAGGACGTGACGATGTCTTCGGGCACGGGTCATCTCCAGAAGGGACACGGCATCTCGTTCGCTGACTGGGACTGCGACGGAGACCTCGACCTGTTCGTTGAGGCCGGTGGTGGAGTGCCCGGCGACAAAGCCTACAACGTCTTGTTCCAAAACCCCGGCCACGGCCGTCATTGGTTGAAAGTCAAACTCGTCGGCACCAAATCCAACCGAGCGGCATTGGGAGCGAAGATCAAAGCCGTCGTGCAAGGAGCCGACGGAAAGCGGCGGTCGATCTATCGAACAGTCGGCAACAACGGCAGCTTCGGCGGCAACAGCCTGGTCGAGTCGCTTGGTCTGCTCGATGCGACGACCGTTGCCGAACTGGAAATCTCCTGGCCGACCAGCCGAACGACTCAAACGTTTCGCGACATCGCGGCCGACCAGGCGATCGAGATCACTGAAGGAACTGACGCCTTCAAGCCGCTTCCGCAACCATGGGTTGGAGAGAAGTCTCCATGACTCAGGTTGCAAAGCAACCAGTCAGGGGTCAGGTCTTCAAATTTCATTTTTGGCCTCGCTAACCACCCCTGATGCGAATTCCAAGTCGACGTTCCAAGAATTATCGCACACTATTCGCGACGCCAAAAATGAAATTTGAAGACCTGACCCCGGCTCGCGGGCAAAGTGCGTCGAGCGCTCGGAAATGGCTCGCCGGATTTCTGGCGTTGCTGATTGCGCTCGTTGTGCTCTTCGCCGCCATCCGTTGGGAGGACGGCCAGGAAGTGCCGCTGCTGGATGGCTCGACGACCACGATCGTGCCGGGGATTCACTTGATCGGAAACCTCGGCCCCGCCGCCGCGTATGTGGTCGAGACTTCCGAGGAGGGACTGGTCCTGATTGATTCGGGACTCGACAGCGATGCGCAACTGCTCAAGTCTGAGATGGCAAAGCTGAACCTCGATTGGAAACGGCTGCACGCCATTTTTCTCACGCACGTCCACGGAGACCATTCCGGTGGAGCGGAACAACTCCGAGCAGACACCGGAGCCAAGGTCTACGCCGGGCAAGCTGATGTAGACGTTCTCAGAGCTGGTGAATCGCGCGACGCATTCTTCGGCACATTTCAAATGCCCAATTACTCACCGCATCCAACGACAGTGGACGTTGAACTGGAGGGCGCTGAAACGCTGGCGTTCGGCAATGTTCGCATGCAGGTTCTCGACACGCCGGGCCACTCCTTAGGCAGCACCTGTTACTTGATCGAACGAGCGGGCCTCCGAGTTCTCTTTGCCGGAGACGTCATCGTGCGTCTCGGTGAAAAGCCCTTGGGCACCTATACGACCTACATGGAGCCTCGCTACCGAGGCGATGCGAAATCATTTCTCGCCTCTCTTCAAAAACTGCGAGCGATTCCTGTCCCAGACCTCGTCCTGCCGGGCCATCCGCGCGCGGCTCGAACACCGCAGAGTCCGCGACTCACGCCGCAACAATGGGCCGCAATACTCGACGAGGGCATCCGCGAAATGGAACAACTCGTGACAAGCGGCGCGGCCGACGGCGCGGGTCGGTGAATTCGTCGCGTTAGGCAAACTGTAGCTCGACCCCTTGTGGGTCGGAGGATTCAGAATCGTGCAGATTCTCCGAGACATGTCGAATCGACCGACCCACAAGGGGTCGGGCTACAGATTCCGTAGATTGACGAATTCGCCAGCCGTGAGTCGGCGACCGCTCTTCGTTGCCACTCCCGCGCGGCTGGTTACGATGTCGCCCCGTTCCGCCCGTCGGAGGCGGAGTTCTGGCTGGCCGGTCGTGCGTGTACCTCTTTCGCGAACGTGGCAGTCTTTGATCGCCCGCGTTTGCGCTCGACCGGTTGGCTCACCGTGATGCACATCATTGAGATCGGGAGCCGAGAATGTCGAAGCACAAGGTCGATGAGATCAGGAACGTTGCCTTCGTTGGACATGGGCATTCGGGAAAAACGACGCTGGCTGATTTGCTGCTGTTCAAGGCCGGAGTTGGTACGCGAGCCGGTTCGGTGGATGACGGTACCAGCCTGCTCGACACCGACGACGAAGAGAAGGAAAAGAAGCAGTCGATCTTCTCGCATGTCTGCCGCTATGAGCACGCCGATCATCGCGTGAACCTCATCGACTGCCCCGGCTATCCCGACTTCATCGGCCAAGTCTGCGGCGCGCTGCGAGCCGTCGAGACCGCCGTGGTCGTGCTGAATGCCAATGCCGGATTGGAAGTGAATGCTCGGCGGTGTTTCCAACTGGCGACTGACGAGCATCTCGCACGCATGATCGTGGTCAACCGCGTGGACGGCGACAATGTCGATATTCCCAATTTGGTCGCGACCATCCGCGATCACTGGGGCAACGCCTGCGTGCCGATCAATGTGCCGAATGGAACCGGAGCGAAGTTCACCGCGGTCCACAGCGCGCTGCAAATCAAAGGAGAAGTTCCGGCGGGATTGCCGCTCAATCCCAAGGACTACCATCAGGCGCTGATGGACGCGATCGTCGAAGCGGACGAGGCGCTGATGGAACGCTTCCTCGGCGGCGAAGACGTCTCTGAAGATGAGATCATTCATCTCATTGGCAAAGCGATCGGACACGGCACGCTGATTCCGATTCTCTTCACGTCGGGAAGGTCGGGTGTCGGAGTTCAGGAACTAGGAGACGCGCTGGCCGATTACGCTCCGTCGCCTTTGGACGAAGACCGTCCCGCCAAAGATGAGAAGGGCGGGGACATCGTCATCAACCCGAACCCAGACGATCCATTCGTGGCCGAGGTCTTCAAAGTCCGCATCGATTCGTTCGTCGGCAAGATGGCGTACTTGCGAGTTTATGCCGGGCACATCGGCAAGGACGTGACGCTCCACAATCACCGTAGCGGCAAGCCGATCAAAGTTGGCCAAATGCTGGAGATGCAAGGCTCGAAACACGAGAACGTCGATACGGCCACTTCCGGCGACATCATCGCCGTCGTGAAGGTCGATGACCTCGCCGTCGGCGACACGCTGTCGGCTCAGGGCGTGCATCTCGATCTTCCGGAACTCAAGTTCCCGCGTCCGATGGTGGGCCTGGCCGTGACGCCGAAGACTGCCGCCGATCAGCAGAAGATTTCCATCGCTCTGCACAAGATCGAAGAGGAAGACCAAACCTTCCACGTCACGCGCGAAGCTCAGACGCATGAAATGGTCATCCAAGGCATGAGCGACCTGCACCTGCAAGCGATCGTACATCGGCTCCATAAGCGGGACAAAGTCGATGTCAACACCGCCATGCCGCGCATCCCCTATCGCGAAACCTGCAACATGAACGCCGAGGGCATGTACCGCCACAAGAAGCAGTCGGGCGGCTCCGGCCAGTTCGCCGAGGTCCACTGCCGTATTGGTCCTCTGCCGCAAGGAATCGTGCCGGAGGAATACTTCATCAAGGAACGCTTTGAGAGCCTGCGGTCATTCCATTACGACCCGGTGCTGAATTTCGCGTTCCTCGATTGCGTCAGCGGCGGCAGTGTCCCCAACAACTTCATCCCGGCCGTCGAGAAGGGTGTCAAAGAACGGATGGAGAAGGGCGTGCTCGCCGGCTACCAAGTGCAAGACTGCTGGTGCGCGTTGTTCTTCGGCAAGGACCATCCGGTGGACAGCAACGAAACCGCGTTCAAGACCGCCGGCCGGCAGTGCTTCAAAGAGGTCTTCGGCAAAGCGAAACCGGCGCTGCTCGAACCGATCGTGAAGGCCGAGATCATGGTCCCCGGCGAAAAGCTCGGCGACATCACCAGCGATCTCAACACGCGCCGCGGTCGCATGGAGGGCATGGATACGCTGCCCGGCAACTTCACGGTCGTGAAAGCCTCGGTGCCGCTGGCCGAAATGCAAACCTATGCCCGATCGCTATCGAGCATCACCGGCGGCCAAGGCTCGTACACTTTTGAGCCAAGCCACTACGAAGTTGTCCCCGGCAACGAGCAACAGAAGATAGTCGCGTCGGCCAAGGTTCACGAAGAGGAAGAATGACGATCGAGAATTTCAAATCTCAAATTTGAAATCTCAAATCGAATCTCAGAAGTGAAGCTGCCCGCCAACTCCGTTCCGCACCTTCCTCATCTTTGGAGAACTCCGATGACCCGCGTCAACGTCTTGCTGACCATGCTGCTGCCACTGTTCCTCACTTCGGTTCGCGCCGCAGACGACGATTTCAAACCGATCTTTGACGGCAAGACGCTGGCCGGTTGGCACAAGAACCCCGAACGAATCGGCCACGGCACCGGCGGAAGCTGGGTCGTCGAAGACGGAGCGATCTCCGGCGAGCAAGACCCACCCGGTAGCGGCAACGGCGGCATCTTGCTGACCGACGAGAAGTTCAAAGACTTCGAGTTGCTCATCGACATGAAGCCCGACTGGGGAGTCTGCTCCGGCTTGTTCGTGCGGTCCAACGACAAAGGCCAATGCTTCCAAATGATGGTGGACTATCACGACCGCGGAAACGTCGGCCACATCTACGGCGAAGGGACCGGCGGCTTCAACACGCGTCCTTACGACATCTTTGGCGAAGAGAAAGACGGCAAGCTGCTTAAGTTGTTCGCCAAGCCAACCGATCCCGCGCCGACCGCGACGCCGACCTGCACCAGCGACGAATGGCTCAAGGCGTGGAAGGTCAACGATTGGAACACCGCCAAGGTGCGCGTCGTCGGCAATCCACCGCAGATCACGACCTGGATCAACGGCCTGAAGGTCAACGAATTCGACGGCAAGAAATTCGACGGCAAGGGCTACGACGCTGCCAAGGTCGCCGAAACGCTCGGCCCCGCCGGTTCCATCACCGTCCAAGTCCACGGCGGCAAAGGCTGGCCCAACGGAGCCAAATGCCGTTGGAAGAACATCAAAATCAAACGACTGTAATCGTTTTGTGTTCGGCTGATGGCTGAAAGCTGTCGGCTGTTATCACAAAACTTTCGATTTGCGAGGCAGGTTGAAATAACAGCCAACAGCTTTCAGCTATCGGCCGGACTCCGCAATCGTGCGGTACGTGGCCTTCGCATTTTCAAACGTGCGTTTCGCTTCGTCGCGTTCGGGTTCCGCGATCACTCGCTCGCGGTTCTTCCACAGCAATTCGATGACCTCTTCGCACCAGCGGGCGCTTTCTCGCGAGGCTCGGATCGGTTTTCCGGCGACGAGCACGTTGACCGGGTTCGTATGCAACTGCGGGAACTGACGCAACGCGACCCAACTGCTCTGCGCGATTGGGATCGGAAACTTGAGGTCGTGAGTCTTGCCGTCGGCCAGCACTTTGCGAGACGCGACCACACGGCCGTTGACGACGATCTCGACCAGCCGCTCGCCTCCTGCGACGGCTTTGTCAGAACGCGGGCCGTGCAGTTCGACGGTGTCGCCGACGAGGCGTTTGCCTCCGACCGGTTCCACGACTCCTTGAGCGACCGTCTCCGGCGTGACCGGAGCGAACGCGACCTTCGCGGTGATTGTGACTTCGCCTGGTTGTGACAAGGCGACGTCTTCAAAACCGGGGCGGGCCTCGTTGACTCGGAATTCGAGCGCGTGCGCGAAGCCGTCCGAGACATACGACCGGCCGCGCGCGATCCCTTCGCACCACGCGGCGAAGTCCACTTTCTCAACTTGGCTCCGATCGGCATCACCAAGCTGCACATACACGCGGCCTTGGCCGACGCGGCGGCTGCTCATGCAGGGGAAGTCGGTCTCGCCACTGGCCTTCAAGGGGAAGCCGCAGTTGAGGACGTGATACCAGACGTTCCATTCTTGAATCCGCCTCGTATCCATCGCGCTGATGAAATCGCAGACACCCTCGACGACCGTGACCGGCAACTCCATCGCGCCGACGCCGTTCATTTCTGGGATCGCCAAGTTCGGCAATTGATCGGCCGCGCGGTCGTGGCTCGCGGTCAGTTCTCGTTCGGTCAGCGAGCGATCACCGTCGGCATCGATCTTGTCGAACGGTTCGAGCATCAGCGCGTTCGTCGTTTCCACGACGGACAGCGTGCCGTTCTTGTCGGCATCCCACTTGGCGAGGAATCGTGTCGCTGCTTTCGGTGGATCAATCCATAAGCCGCTGGCCGAATGCGCGTAGCCGGTGACTCCCCCTTGTTGTTTCGCCCAGCGCATGACCGGTGTCGTCCAGGTCGGCCAACCTTTGGTCTCGGTCCCCTCGGAGCCGGGATAAGTTTGGTCGCGCAGGTTCAGCAGGCAGACATGCCCCAACGCTTGCGAGCCGAAGCCGCTGATCTCCAAGTCGTACTTCAGCAGCGTCAGCGGTTCGCTGAGGTTGTGCGGTGCCGGCTGAAAGAATTGTCGTTGAAACTTGTAGCACGGTCCCCAGGTCAGCACGCAGCCGACGTTCAAGCCTTCGCCTTTGACTTGCCGGAACATGTCTTCGGGCGTCACCCCTTCGGTCGGCACCGTGTAGTGAGCACACCCCGCCGCGTGGATGTGATGATCGCCGGAGTAGAAGCCAAAGTCGCGCGTGTTGACCCAGCGTTCGAGGTTGAGTTTCAAAGTAGACGGCTCACTCCGTGAGCCGAGTTTCGTGTCACGGAGTGACACGTCTACTTTCCGCACCCAATACTCCGGGCCGCGAGCGAACTGCACGGTGAACTCGCCGGGAGGCAGCAGCAGCGATTCGCCATCGACGCGATAGACCTGCGGCTGAAAGAACAAATCCGGAGCGAGCCGTTTCGGTTGCGGCGGGTAGATGCGGCCGGCGCGATCTTTCACGATCAGTGCCGCAGTCGTCGAAGTTCCATCGAAGTCGCGAATCTCCAGCTTCACTGGAATCGCTTGTGCGATGCGAAACAGCACCGGCACCTCGCCGCGAAAGCCGATGTCTTGGTTGCCTTGTTCGAGATCAATGCCAATCGTCGCCTCACGCTTGCCGGCTTCCGTCGAGAGAATCAACCCGATGGCGTACTCGACTTCCAAGCCGCTGAGTCGATCGGTCATCGGCGGTTGCTCAAACATCTCGACGGCAAGAAACCGATCCGCGTCCCGTTTGACGTTTTCATTGTCGTTCAATTCGGTCTGCTGCTGGCGGCTCAGCGAGCCTTTGCTGGCTCCGGCGTAGACCGCTCCGGCTTGCGGGCTGACCAGCTTCATTCGCTTCGTGACCGTGCTCTCGTTGAGCACTTTGATGAGCACCGGCGTAAACCCGAACTGTTGCAACTCAGCGGCCGCCGGTCCGCGGCGGACTTTGACACGCGACTCCGGGTTGATGTGCGCGAGCAAAAGCACGCGCGGATCGAGCAGCTTCTGAATCTGTTTGGCATCGCGGTCTTTCGCGGCGGCCTGCAGCGTTGTGGCCTCCTCGGCTGGCAGCGGCGAGCCGAGGAATTGCAGCGTCTCGATCACCCGCTTGACGTTGGCCGCGAGCGGTTGGCCTTCGACATCGCCGATTGGCAGTGTGGCGGCTGGCTCGGCAGCACGAGCGATGAAACCGTTCGACACGAGCAGCGCGATGAGAACCGAGACGCGAAGAGATGCGTTCGTCATTGCGGGCCTCTCAAGTAGCGTTGTAGCCCGGACGCCTACGTCCGGGCACTCGGGCGTTCGGACGTAGGCGTCCGAACTACTCGGCCAGTTTGTCGTTCGCTTCCAGGATCAGTGCCTCTGTCTCGTCCCAACCGATGCAGCCGTCGGTAATCGAAACCCCGTAATGCAGCAGCGACGGATCAGAGGTCAGCTTTTGGCTGCCGGGATGCAGATTGCTTTCCAGCATCAAGCCGATGATGTTCTGATTGCCGGCGATTCGTTGAGCGAGCACATCGCGCCAGACATTGGGCTGATTGCGATAGTCCTTGTTCGAGTTCGCGTGACTGCAATCGACCAACATGCGTGGCGGCAAGCCAGCCGCGGAAAGTTTCTCCGAGGCGATTTGAATTTGATCCGGTGAATAGTTCGGTCCGCCACGTCCACCGCGCAGGACCAAGTGGCCCCACGGATTGCCGCGCGTGTTGACCACGCAGGTGTGTCCGTCGCCGTCGATCCCCAGAAAAGCGTGCGGTGTGCGTCCCGCGATCATCGCGTCGAGCGCGACCTGCAAGCCGCCGTCCGTGCCGTTCTTGTAGCCGACCGGCATCGACAGGCCGCTGGCCATCTGCCGATGCGTCGGCGATTCCGTCGTGCGCGCACCAATCGACGCGAGCGTCAGCAAGTCGGCGATGTACTGCGGAGTGATCGGCTCCAGCAGCTCTGTCGCGGCCGGCAAGCCCATGTCGCCGATGTCCAACAACAGCTTTCTCGCCAACCGCAATCCCGCATGGATATCGAACGAATCGTTGAGAAACGGATCGTTGATCATCCCTTTCCAGCCGATCGTCGTGCGCGGCTTTTCAAAATAGACGCGCATCACCAGCAGCATCCGCTCGGCGACTTTGTCGGACAGAGCCTTCAACCGCGCGGCGTATTCGACCGCCGACTTCGGATCGTGAATCGAGCAAGGCCCGACGACCACCAGCACGCGGCGGTCCTCTCCGGCAAGGATGCGCTGAATCACCTCGCGGTTGTTGAGCACCGTCTTAGTCGTGGCGGGCGTGATGGCCAACTCGGACTTCAGCACTTTCGGAGCGACCAGCGGCACGGTGCTGACAATGTTGATGAACTGCGTCGGTTGCATGAGAGCCTCAGAACAGATTTCCTATTTCGCGGGCGGGACATGGTAGCGGCAACACGAAGCGACGTGGAGCGCGTCATCGTCGAACTGGCCGCAACTTGTGCCCCAAGTCCTCGCAGAGCACTTCGACGCAGCGCGAGACCGAGACGTTCGATTCGATGTGATGCTCGGTTTCGGCCATGCGCTCAAACAGGCTCATCACAAACTCGAAGTCTTCCGACGAGCGGGCGTC
>CAMDEA010000207.1 GCA_945893045.1 Planctomyces sp. SH-PL62
GAGCGAAGACTGCGAAACCTTCAACAACACCTCCGACCGCTCCCGCTCTTTGACACTCAGACGTAACTTGCCCATCGGTCCCTCGGAAACGCCACCAGTGTGACATTTCTATCTTGGACAAGATGTGACATTTCTAAATTGGTCTGACAGCGGTGACTGGCCCGCACGTCCCGTTTCCCGAATACGTCCGGCGCAAAGAACGGCAGCCTGAGGACATCTTCAATCCAGGTGACAAAGTCGAAACACGCGTCGCACGGCTGTACTACATCCGCGACGCTCACCGAGTCGCGCAGATCATCAATCGCAACGTCAAAGCATACAACCAAGCCGGTGTCGATCGCACAAAACTGGACGCGAAGTCCGCACGCAACAGCGCCGAGCAAGCGACGCGCGACCGCCAAATCAAAGAGCGTGACGCCATTCGCGCCGCCGAAGGCAATCGCCAACTGGAACGCGAACTTGCGGGTGCTCGGCAGGAGCTCGAACAAATGCGCGCCGTCATGTCACAGCGCGACCAGAGGACCAACCAAGGCAAACAGAAGGAAAACAACGTCGCCATCGCAGCGAATCAACGCATCGTGGCCGACAAGTCGGCGGAAGTAGACTCTGTGCAGAAAAGCCTCAAGGCGCTCGTCGCTCAGATCGCCACTCAGCAGCAGACTTCCGACGAGCGCGAATTAGTCATTCAGGACTTGCAGTACCAGATCGAGCACCCGACCACCGGTATGACGGACGCCAGCAAGGAAGACCTGGCCAAACGAAAAAAAGAAGCCGAGGACCAAAAGGCGATCGCGGACACCAAGCTCGCGACGTTGAAGGCCCGCAAAGAAACTCTCGCTAAACAACTGACCGACGCGCGAACCGCGCTCGAAGCCGCGGAGACCGCGCTCGCGAGAGCCGAGCAACAAAGCCCGCTGACTTTGACGGCGACTTCCACCGAACCGCTCCTGGCGGCCGTCCGCACCGCCGCCTCGAAAGTTGCGGAACTGGAACGGGCCGTCGCCGACAAGCGGCAGATCGAAAACGACAAACGCGAACAAACCGAGCAAGCCCAAGAATTGGAAGACCGCGCCAAAGAGAATCAATTCCGCGCCGAAGTCGCCGCCAGCACGGAGAACCCAGACTCCTATGTCCCTGGCGACGTGAAATCGGAAGACCCGGTCACGCAAGTCTCGGTCAGCGTCATCGGCGAGGGCCTGCTGCAACTGCGCGGGCCGATTCGCGGCATCAACAAAATCCGCACCATGATCAATCAGATCGACTCGCCACTGGGGCAAGTCAAAATCGGCATCTTCACCGTGCAAGTCAACGGCGAGCATGGCGACCGCATGGAGAAGGTCGCGAGCCGGATCGAAGGCCACATTGACCTCTCGCGATTTCTGACCAACCAGTCGCTCGGCTATCTGCGCCGAGCCATCCAGGAAGTCGCCGGAGCCGTCGTCGCCAACGTCGATGCTCAGTTCCCCAACCAGCACCGCCAGATCGACCGCGATCGCAAATACCTCTACGCCTTCTTCGGTCGCGACTTCATCGACGAACTCTACGAGATGGACAGCGAATTCCTGCGGACGGAAAACAAGCTCCTGTCTCTGCACGGCATGGACACGGTCAGCCAATCGCAAGCCTGCTTCATCATGGCTCTGTCCAAGAACGACATCCGCCAGCAGATTCTCGACCGCTTCCGCTTTCTGATCGAATGCGAACTGCCGCAAGCCGAATGGGACTACCGCAGGACCAGCAGCTTGCTGCCATGCAAGCTGAACTCGCAGAAGGAAGTCGTTCGCAATGCGTTCGAGAAATACAAATTCCGCAACGTGCATGGATTCTTCGAGGCCTCAGTGTATGGCTCCGACACAATGACGCCGATGCAGCGCGAGTTCATCCGCCTCTCCCAAATCTTCAAATCGCAAATGGTCGCCGAGGCAGAGTTGAAGCAGCGCGTGATCGAACGCGGCCTGATCGAGGACGCCTCGAATGACGAACTGGAGCGGGCCAAGATCTTGGACGAAGTTCGACAACGCGCCTTGCAGCAGTTGCGGAGCGCGTTCGAGAAGCTCGTGAGTTCCAACGATGAACTACTGGCCGTGGGGACGAGCCTTGCCGCGTTGGATGCCATGATCCAGACGCATGCACAATACGCCAACGACGCGATTCAAGTCTCCCGTGTCGTGACCACCGCTGACGGGCGGCAAAACGTCGCTCTGGACATTCAGTTCTTTCAAAAACTTATCACGAATCCCACCAGCAAGAAGGCGGACTATCAGAACCGTGGCCCGGTTGTGCTCGCTCTCAAAGAGCTGGCTGATTTGGAGGAGACCGCGGAGTCGTCTCAACTCCTGCGCCCGCTGACCAAACGACGTATCAGCACCGCCTGGGAGGGGATCAAAACTGCTCCGGAAAACGAACTCACGACGCGCTCCGTCGAGCAAACGGCGCAGAGTATCGAGAAAGAACTCACCAAAGACGTCCGCCTGGCTCGCGAAGTCCGGAAACTTCTGGTGACGTTTCGTACGGACCTGGACGATCCCCGCACGCCCTACAAAAAAATTGAAGAGGACTATCTGAAGCTGGCGGCCGAATGGGATGACTATCCGACCGGAGAGCCCAGTTACCTCAAGGAAGTTCGCGAACTTTGTGGAAGGGCGTTTGCACTCATCAAGGAACGGGAGTTAAAGCTGCGGCACGCGGACTATCTCACGAATCGTGTCCGTCGGAATCTCGATCATCGCAAGCTGCTCGAATTCCTGATCGATGAACAGGAAGAAAAATACATCGAATTGGTCGAAGGCACGCGATCGCATCTCGCGCAGATCGACAACTATCTCAAGCGGCTGGCGATTGCGCTCGAAGACGACTTCAAAGTGCAGTTCTACGATCCGGCCTTCGCCGGCGTGCGAGCGGCATCGCGCGAGTGGGACGTGAATCTCGGACAAGTCGAGCGGACCACAATCCTGACCAACAACCGGCAGTTCGCGAAGGTCAGCCCGCAAGCCACGATGGAATTCGATCTGCCGAAGCGTGCTCCGATGATCGCCGAAGGGATGAATGGTGCGCGAGCGCTCGTGCAGGAATACGGCACGCTGTTGCAAGATCCGACCTTCCTGAGCCTCGCCGGCATGATGAGCGGTTCGCCGGTGTCGGCACTCGCCGGCGGAGCCGGATCACCCGTGCCCGGATTGCCCAATCAAGGACTGCGAACCGCCAGCGTGCGAACCGTGTTGCCCGGACAATCCACCGATACCGCCGAGCAATTGATGTCGCAAACCGGCGGACCCGATCGAAAGTTCGGAGCGGCGTTGGAAGCACTGATTCCCGATCCGGCTGTTTACAAATTTGAGACCGGCACTGGCTTCGAGATTCGCCCCGTGATCCAGCCGGACGGGCACTCGGTGATCTACGACTTCGACTACATGTATACGACCAACGTCCGCGAGCCGGTGCGACCCGACGAAAAGCATCTCGGCCGCGTCAAACGGCATCTCATTCACACGCAGGTGCAGACCTCCAGCTTCGAGCTACGTGAGATCAGCCGCTATCAAGTCGCACTCAAAGCGTCGCGCACCAGTCGCGGCGTTCCGCTGCTGGAAGACATTCCGGGAGCGGGCGTGCTCTTCCGGCCGTTGCCCAGCGATGAGTCGTCGTTGCAGCAGAACATCATTCTCGGACAGAGCACCGTCTATCCAACGCTGTTCGATTTGATGGGCCTGCGCTGGTCGAAGTACGTCGTCGATCTCGATCACATCTCACTACGAGACCTCGAACACGTCACGCGCGGCCGCGAACAGGCGATCCACGACTTCACCTTCGACGAAGCGTCCAAGCGAGTCGATGAGTTCCTCGACATCCAAGGCAAGAATGACAAACACCTGCGGCCGGATCTGTATCACCAACAGCGAACCACCTCGCCGAATCATCCGGGAGGCTATCAATACCAGTCACAGCCTCCGGCCTCCGATCCGCACAATCGCGGATTCACGATTCCCGATCGCCGGCCCGAAGAGTACCGCGCTCCCACTTACGACGGGCTGCGACGCAATCCGATCGACAACGAACTGCGTCAGATTCCCACTCCCGGCGGACAACCCGAAGACATGGATCTGCGGCTGATGCCTCCCGAAGACGTCCCGCTTCAGGGATCATCGTCTCGTTCCAAACAACGAACGTCCGAGCTGAACAAGACGCCGAAGACATCGGGACTGGTGCCCAAACCCAAACCGTCAGCAGTCACCATCCAACCCGCCAGCTACGAACAAGAGCAGGAGATCCCGAAAGCGAAGATCGTCAGCGACAAGTCCGGCCGCGCTCGCGCTGACATCCCGTCCGTCGAATCGAAACCGCCAACCACTCAGAAGAAGAAATCGTGGGTCGGCAGTCTCAAGTCCCCCTTCTCGAAGTGACCGCGTCGCGGCTCCTTTCGAGATCGGCCGCGTCACGGCAATTCAATTTGAATGCTGCCGCCCTTGGCCTTCTTGAGAGCTGTCGTCGCGTCGCGCACTCGCTGCTCCGCTTTGTTCAATTGATCCTGCGCCGCAGTGACGTCGTCCTTGGCCGACTGTTCCACTTCTCGATCCCGTGTGATCTCGACTTGCAGCTTTTTAGCCTCGACCGGATTGGCAGACTTCGCGTCCACTTCCGCCAGCTTCACCTGATAGGCGTCCTCCGTCTGCTTGCGAATTCGAGTGGCAGCGTCATACCGCGTCTGCTTATCGGTGACGACTTTTGCGAGTTGGTTTGCAGCGGCGCGTTCCTGATCGAGTTGCTTGGTTTGATGCTCGATCGCCAATTGTTGCAGCGACGGTTGCTCGGCTTTGACCGCCGTGGGCTTCGAACGCGCTTTCCGAACAGGCATTACAAACGGCACCAGTTGTCCGTTCTCAGTCACCAGTAAAGCGGTTCCCGGTGCCATGAGCTTCGCCACTTCCTCAGCCGGATGCCTGTCCGAAATCTTCTCCATCTGTGAGCGATCAATCGACAAAACGACTCGTTGATGAGCATGGAACTCGAAAGTCGTCTCGAATCGGTAGGTCGCTTTCTCGTCGTTGTCGCGGATGCGAATCTCTATCGGGCAGATGTGACTGTCCCCGTCGAAGCGCAGCCGATATTGCCGCGTCGAACCGGAGGCGTGTGTCAGCCGGCCGTCGATTGTGACGCGCGCGTCCGCCGGACAATTCAGGATTAGCAACGCCTGATTTTCCGATGCGACGACGATCACGGTATCGACGGCGCGAGTTTCCACCGCCAGCACCGGCACAACGACCGTCGCTACAGGGACGCTCGCAACGCACGGCACGCAATGTCGGTCGCCAGCCCAAACGCTGTCACCCAAGCTGCCGACCAAAACCAGACCACTCAACAACGACAAGCTCACGCTCCAAATCGACCGCATCGCCGCACTCCTCAGTTTGGGTTTCTTGCAACGTCCGCACGCAACTCCTCTGTCGCGGCCAACAGAACCCGGTTCACAAGAGTTGTCAATCCGTTGCATCCACGAAGACGTCAGCGGTTCGCGCGGCGAGGTCCGTCTGTAGCAGTCGTTCCAGCGCGAAGTCGCGCAGACCAAGCTGTCGCTTGAGTTGCTCGTACCGGGCGTGCGAATTGCCGAGCGGCTGATCGGATCGAATCGCGCGCAACAGCAGATTCTTCGGCGTGTGTTCCAGGTCGATGAACTCAATCACCTGAGTCCGATAACCGACCACTTCCAACAACGCGGCTCGCAGGGCGTCGGTTGCCAATGCTGCGAAGCGTTCCTTCAAGATGCCGTGCCGCAACAAGCCCGACAGTGCATCGTCACTCAGCAATCCAAAGACCTCGTGCTGACAACACGGCACCGCCAGGATCACCTGCGCCTGCCACCGTACCGCTTGAGCAATCGCCGCATCGGTCGCCGTGTCGCAAGCATGTAAAGCCACCGACAAGTCCACCGGCCCAGAAGCGTCATAGCCCGCGATGTCGCCAACCTCGAATCGCAGGCCGCGACAACCCAGCTTCTCGGCGATCCGCTGGCAATCACAAACCACCTCCGCTTTCAAATCGAGGCCGATGATCTCGACTTCTCGGCCACGCAACTCGGTCAGCAAGTAATGCAGCGCAAACGTCAGGTAACTCTTGCCGCACCCAAAGTCGATGACGCGGAGGACTCCGTTCGCCGGCAGTTCCGGCAAGACATCGTCCACGAATTCCAGAAATCGATTCACCTGTCGAAACTTCGCCTGCTTCGCTGCTTTGACCTGTCCGGCTGGAGTCATCACGCCAATCTCCGCCAAGAACGGACACGGCCGGCCTTCCGGGATCAAGTATTGCTTGCCGCGATCATGCGTCAGCGCCGGAGCCGACTTTGATGGTTTGCGTTTGGTGAGTCGCACGACATTCTGGCGAATCACTCGCGCCGAATAATCGGCGTCCGGCGTAAAGAGGTCCGCTTGCTCAAACCGTTCGCCGAATTCCGACGTGATCCGAGTCAGTAACTCCTCGGCGGTGAGGTTGAGATGAAACTCTTGCTTCCCGCGCCGCTCAGCCAACTGATATCGCCGCTCGCCCGACAACTCGACCGGTCGAGCGGTCAGCTTGCTCGGCCAGTCCGCGAAGGGGTCGGGAGTCTTTATTTCCGGTCGGCGATCAAACGGCTCAGCCATGCCAACACGCGCATCGCCGACCGGAAATAAAGACTCCCGACCCAGTGGCTGCGCATCACTACGACATGGCTGACTCAGTACGACGCCCCAACAAGCATCACTGGCCAGCGTCTCACGCAGCAGATCGAGAAAATCCGTCAGCGAACATTCACGGGGAGCGGGCACGCTGTTGTCTCCAACCAAGTTTGTAGAGCACGATCGCCATCACGATCGCGCATCGAAATCCGCTCTGGCCACGCGAACGTGTTCGGCCGCATCAATTCCCACTGACCCTGTCGCCGCCGCCACGTCGCGATCGCACCGCGAGACCAAAACAGAATCCCCGGATCAGATCGCAGCAACTCCGCCAACGCGAGCCGGTCAGTGGCCGCCAACTCGCTTGCTCGACGTTCGCAAGCGAATTGAGCTGCTGGCCCACGTCCGCTCAACCGTGACCACCATTGACCAATCCAGCGGCCGAGTCCGCTTTGTCGCGTCGCAACTTTCGCGTGATCGCTGTTCGCAAACACGATCACTCGCGACTCGCACGGCATGAACAGCAATCCGTTGGTCGTCGCCCACAGCCGGCCCCGCTTCGGCAAGTCGCCACGCGGAACGTCCGCCTCGCCAAGCAGTCCTCGCAGATCACCGATCTCCTCCGCAATCGTCTCCAATGATGGATCGGGAATCGCCAGATCGAGCGACCCGGCGCACACGGAGCAGCGACCCTCAACCGGCTCGCGCCACTGGCAACATTCGGGACACAACAACAACGTCATCGAACCAACTCCACACCGCGCCGCTTGCGATCGACCGGCGGACTCACTCTATTGCCGACCAATTCGCCCAGCAAACTAACCCGAAGCGTCAGCGAGGGCGAACGCTTCACAGACCTTCGATCGCTTGCTCCGGCTTGGCGATTGAAACGCCCGCCCTCGCTGACGCTTCGGGTTAGTATCATCGCCAACAACGAAACGTCTTGTGCCCGACCACTCCCCCACGATCATCGTCGTCCACCGCCGCGAGAACCGCAGCAAATGCTCGGTCGAACCGCTGCGAGAGCGCGAGGAATTCATCTTCTGGATCTACCCCGACGACGGACCCGAATCACTCGCAGGTTACGTCCGGCTCGGCATCGGCGGGCCGCTGCTCAGCGAAGCGGATCGAAACAGCGGACTGCTCGTCATCGACGGCACCTGGCGACTTGCCGAACGCATGGAAAAGAAGTATTCCCACCTGCCCGTCCGCAGCCTGCCGCCGTGCCAAACCGCGTACCCGCGAGTGTCCAAGATCTTCGATGACCCCGCCGCCGGGCTCGCGACGATCGAGGCCATCCATCTCGCCTATCACTTACTCGGTCGAGACACTGCAACTCTGCTCGACGAATACCGCTGGCGCGACGAGTTCCTGCAAAAGAACGCCGCACTCTTCCAGCCAAATTTCGTTGTCCCAATTAGCGAAGATTAGCGTCGATGAGTGTTCCTAACTTGTTCGAGAAGAACGCAGAGGAACGCTAATCTCCGCTAATCCTCGCTAATGAAAACAGGGCTTTCGCATGACTTCCTCCGCTCCGTCTTCTTCGTTCCGTTCACCCAAGCTAGATCGGCCGATTCGGTTGGGGGTGTTGATTTCTGGTGGCGGGACGACGCTGGTCAACTTCTTGAAAAAGATCGAAGCCGGCGAATTGAATGCCGAGATCGCCGTCGTCATCGCCAGCCGAGAGGGCATTGCCGGGATCGAGCGTGCTCGCGAGGCGGGGTTGGCGTGTGAGGTGATTGCTCGCAAGCAGTTTGATTCGGTGGAGAGTTTTTCGGCGGCGATCTTTGACCGTTGCCGAACGGCTCAGGTCGATCTGGTCACGCTGGCCGGGTTCCTGTCACTGATCCGCATCCCGCCGGACTTCGAGCGGCGAGTGCTCAACATTCACCCAGCTCTGATTCCGGCGTTCTGCGGCCAGGGCTTTCACGGGCATCACGTTCACGAGGCGGTGTTGGCTCGCGGCGTGAAGCTCAGCGGCTGCACGGTCCACTTCGCCGACAACGAATACGACCACGGCCCGATCATCGTCCAACGCGCCGTCCCGGTCCTCGAAGGAGACACCCCCGACACCCTCGCCGCCCGCGTCTTCGAGGCCGAGTGTGATGCCTATCCCCAAGCGATTCAGCTCTTCGCAGAAGGGCGGCTGGTCATTGAAACGGGGCAGCTCCGAATTGGATGAGCACCGCTGCCGTTGCGTCGCAACATCGTCACAGTTTCAAAACTCTCCGACCACTTCGGAGCCGCGACGAGTTCCCAACCCACGCCAAGTGGCTAACGAAATCTTTTCGTTAATCATCCTCACCGAGCCATCCATCATCAGGGCTTGGACGATTCCCGTGTGATGACTGCGAGCCGTGAGCGCGGCATAGGTCACGCGCGTCGCGTGCGTTCCCTCGCGCCAAGAAACCAAGTCGATGTCGTAGGTGGCTCCGGCGACGACGTATGGAATCTTGGTGTTTGGCGTGAATGTCGTCGTGAAGCCGCTTTGCTGACACAAGCCGTCGGCCCACTCGGTGTGCCCCGTGTTTTGTTGCGTGCTCGTCCCAATGCAACATCCGTCGCCCGTGAGACCGGTGGCAAATGACGCCGAAGTCGGCGGTGTTGCCCCGGGATCGCTCGTCGTGTTTCGCACGTAGGGCGTGTATGCCTTCAATTCGGTTGCGCAAAGCGTGTTGCTCGTTCCATCTTTGAAGGCGGCCGTTGTGAAGTTGCTGTTCGGATGGAAGGAGCCGTCGCCAGCCGAGCCGGTCGTCGGATTCCAGATCTGCCAAGTTCCGAAATTCATGCCGTAGTTGGCCGGGTAGTCTCGCGGTTGACCGACGTTGGGACCGGACGTGAAGACGCGAGTCATGTCGTTCACTTCGCTCGGACAGAGGAACGACGGAATCCGCATGATCGCGACGTTGAGTTGAGCGGAATAAGCCAGATTCCAATTGATGAGTTTTTGCAGTCCCGCTTGCTCCATGTGAGGCAGAAGACGCGCTCGAAACGACCATTGTCCGCCAACGGTCGTTGTGACGCCGGGCACGACGCAATAACTCGGTGGAAAGTTTTTGAAGGCGTCACCGTAGTTGTGCAGCGCCAGACCAATCTGTTTGAGATTGTTCTTGCACTGCGAACGCCGAGCCGCCTCCCTTGCCTGTTGGACGGCTGGCAGCAGCAGCGCGATCAGAATGGCGATGATCGCAATCACCACTAGGAGTTCGATCAAGGTGAATCCTCGATGGAGATTTCTCAAAGTTGTTTTCATGGGAGGCCTCGTTGCTCATCTCGAAAAAGGGAAGTCGCCAGATCGCCGGATCGCGAATTTCTGACAGTGCAAACATTAAGTTTGAATACTCAAAAACAAAATGAAGATTGATCAAATATCTTAAAATGAAAGAACTTGATTGATTTTGAATGATCTTGATGCAATCATGTCTGAGCAACGAAAAGCCTCAGGACGAGGACGAGGGCGTGGGCCATGCTGGTTGATGAACGGCGAACGAAACTCCTGAAAAAGATCGAGGAAAAAGGGTTTATCTCGATTCAGGAGCTGGTCGATTCGCTTCAAACCAGCGAATCGACGGTGCGGCGGGATTTGGAATATCTTGACGAAACGTCAAAACAAATCAGGAGGACTCGGGGCGGGGCGGCCTACATCGGCGAGTCGATCACGGCGTTCGACGAGCGGCGGTTTCAGGCGTTGGGGCAAAAGGA